>CAYYNL010000048.1:0-26576 GCA_964472925.1 uncultured Fibrobacter sp. | reverse complement strand
TCTTATGTAAAGACTCTTTTGTGGAAATCGACCAATTTTGAACAGAAACTATTTAGTATGTTTTTGGAAGTGTAATTGGTTTTCTCTGTGCTCTTGTCCTGGATCTTCCATCAGCCATCTTTGCTTCTCCAGTGGGGATTATCGCAGTTTTGCACAAGGTATTCATGATAATATAGTCTTAAGGATCCATACTTTTCTCTTCAGAGTCAAATTCTACCACCACAGGAGGTAGCTTGATTGCCTTTACGAGAACTCTGGCTACACTGGTTTAGTCAGTGGTTTCCTGAAAGCCAGAAATGAAGACTTCAAGAATTAGTGCTTTTAACTATAATTTACTGTTCGAATTGATATTCCTGTTTGTCCCAATTATACTGGCTATGGCATGACTTTTGTAATTCATAGTCAATATGGAGCGTACAGTATTAATTCTGATTATAATTATTATTTGTAGTGATGCGCATAAAAAAAAAGATTCTGTTCTCATCCCCTATGGACTTGCACAATACAGTTTTGAATGGGAATATTCATCTGAAAACAATAAAAAATATAATTCTATTTTCGAAACCTGCAATAAGATAGGTATCTATTATGGTTTCTTTTTAGAGCTTAACACAAAACTTACATTTCAATTCCAGTTTGGAAATGACTGGAGTCTTATTAATAAGGCAAATTATCCTTTAGATAATCCTGTTACAGTTTCAGAAAAGTCTTATCTGCCATTTTCTTTTCCTTTTATTCATCTGGCTTATATTCAATGGAATCCGGGTTATTTTTATATACAGACAGGAAAAATACCGGTAGAAAATTACGGACCTCTTGACCTCATCGAACGGTCTCTTGCAACAGATAATTTTGAGGGTGCAGCATGGATCGGCTGGTCAACTGCCACAAATTTTTCCCTGCTTGGTGCAAAAACTGGTTTACACTTGTTTAATGGTTTTTTTTCTCCGGAAATTTTCGCTACTTTGATAAATAAATCAAACAATGTTAGCCAAAATAACCCAAAAAAACCTCCTTCTTTTCTTTATATTTTCAATATGTCGTTTATTGAAGGAAGATTCTCCATTGCTCCTCAAATTATTATTGTCAGCAATCGAAACTACGATAATCTCTCAGAGCAAGCAATTAATGAAATAGGTCTGGGTTTTCGCTCATCATATATGCTCAATCGCAGTAATATTTTTTACACATCGTGTGCCTGGGCTCGCTTAAAAAATTATAACAGCAAATATCTGGATAATTCTTCTTGTGATTATCGTGGTTTTCAGTTAGCGGCAGGGACTTCTTTGGAAAGAGGAAAAGTTTTAATGGAATTGGAAACCAGATACAGCAGAGCAACTGAGAGTGGAGAACTTGATTCAAAGTCTCATTTTATTTATTGCCAGTTAAAATCAAAACTTAATCTGGGTAGATTTATCTCTATAATTCCCCAAATTAGATTTTTTCAGGTTTTTTACTCAAAGATGGCTAAACCTGGAAAATTTCTGTTGTGCCCTGAGGTAATATTTCGGGGACAGTTTTAGCCTTTGTAACAACGTTTCCCTGAGCAGGGAATTTTGTTATTCAATTGAACATTTCCTTTTAATAATACCTTAATCAGGTAAAAGCCAAACAGCTTTAGAAAATGGCAAATAATGCAACAATCAAGATTAACTGCTTTTTTGAAAACTGTTTTTCATGTCATCTTTTCCATTCTTGTTTTTTATTATAAGCCCTTTTTAAACTTCAAAAAAAGTTATCTGCGCGCTTAAGCTGGCACATCTTTTGTAACTGCTGGATAATTGCCCCCTATATTCTCAAAGGCAATTTTTATGATAAATAATGTACTTAAAAAAGTTGTTTTGTTCCTGGTTTGGATTATATTAACACTTATAGGGCTCTATTTTTGTCTTCTTCTGTTAGTGCATCTTCCCCCAGTACAAGCATATCTTCTGAATTCAATCGAAAAGCAGGCAAATAAAACAATCAGGGGAACGCTTTCCATCAAATCCTATTTAACTAATCTTCTAAATACCATTGATTTGTATTCGGTTAAAATAAAAGCACCTGTTCCAAACCAGGATTCAGTTTCTATTGACAGACTTCAGATAAGTTTTGCAATTCTCCCTCTTTTGAAGCGTAAAATTTCTCTACCAATTATCAGAGCGTATGGTGGAAACTTTTATGTAATCAGGAACAAATCAGGTACAGTTAAAATTCCTGGTCTACCCTTAAAAAAACCCCGGGAAAAGAATAATCAAAAATGGCAACTGCAAATCGGCATTATTTGTATGAACAATGTTGATATGAAATTATATGATATGCAATTAGGAACAATTACAGCTAATAATATTAATGGATGCGCCAGATACGATTCTTTGAAAACAGAATTAACATCAGAGATTCTTAATATTTTTTCTTCCCGGCTTAATGTGAATTTCGACAAATCATATCTGAATGCGGAAATACATGATTCTATATTACATATATCAAATTTTACTTTGAAAGGAAATCAAGCGAATCTGTCTCTGTACGGACAAGCGCCCTTAAATTCAATTCATTTATTCAATCTTCATGGTGACCTTACAGCTGATCTGGCTTTATTAACCTCCAACCTGATTCCGAGAAAATATCAGATCGATGGTATTATTCATTCTCATTTTGAAATAAGAGGCAATCTCTCTTCTCCAGATATAAAAGCTGACCTGAATTCATCATCTCTATTATACAGAGATATATCTATTGATTCCTTATATTTGCATGCTCATCTGAATCGAAAAGATACTCTGATTATAAATTCTAATCTTTATAACCAGTATGCATCTGTTAACATGAGATTATCTGCCATATTGGAAAATATTTTCCACATTCCCCAATTAAGAGAGTACAAATTTGAAGCTCATGGTGAAAAGATTAATATGGAATTAATTGCCGATTATTTCAACCTTAAAAATCCCAGGATTGCAGGTGTGGCTACCGTCTCTCTTAAAGGCTCTGGTAATAACCTTAAAGAACTACCCAAAGAAGCCTTTTTAGAGGTTACTGCTTCAGAGAAAGGACTCCTGAATATTGATACACTTTGGACCGTCTTGAGTATAAATAACAATACCTGGTCTTTACAGTCTCTTATCGGTGATAATAATCGTTTTTACGGACAGGGAAAAGTGAGATTATATGATGTAATGGAAGGGGCCATAAAAGGAACTATCAAAAATCCAGCACCGCTGAGTTCTTACTATTTGAAGTATCCCATGAAGGGTACTCTTCTGATCGATGTATCATTTTTCAACCTGTTTAAAGACCCTCGATTGACTCTAAGCGTCTTGTCAGATTCATTATTCTGGAGAGGTTTTACCCTCTATGATTTGAAATCATCTTTTACTTATGCAAATAAATGGATTATAGACAGCCTGCTTAGTGTCATTACCGCTGATATTCAGAAAGTGATCATTCCTGCTGAAGTTAAAAACTTAAATGGTAATTTACATGCCAATCTACAGGCCCATGGAAGTATTCTTAATCCTGTAATTAGCTCAAGTATACAGATAATTGAACCTGGTTATCAGAACTGGATGACAGATAGCTTATCAGCCTCACTTTATTATAGTAATAACCGATTAAGAATTGATACTTTATCGTTTATTAAGGACACAATTGCATTTAAAACTGCCGGAACACTTGATGTCCTTAAATCAGGATATTCACTTCAGTTAATATCAAAAGTCAGATCTGGTAATTCTGCTGCACTTCAGGTGCGTTCAACAGGGAAATATATCAATGATTCTGTTCTTTTTACCAGTGTTATAGATTATGCCAGAATTGGTCTATTGTTTCCTCAAATACCTCTTTCTCCCTGTATAGAAGGAAGCGTGCAGGTGAATGCTCTAATAGACAAGAAATACTGCTTAAGTAACGGTAATTTACTTTTTGAATTAAGAGAGGAAGCTCTGGCTCTCCCAAATCCCTTTTTCTTTTTGGGGGCATTTAATTTGAATCCAGATGGCATCAACGGTAATTTAAGGGTAATTGGAAAAAAGGACAGTGTTTCGGTTCTACTTACCTCGTTGTATACCCCTTTTCAGAAACTTTGTTCACAAAAAGCCTGGCCTATACAGGATGGAACTGTTATTCGATTCATAGCCCGTGATTTTGAATATGGAGAACTGGTGGAAACTTTTTTCCCTCAGTTATTTGTACGAGGGCAGATTAATGGTGATGCAGAAGCCATGATGAAAAATGGGTTATGGTATGTAGACGGTAATTTTATATCCTCTGCAGACACTCTTAATTGGACTTTACATAATGCAACAGTATCCGGATTAAAAACAAATGCGGTAATAAAGGGTACACTCAGAGATCCATTTGTTGATTTTTCGATCCTATCCGAATCAATCACACTGAATGAAAATCGGACTATTAACACCCGGGCGTATGGAAGCATTTACAGAAAGGCCCTGCGCATAGATTCGCTATCCAGTAATTTTGAAAAAGAAGGTTATTTGCATATAGATGGTCTGATCCCGTTGGACTGGAGAGTAAAAAATAATCCCAGTATAAATTTTCAGTTACAGAATGTTCCGATTACAATGATCAATAATCTTATTCCACCTTTATTATTTGATAAGGGAGTAATTTCCGGAAAAGGAAGACTTTCCAGGTTTGATTCAAAAGGCAATCTGAATATAAATGATTTGCAATTTTATTTAAACAATTGCAATGGAGTTGCTGGTCCCTTTAATGCAAATGTTAAACTTGAAAACAACCGGATAATTCTGGATACTATCGATGGAAAATGGGGAGATGGTCACCTGGGCGGTAGAACAGAAGTTTCAATGGGTAAAAATTCAGTAGAGAATATAAATTCCAGATTTATAATAAAGGATTTAAGTGTCAATTGTCTGGATGCAATTCAGGTGGGAATCGAAGATGCTATAGCCCATATCAATAAAACCGGAAACAGTTATTTGCTGGATGCAAGAATCAAACTGAATGATACAAGAATAGAAAGAATCTTCACAATATCAGAGCTTTTTAATGCCTTCTCAGAGGGTAAAAGGGGTCCTTCAATGCCTTCTGCACTCTTACAAAATACAAAATTACGTACAGAAATTGATCTTAACAGCAGCTTTCTGATCGATTCCAACCTGGGAAGATTTCTTCTGGATGGAAAAATGTCAATTTCTGGATCGGCAGCAAGACCCTACTTTAATGGTGTGTTAAATATCGAAGAAGGAAGAGTCCGATATCTGGACCGGGATTTCGAAATTCAGAATGGTATGTTGCGTCAGTTTAATGCAACAGAAATTAATCCCACACTGGAGATCGTTGCCAGTACCGAAGTCCAGGACTTAACAAGTGAGGCTCAGCCAAACTATACAGTTAATGTAAAAGTCAGAGGTACAATTAAAAATCCTAATATTACCCTTAGTTCCAATCCCCCCCTTGATCAACAGGAGATAATTAACCTGCTTACATTTGGAGGAATCCGTGGCGGTCCGGGTTTTCAGACCCGTGGCGGCCAGATCTTAAGCTCCTATTTAACTGGTTTAGGTTCACAATATATCGAACAGATCACCGGTTTAAGAAATGTAATCATTTCCGGTAATATCTTTGAACAAGATGGCGGCCTGTCTTTGACTGTAAGTCAGAATCTGACATCAAGGTTTTCCGTCTCATATCAGGCCGATGTCACAGACATAGGTCAGTATGCGGTTCAGTTGATGTATCGGGTGTTTCCTCAGTTGCGGTTGATCGGAAAAACTGATTCCAGGGGTAATTCAGATGCAGGAGTAAAATTTATCTACAGGAGATAAAATGCGTTTCTGTGGAGAATGGATAATTCTGTTCTTTATTTTAACCGCTCTTGCACAGAATGAGAAATGGACGATTGCCAATATTCAATTTTCAGGTAATAATAATATTTCAAGTAAAAAGCTTCTTGAACAAATGAAACTTCAACCTCCCGGCCTTTTCAGAAGATCAATTTTTTCTTTTACAAGCCTGGTTGAAGATATTGATGCTGTTAAAAAATTTTATCATCATAACGGTTATCTGAATGCAACCGCTAAAATTGAACGGATCAGCCGCAATCGGGAGAATATGAAAGTAGGAATTCTGATAAATATCAAAGAAGGAAGACAAATTCTGATTGACTCCATAGTTTTTTCCAGTAACAGGATGTTTGAAAGTTCAACTCTCGAAAGATGGATCCACTTAAAAAGGGGTGATCCTTTAGATTCTGCACTGATAGAACAGGGAATCTATATCATAATTGACAGTCTTGCATCACATGGCTATCTGTTTTCAAAAGTAAAATACCAGGTGAAAATGGATTCAATAAGTTCCAGGGCTGCTCTGATCTATCATGTTTTTGAAGGACCATTAGTAAAAACTGGTCCGCTTGAGATTATCGGTACCAGAAAAGTCCACAAAGAAGTGATTCTTAAAGAGGTGGATTTAAAGCCGGACCAGCTTCTTACTTTAACCAAAATTGCCTGGAATATCGGTGGATTGTACAATACCGGTCTTTTTGACTATGTCGTGATAGAGCCTCAGGATAGTGTAAAGAGCAAGGATGCAGAGACAGTGACAGTTCCGGTTGAACTCAGAGTTTCTGAAACGCAAATGTTTGAGCTTTTAGCTGGTGGTGGTTATAGTACTTCAGATGGAATTTATGGTGACTTGAGTGTTTCTTATAGAAACCTTTTTGGGTTGGGACATAGAATTGCTTTAGCCACCAGAGCATCATTTGATATCCTTTCTGCGAGATTGAGCTATTCTTATCCCAGGATTTTCAGCAGGAATTTTGATGCAAATATCACTGGATATCTGCAGAGGCTGAAAGTGCCTACTTTTTCAGGGGTTTTTGGTGGAACAGTTCTGAGCCTTATCCAAAAAGCGGGAAAATACAATCGGTTCCGGTTTTATATGCAGGCGGAAAGGACTTCATGGATAAACGAACCATTAGAGCTCGATACCTTCCTTACAGATCAGCCTGAGAACATTTTTCTTCTTGGTTCAGGTTTAAGTCGTGATACCCGCAGATCAATTTTTACACCTGGAAGAGCGATTTTTGCATATTTGGATGTAGAGATTGCAGGATTGGGTTTTATTCATTGGAGCAGTGATTTTTACCGGATCACTGGTGATATCCGGTTCTATTTCCCTTTTTTTGACTCCTTATCTATCTCAAATGCAATATATAGTGGATATACACATGGGTTTGCCGGAGACCTGGTCCCGGTACAGAAACAGTTCTATTTTGGTCCGGAAGGGATAAGGGAGATAAGAGGATATGATGAGAGCGAATTAGCTCTTGTCAATAGCAATGGAGATACGCTTGGAGGTAATTTCGCTGTGGTAATAACTCCTCTGGAGTTAACATTTCCTATAGCCGGTATTGTTCGTGGTGCAGTTTTTATTGAGGGCGGTGGAGTATGGATAAATCCACATAGTTTTAGCCTTGCAAATTTTCACTGGTCTGCTGGCCCGGGGGTAAGAATCGGTACACCGGTGGGGTCGATTCGAATTGATTACGGTTTCCAGCTCAATCGAGAGTTTCCCTTTAAGGGCGGATTTTCTTTGGGTATAGGACTGGCTTTCTAGTTTGTAGATTTCTTTTAGATGTGGGCATCATAAAACTATTTGGTAGAGGCAAAATAAGTCGGGTGTACCTTAAAAATAGACCGGGTCACTATAAAATTTATCTCTTGGATTTATAGAAATTTTTTCGTGGATATTTTTACTACCTTCAGGAAGATAAAATACGAAAACAGAACACGAAATCCTATGACTGTTCAAATTTTTCCATTTTCGCTCTTATTTTGGATTTCTTGTTTCTCGAAATTTCGTGCTTTGTCCCTAAAATCTTACCTTCATTTTCTCAAATAAATTTCCCAATGCTGCGTATTGATTTATTCAAACCGGTGACAGAAGCGATATGCAGGTTATCTTAAAAGAAGGAAATCGGCTACTTGCTTTTTGACCTGGAGAGATTTTCCCGGAATTGGATATGGCTGCCCAGCTCTGGTTGCCTGCTTTTCCGATTCGTTAACACACTCAAATATGCCCAAGGAGTTACAGGAGGAATTAATGCCTGCATCCACACCAAATACTTTACATCATCACCTAACAGCTCTGAAAAACAAAGAGCGGACCTTTGAAAATGCATTCCAGGGTGTCGCTCGAATGATATTGGAAAGCCAGATAGAAAAAGTCGTAGTAAACGGGAAGACAACCTACGATTTCAGCATTTTCCGCACCGGTAAAAAACATGTGATCGGTATGTATGATGAAATCAACAGCTTCGTTTCTTATGTCAAGGATGCGGCCGAGGGGGGGTCTTCTGCAGAAATGGCTTTTGTTCTGGTTGGCGAGCCAGGAAACGGAAAAACTTTTTTCGTAGATTTTCTGTGTAACCGCTATCGTGAGTTCCTTTCTCATGAACTCAACCGTAAATATACTTTCAGATTTAAAAATCTGGACAAACTGGGATCCTATGGAAAAATCAGGGTAATTGAGTCTCAGACCTATGAAGATCCGATGATTCTTGCTTTAAACCTATTTGAGACAACCGATCAGACAAAAGAGTATCTTTGCAGCAACTTCAGTTTTTCTGACAAGGAGATTGAACATCTTTATAATAATTACCGACCACTGGGAGCCTGCAGCGGCTACATCTGGAATGAGATCCGGGAATATACCAATGGTGATATTGATGAGATGCTTGGCTTTATTGATATCGTACCTGTTCCCCTTACCGAAAGTCTTGGCACGGTTACAGGTAAATATCCAGCCAAAGATAAAATGACCTCTTCGGCGGTCGATCTTTTGGGTGAAGAATCGATTCAGCGGTTACTGCACATTACCGATACCAATAACCCGTACCGCTTTGACTTGCGTCGTGGTGCCCTGGCCCGTGTGGCTGGAGGTGGAATACATTTCAGTGATGAAATTTACAAGAACAAAAAGGATCTGGTACAGGTTTATCTGGGAGTTATTCAGAACCGCAACATAGAGATAGACGGTTTTAAATGGCCTATCGATACCCTGATTATTGCCACTAGTAATAATTCGGAATTCAACCGATTCCTCTCCGAAAAGGAAGAAGCGCCCATAATTGACCGTTGCAGGATCTGTTACATATCACATAACACCAATTATCGTTTGCAGAAAGAGCTTACACAATATGCGATAGGTAAGGAAGCGCGTACAACACTGAATAAAGAGGATCTTCATCAGGATCCAAATCTCAACTATGCTGCATCGGTTGCAGTAGTACTGTCCCGACTTGCCCGTTCAGAAAAACTTACTCCGATCGAGACACTGAAGCTGACTGCAGGAGAAGTGGCAGGTGAAAAGAGTATCAAGACTCTGGCTGAAGTCATAGACACGCTCAACCAGGATCCTGTAATCATCAACCGATTCGGTCAGAAGGGCCTGGGGCAGAGAAATCTGGGACGTGCTGTACAGCTGCTTATCGAAAGTTCAGAGACCAACGAAGGTAAATGTATGTTTGCCTACGATATCTTCAAGGCTCTTGAACGAGTTGTTCTGGATTATGTTACAGATGCCAATGACCGGAAGAAATATCTTGAAGACCTGAAAATCGGCAAAGGTCTTTACCGGGAAAAAATCATGACTGAAATGTTCAATGCATATATGGACGAGCCTCATGCAATACGCAAGGACGTAATGAACTATGTCAATATGATCATTGGAATCGATGCCGAAAATCTGGGACCCGACAAGATGTGGAAATACCGTGATCCTCAGACTGGCGAGCTAAAAGCTCTTAAAATAGATGAAAGATACATCTCAAATGTAGAGGAACGATTGGGTTTAAAGACCAGAGAACAACGGGATATGTTCAGAACATCTATTCGAAAAATTTATGGACAAAGAATATCCCTCAATCCAGATTACGATTTCATGGATAATCTCGAACTGGTTAAGGCGGTAACAGATGTACGCCTTAAGTCGGATATCGCAGGTGCCGGCAGTCTGGTGGGAGCACTGGCCAATCGTACAAACGAGGAAAACCAGAAACTTTACGATCGAATGATTCATACAATGCTGGAAAAACTTCATTATTGTACAACTTGTGCTCAAAAAACCATCGAATATTTCTGTACACAGGAAGATGAGAACTGAAAAGATGAATAGTAACCATAGCAATGATAAATCGGCGGAAGAACTTTTCATGGAGATCAGGCAAAAGAAGCTTACAGTTGAGAAAGAGCAGAGAATGCTCAGGGAGCTCAACGGGCCAAAAGTTCACAAAATTGATGTTTTATCAGAACCTCTTGAAATAAGGGGGTTATACGGATATTCAGATCTGGTTATGTTGCAGGACAAGAAAATCATTGAAACACCAATCAGCGCTCTGGCATCAATGGATGAACTGCTGGATAGGGACCGGCAAAGGGAGAAGGATGGCTTTCCACGTAAGATACGGGTTGGCCGTCTGATAAAGCCTGGCAAAATTGACGGTGGATCCATAGTAATAGTTCCCACAACTGTGGAAGAAAAGTTCATGCATGATTCCGCTATGAATTATACAGACAGTGGAGAATCAAGCGGAACCGGTCAGGGCGAAGAGGGTGAGATAATAGGTGAACAGCCGATTCGGCCTGAACAGGGTGAAGGAAATGGTGCCGGTGAAGGAGATGAAGCCTCCCATGATATCCAGTCCACTGCTTATGATTTGGGGCGGATTCTTACTGAGAAATTTGAGCTGCCTAATCTTAAGGACCGGGGGACCAGACGATCTCTTACAAAGTATACCTATGATATTACCGACAAGAACCGTGGTTTTGGGCAGGTGCTTGATAAGAAGGCAACTCTTAAAAAGGTCCTTCAGACCAATTTCGGACTTGGAAAGATCTCTGATGTTAATAACTTGAATACTACAGAAATGATCGTATCTCCAAGAGATAAAATCTACAGAGTATTATCTCAGGAAAAGGATTATGAATCACAGGCGGTAGTATTCTTTGTGAGAGATTATTCCGGTTCCATGGAAGGAAAATGCACAGAATTGGTTGTGGCCCAGCATGTACTCATTTATAGCTGGCTGCTTTATCAGTATTCACGAAGAGTGGAAACCCGATTTATTCTTCATGATACCAGCGCCAAAGAAGTTCCTGACTTTTACACTTATTACAATTCAAGAGTGGCAGGTGGTACACAAGTGGCTGCAGCTTACAATCTGGTAAACAGAATCGTAGAAGAGGAAAATCTGGCTCAGGAATACAATATCTATGTGTTCCATGGTACCGATGGTGATGACTGGGACACTACAGGAGAGAAAACGATTCCGGAGCTTAAGAAAATCTTGGAATATGTAAGCCGTATGGGAATTACCATAGTATCCCATAATTATGCAGGCAATGAGAAAACAGAGGTTCAGACATATCTGGAAAACTCAGGACTACTTATCAATGAATCCGATTTGCTGCGAATGGATACTATGAACGAAGATGCAGATGAAGCAAGGTTAATTGAGGGAATCAGAAGAATGATCTCTCAGGAAGTTTTTTAGTACTTCTGATGAACACAGAGGTTTACAGTAGTTTGTTAGCAGAATTCCCCGCCTGGAACATTTAGTGGGGATTTCTTTTATCAATTTTGATAATTACTGGATTGTAATACTTAATTCGTATGATTTAGGTACTGTAAAATGATAGTGTACTGATTTGAAAAGGCTATTTCTTTTCAATGCAGGACCTTTGAAGGGACAAGAGGGAGAACCGGATATAAATGGAATTGATAGATCAGAAAACCAAAAGAATAATGGAAGGTTGTAAAGAAAGAGCCAGAAAAGCAGGGCTTAAATTTCAGGATGAAACTCTGGAATATATAGTTACCAACCGTGACCTTATTGAGTTGACACCTAAATTAATGATACCCACTCTTTACGATTACTGGGTTCATGATGTTGAAGTGTTGCGGGAAAAAGGCAGATATGAATTATATCCGTCAAATCCATACGAAACAGTAATTAATACCCGTCCCGCAATCTCTTTTTATAATGACAACAATCCTGACTGGCTCAATGTGATGATTTTTTATCACGTACTAGCCCATATCGATTTCTTTCAGAATAATGAATATTTTCGTAACACCTGGGACATCGATTTCACCGGCCAGGCGCTTTCCGACAAACGACTGATTGCCAGAATGCGCTCTGAGAAAGGGCGCTGGGTCGATTACATCATAGAATTTGCCAGGGGCATAGACAATCTTGTGGGGTATTATTCGGATCTTATTCAGTTCGAAACTCTTCCACATCAGAATGAGTCTTCTTCGCTTAACTTTTATTTCGATGTTTTTTTGCAGTCGATCCAGAATGTGCCTATTACTGAGTATATGAAAGAGCTGGACAGATATAACAAATATTCTGAGGAATATAAGGAAAAAGCCGAGCAGATCTTTTTTACAGAAATCCGGCAGAAACATCCTGAGTTCAATTCCTTACTTGCAAAGTACGGACAGCGTTTACAGGCTCCCAAAAGCGATCTTCTTCAGTACATAATGAAAAATTCTGATTTTTTGCGTAAAGATCAGAATGCCTGGATGCGTTCGGTTATCGAAGTGGTACGTAAGACTTCACTGTTTTTTCAACCTCAGATCCGTACCAAGATAATGAATGAAGGATGGGCCAGCTACTGGCATGAATATCTCTTTTTAGCCGATGATAGGATAAAGGGTCATGAAGTTGATTTTGCCAGAGTTCATTCGGGGGTTGCAGCTATGCCTAGAATCGGGCTTAATCCTTATGCCTTGGGTATGCGTTTATTTCAGCATATAGAGGAGATGGCTGATAAGGGTAAATACAGCATGGATTTCAGAAAGATCATGGATATAAAGGATCGTAAAAAGTATGATACTGGTGTAAAGAACGGCCGTGAGTATATCTCTGAGGTAAGGAAAAACTTATGTGACAGTTTATTTATTGAATATTTCACGGATCAGGATTTTATGGACAAATACGATCTTTTTGTAGCAGGCCGTCGCCTCAATCAGGAGCGAATGGTGTGGGAATACTACATTAAAAGCAGAAAAGCAAACGACTACAAAGAGATGCTTCGTGAGCAGTTATATCATCCACCTTCAATTGAGGTAGACCAGAATAAAAGTAAAGATGGACAGCTTTATCTTAATCATCATTTCGAAGGTAAACCATTGGTTACCGAGTTCATTTCCAATACCATGATGGGGATAGAGTATCTCTGGGGTGCACCTGTGCAGCTTGAAACAAGTGAAATTGTTCAGCCCGCACAGGAATCAAGGCGCTATGGAAGCAATACGCCGGAGAAACCCGGGGACAAAAAAAATATCAAGTGGAAAAGGGTTCTTTACACAATGAAAGACCGCAAACTGTCTAAAAAAGATCTGGAATAATAAACTAAAATTAGTGACTATTAAGAAAGCGGATGGTTAAAAATAAACGTAATAATATTAATCAGAAAAATAGGAACTGATAATAAAATAATATCTAATCAGAAGTAATCTGAAAATAATATTCAGACGAAGAATCGGAATAAAAATAATACTTATTTCAGAGCTTATCTGGTCAGATATTTTTCCTGATTCTTTTACTGTTGTTTCTGATTTCTTGCAAATTAATTGTTTTTAGCACCTGAGTAGTTTCAAAATTACCTAAAAACTAACCTGGAAAAAGGGGAATTTAAAATACATGGACAAGGTACAAACAGCACTGGAAAACCTTAACAGATGCATGACTGACAAGGGTCAAAATCCAACGATCTCTTTTGATGTGTTTCTTAATAAAGTTCTGGCTAATCCGCAGATTCATCTGCGTAACGTGTTTCAGGTATTTCATGACATGATCGAATGGTATTTGGGAGAAGGAATAGATGAATATCCCAATGATCCGGAATCGGTGCATTATGTTTACTATGACTGCAGCAGGCTTTTCGAAAAAGACAGTGACCGTCCATTCTTTGCAGATCGACTTTTTGCCAACAGACTGGTAAATCTGGTCAACAGCATGAAAAGGGGCTCACAACAGAATAAAATTTACATTTTCAATGGTCCTCCGGGATGTGGTAAAAGTACATTTCTCAACAATCTGCTCAGGAAATTTGAAATTTATGCTAATATAGAGGAAGGGATGAGGTATGAATTGATCTGGAGAATCGATCCTTCCTTGTTTGGTCCAGTTCAGGATTATACAGGTTCTCCGGTAGTAGAACAGTTATCAGCTCTTCTGATAGCAGAACGGGATAATGTAAGCGGCTGTTCTGGAATTGATACACATGTTCCGGTAACCGTAGATGGAATAATGGAGATCCCCTGCCCAAGTCACGATCATCCATTACTGATAATACCCAGGGATCATCGGGAAAAATTCCTTTCGGACATTTTTGAAGGCACTTCTTTTAAAGATAAACTTTTTTCGGACAGAAGTTATCATTGGCTTTTCAAGGACAAACCCTGTACATTCTGCAGCGCACTTTATCAGGCATTATTAAACAACCTGAAAAGTCCTGAAGAGGTTCACAAAATGATCTGGGCACGTCCCTACCGATTTAACAGAAGAATCGGAGAGGGGATAAGTGTGTTTAATCCTGGTGATACACCTTTGAAAAACAAGGTGCTTCATAATCCGGCTATACAGGCGCGTCTGAATTCATTATTGAAAAACTCTACAGACGTACATTATATCTATTCTCGTTATGCAAAAACCAACAATGGTGTATATGCATTAATGGATATTAAGGCACATAACACCGAAAGATTTATTGACCTGCATAACATAATAAGTGAAGGGGTTCACAAGGTAGATGATATTGAGGAAAACGTCAATTCATTACTGTTAGCCATCATGAACCCTGAAGATCAGAAAAACATTAAGGAGTTCAAATCATTTTCTGACCGGATCGATTATATAAACATACCATACGTTATGGATGTAAATACTGAAGTGAAAATATACCGCAGTACTTTTGGCCCTCAGATAGAGGAGCTTTTTCTTCCCAGAATACTGACCAATTTTGCCAGGGTGATAATATCATCAAGACTGACTACCCGCTCTGAAGCGTTGCTTGAGTGGATTGGAGATCCCAGAAAATACAATCTTTATTGTGATGACAATTTGCAGTTATTGAAGATGGAGATCTATTCGGGAGTGATTCCCCAATGGTTGAGCGAGGAGGACCGTAAAAAGCTGACTGCCAAGCGAAGAAGAAGGATTCTTGCAGAGTCAGACAGGGAGGGAGTGAGTGGAATTTCGGGAAGGGATTCGATAAGAATATTCAACGAGTTTTTTGCTACCTACAGCAAGCATGACAAGTTAATAAATATGTCGATGCTCTGTGACTTTTTTACCCGTAAAAAGAGGGATCTGATGCAGTCTATTCCTTCGGGTTTTCTTGATTCACTGATCCGTATGTACAATTACACTGTGCTTCAGGAAGTAAAAGAGTCTCTCTACTACTATAATGAGCGTCAAATAAGCCGTGACATTCTAAATTACCTTTTTGCTGTTAATTTTGAACCGCCTGCAGTAGAGGTGTGTGCATATACCAAAGACAAACTGCGGATCACAGAAGAATATCTCAGTTCAATAGAAAACCGGCTTTTAGGTGTTGATGCAAGCAGTAACAGCAGACGTGAGTTCAGAGAGAGTGTTCAGCGGGATTATACCTCAAAAGCATTGACTCAGGAAATTATGCTGGAGCAGAAACCGGTTATTGAGACAGAGATTTACAAGCGTCTGCATGAACGTTATGTTCAGAATATTAAGGAGAAAGTTCTGGATCCCTTTCTGGATAATGATAATTTTCGCAGAGGTATTAAAGATTACAACACTTCTGATTTCAAGACCTATGACAAGAGAATCAGGGTGGATGTGAAATATCTTATCAGAAATCTTCAGAGAAAATTCGACTATACCGAACAGGGAGCCAAGGAGATGTGCATTTATGTTATAGATAACGATTTAGCCAGGATGTTTGGAAGCAAATAAGTCTCTAAATCGAGCAGAAGATACTAAGCCCCCAAAGGGGGGCTTCCGTGTTTAGGGAACTGCTTTGCTAATCAGGGTCAATTCTATATATAGCTTTAACTTGCACCTTTATTAAATTCATGTCATACTATTAGGGTAAAATTCATTCCAAGGTAAATACTGGCTGCAGACCATAAGATTTTTAAATAAGAAAAGAGGTCTGGATGGGTATGATTCAATTATTACCTATCCTGTTAATAGTTGTGGCAATAGGCTTTGCTTATTGGTGGGTAAAGTGGAAGACCAACCGCAGATATGAACTTTTTGACAATGATTTAAACGTTGAGGTTCCCAGGAAAGTCACCCTTGATGAACAGATAAGGATCAGTAAGAAGGAACTTGAAACGGTTTTTGATGCAATTACTGAGGCTATCTGCATTATCGATAGAAAGTTCACTCTTATCCGGGTGAACAAAAGTTATGCAGCACTGGTTGGTCAACCGATAAAAAAACTGCTTGGGAAACGTTGTTACCAGACACTTTGGAAAAGGGATTCTGTTTGTTCAGACTGCCCTGCTTCCGGGACATTTCTTTCCGGGGAAGTCGTATGCAAAGGTATTCGGGTAAAAGACCATGATGAAAATAAGTTTTTTGAAATAAAAACATATCCGGTTTCAGATAAGGTGGGTAAGGTAGTACATGTAATTGAATTTACAAGAGAAATAACTGATGAAAAACGTATCAGCGATCAGTTGATTCGTTCGGAAAAACTGGCAAGTATTGGAATTATGACCGCAGGGATAGCCCATGAGATGAACAATCCCTTGTCTGGAATTTCCGGTATGGCAGTCAATCTGCTTGAAATGCCCCAAAAATACGGACTAAATGAAAGGGGAATCGAAAGAGTGAGGGCAATTCTGGATTCTTCTGCACGCGCCACCAGTATCATGCGTGATCTACTGTATCTCTCACGAAAAGCAGATAGCACTAGCGTTCTTATAAGTATCAACACCCTTATAACCAAGGCAGTTGAAGTGATTCATTATCCTGGAATGAATGAAATTGATCAGCGTTTTAATTTGGATAAATCTTTACCCCTGATTCATTGTGATCCTGCTAAAATTGAGCAGGTAATCATAAATGTCATCTCCAATGCAGTACAATCGATACTAGAAAAAAAACAGTTATGCTTACAGACCAATACTAGTTTCAGTGGTCTGTTGCTTATTTCTACCCAGCTTCAGGATGATCAGCATGTGCTGATTACTATTAGTGACAATGGTATTGGGATTCCTGAGGAAATCCGGTCAAGAATATTCGATCCATTTTTCAGTACCAGGCCTCCGGGTCAGGGTACTGGACTGGGTCTGAGTATTTCACATAAAATAATCGAGGAGCACGGTGGAAGAATCTTTTTTGACTGTGTAGATGACGTCACAATTTTTTCAATCGTACTTCCGGTGGAGCGAAAAGGATATTATTGATTTTAACTCAAAAGGTGGTATTCACTGATGGTAAAAGTAAATGACAGACTGCCGTACAGAATTCTTGTCGTGGATGATGAGAAAGCCATACGGATGATGCTGGTGGATTTTCTGGAAAACAGATATGAGCTGGATACTGCTGATACTGGAGAAAATGCACTGGAGATGCTTAAGCAAAAAAAGTATGATCTGGTCATCTCTGATATCAATATGCCGGGGATGAGTGGGCCGGAACTGCTAAAGGAGGTTCGTAAAGGATATAAAGGAACCAAAACTGCTCTGATCACTGCTTACAATATCGATGAATATATTACCATTGCTAAAGAATACGAAATTTCCAACATAATTCCTAAAACCGTTCCCTTTAATTTCGCCGAACTGGATTCACTTATCTACGGACTTTTAACAGGTGATATTTTTGGGCTGGAACGGTATTTATTGGATGATGGTATAATGATGGATAAACATGTGATAAAATCCTCCCGTCAGGCCAGAGATATCAGGGAAAGTATAATAAGTCTTTTTATGGATAAGTTTGGTACCTGCGGAGATATGAAACTGATTCTGGATGAAATCATTACCAATGCCATCTATCATGCTCCGTTGCGGGATGATGGAACTGAAAAATATCAGGAATTTACAGATATCGACCTGGAGCCTGATGAATATATCTATGTGGAATGCGGATATGATCGGGAGAAATATGCAGTTTCGGTAACCGATCTGCAGGGACGACTTACCAAGGATACTGTTTTATATAAAATTGACCGACAAATCACCGGTGAAGGATTGCTTGATGACTCCGGAAGAGGGTTACATATGAGCAGGCTCTTTGCCGACAGGCTGATTATTAACATCGCTCCAAATAAAAAAACAGAAGTCATTCTCATAAATTATTTTGCTAACAAGTATCGTGGCTACAAACCTCTCTATATTAATGAGCTTTAGCCATCTATTATATTAAAGAATTTTCTCAGGCTTATTCACTTTTTCTCAAAAGGTGGTAATCGCAAGTGATCCAGTTTCTCTTTGCTGCTGTTAAAGCGATGATCTATCGAAGAATCCCTCCGGGGCTAAATTCGGCTGAAGGGGGTTTAAATGATTAATCGTTGTCGTGGAAGGAAAATAAAGCTTCAAGGTTTCAACAATCTCACCAAATCCCTGAGTTTCAATATCTACGATATCTGTTATGCCCGCTCAAAAGCTTCTCAGATTGATTATCTGGAGTATATTGACAATGTTTACAACTCGGCAAAACTCAGAAGCATTGTTGAGGAAGTGACTAATATTATTCAGGCTAATATAGTCAACATCTCCACTCAGGATTATGATCCCAGAGGTGCAAGTGTAACCGTTCTGATCAATGAAGGTCATCATCCTTTAGAAAATGAACTGGTTCTGGCCCACCTGGACAAAAGTCATATCGCTGCACATACCTACCCCGAAAATAATACCAACACAGGAATTGCTACTTTCAGGGTGGACATCGATGTTTCTACCTGTGGAACCATCTCTCCGCTCAGAGCTCTGGATTTTCTTATCAGTAGCTTTGACTCAGATGTGGTGCTGATGGATTACAGGGTACGAGGTTTTACCCGTGATGTTAATGGCAGAAAAATCTTTCTGGACCAGGACATCACCTCCATCCAGGATTATATCTCTGATGAGATATTAAACATGTATACTGCTTATGATATAAATATCGTATCGGACAATATTTTTCACTGCAAAATGATGTTGAAAAACCCCAAACTGGAGAATTATCTCTTTGGTCCAGAATTGCAAAGGCCCACAAAAACTGAACGCACTCGAATTCGCACCCTCTTAAAGAAGGAAATGCAGGAGATATTTGAATGCAGAAACATATTCGATCGAGAGTAAATAACTCTCCTCACTCTTCCAAAAAAAGGATATTTACAGAAGCTCTTAATCCAAATTTTGGTTTTTACTATACCATAAATAAGACGCTTCAGAAGGGCAAAACTAAATACCAACAACTCGAACTGGTTGACACAGATGAGTTTGGTACAGTGCTTTTGCTTGATAATATTACCCAGGTAGCAGAATACAATGAACCACATTATCATGAACCTATGGTGCATCCCGCTTTCTGTTGTCATCCAGACCCAAAGAATGTGCTGGTGATCGGCGGCGGTGACGGTGGTATTCTGCGTGAAGTACTTAAATATTCTGCAGTAAAAAGTGTAGATCTTGCCGAACTGGATGAAAAGGTGATAGCTTTCTCTAAAAAGTACCTTAAGTCGGTGCATAAAGGCAGTCTGGATGATCCCAGAGTGCATATACAGGTGGCCGATGGCAGGGCTTTTACAGAACAACATCCAGGTCAATACGATATAATCATTATGGATTTGACCGATCCTTATGGCCCTTCAAAGATGCTTTATACCAGAGAATTTTTCCACATTGTTAAGCGGGCCTTTCGTGACAGCAATGGCATCTTTGTCATGCATTCGGAATCGCCGGTGGCCAGACCAAAAGCATTCAGTTGTATTCAGAAAACATTGCGTTCTGTTTTTAAAAATGTTAATCCTTTTTACCTCTATATACAGATGTATGCAGTTCTGTGGTCAATAACCCTGTGTTCTGACAATATCGATGCATCGGGAATTAAAACCGAGACTGTCGATAAAAAACTCAAGAGTTTTGATATAGATGATCTTACGGTTTATTGTGGCCAGACTCATATGTCTATGCAGGTTCAATTTCCTTATATCGGCCAAATATTGAAACGGCCTGCCCGTATTATAACAGATACCAAACCGGATTTCCCAGACAATTTCATTTCCCTACCCTTGGAAAGAGAGTAAAAAGCGCTTATGGATTTTGCTAAAGTCCAGGACCTTGTAAAAATACATGGTACTCCCACTCTATTTTTATCAGAAAGCAGACTCAGGGAAAGCTATCGTACCTTGAAAGCTGCGCTTCCCGGTGTTGTTCTTTATTATGCCGTGAAATCAAATGCTTCACCAGAAATTGTCTCTATTCTGGACAGCGAAGAAAGTTCTTTTGACATCTGCACAAACGGGGAAATCGAGATTCTAAAATCAGCTAATATCAGTGCTGACAGAACAATCCATACCCATCCGATAAAGCGGGATTCCGATATCCGTTTCGCTCTGGATTACGGGGTGAAAATTTTTGTGGCAGACAATGAAGATGAGCTTCTGAAATTTCTTCCCTATAAGGATAAACTGAAAATTCTTATAAGAATGAGCATTCAAAATCCAGGATGCCTGGTTAACTTGTCCCATAAATTCGGAGTAGCTCCGGAGCGTACCTGGGATCTGATTAGAAAGGCAGATGATCTGGGCCTAAGTGTTGCTGGTATCAGTTTTCATGCAGGTTCTCAAAACGAAAGTCCCATGAAGTATATTGAGGCATTGGAATACTGCAGAGATATATGTACGAAAGCTGCGCTCAAAGGAATTGATATTCAGATAATCGATATCGGAGGTGGATTCCCTATTAATTATATCAACTCTGTGTTACCCATGGCCAAGTTTTGCAGGCCTATTAACGAATATCTTGAGCGTTATTTCACCAATTATACTGTCATTGCAGAACCTGGACGGGTGATAAGTGGCCCCTGCATGACTCTGGCTGCAAAAATCATGGGGAGGTCTCTTCGCAATGGCGTCTGGTGGTACTATCTTGATGAAGGGCTTTATGGATCTTTTTCCGGCAAGATGTATGATCATGCCGATTATCCCATGATTTCCGGTAGAAGCGGACGTCGCTACAATTCGGTACTTGCAGGGCCTACATGCGATTCGATCGATGTTCTTTACGAAAATATCAGTCTTCCGCTTATGGAAATTGGTGATCTAATGGTTTTTAATTCAATGGGGGCATATACTACAGCAAGCGCTTCGAATTTTAACGGCTTTCCAAAAGCAAAAATCGTAGTTGTTGATTAGGGTGAATGCAGTTATTATAATTGGAGCTTCTGTATTATTTGAAGACTCCTTCCTATAAAGAGGTTATCATGAGTTTGAGTTTTCAGCTTGATAGTGGATCCTCTCTTTGGATTCAAAATCTTATCAATGGTGGTCTTTCGGGACTGACAATCAGAGCTAAACACACGGTGTTTTGTGATGCGAGTCCTTTTCAGAAAATAGAGGTATTTGATACTTATAGTTTTGGCCAGATCTTATGTCTGGGGGGTACAATCGTATTTACTGAATCTGACAGCAATATTTACCATGAGATGATTGTGCATCCAGCAATGCTAATGCATAATTCTCCACAGCGGGTCTGTATTATCGGTGGAGGTGATGGTGGCTGCCTCAGTGAAGTCCTGAAACATACAATCGTAAAAAATGTGGTTATTGTAGAAATTGATAAAATGGTAAAGGATACAGTCGAACGGTTTTTTCCCATTCAGGCTGCTGCATTCAAAGATCCCAGGGTTCAGGTGGTTTTCGATGATGGTTATCAATATCTTCAATCCAATGAGCAATCCTTCGATATCATAATAATTGATTCTTATGATCCCTGTGGTCCTGTCCAATCACTGGAAACTGTAGATTTTCACCGGCTGGTTTCCCAAAGATTGGCTGCCGATGGAATCGCAGTCTTTCAGACCGATTCGCCTATTGTAAAAGGGGAATTCCTGAGAAATACAATTCAAAGTGTCTCACCCTTCTTTCAATCCAAAAAAACTTATCTCTGTTCGATGCCTTCATTTCCTGAAGGTGTCTGCAGTTTCCTTTTATGCTGTCAGAATGACAAAGTTTTTGATAATTTCGATTCAAACAGATATGAATCTTTTAAAGAGGATTGCAAGTATTATAACCAGGATATTCATAAAGGGGCCTTTATGTTGCCTCAATATATAAAAAACCTGATTAATTGCTGAGGCTTAATCACCCCAAACCCCTCTAAAGTCTCCAAAAGGGGACTTAAAGTGGTGAAGGTAACTAAGACTTCGAGAATCAATCATCCAGTAAAATTATAAGGAATCTTAAAGACCACCATTGGGATTTTGGGACAGATGGAGACATCATAAAATGGGGCTTGCAATGTATTTTGGCGCGAAATATCTTGATAATATAAATTCTATAAATTCCTGCCTGAGTGCCCCATGGAATTAATTAAAGCTTTATGGATTTTAATCTTTTTTCTTTTTTCTCTGACTTTGATTTTTCTTTGGAGCAAAATTTACGTTCTTTTTAAAAGAATTGAGGCACTGAGTGCTTTGCTCAAAAAGGCAACAGATCTGGATAAAGAGTTTTTAAAGCTTAGCAGATCTGAGGAAAAGTAGTTCTTTGAAATGTTCTGATTATAGATAGAAGCACATCTAATTTGGGGCTATGGTTGATAGGGGAAAAACTATTTACTTATTTGCTGAAGAGAGGAGGCAAGTGGCAGTAAGAAAAATTTTAGGTTTTTTTAAAAAAGTTGAATCTTGATCAGGTGCATATACAATTATTCAAGTCATTACGCGAAATATACTGTTAGGCAATTATTAATAAATTGCAGATAAGCGTGCCCACAAAAAACCAAAACAACAGTTATGCACTGATATTAAAAACATTATGGAGAAGTAAAAATATGACAGAAGCAGCAATCATTGCGACTCTGATAGTCGTTATACTGCAAATTATCACTATTTCACTGCTCAGAAGTACCAGAAAAATGGTACGGGAGTTTGCAGAAAAGAAAACAGTAAATTCTTTCAACAATGAAAGAAGAGATCGGGATCCACGTCAGAATCAAAAACGTTCAGGTGCCGATAACAAAAACAGACCACAGATGCCGGGTAACTCTAGCGTTACAACCGCAACTGCTGATCCGGTAGAGAAATCATTGAGAGACATCAATTTGAAGTTAAAAAATGCCGAGCGTGATCAGGAATTTGCTCGCAGGAAAATTCAGGATAATTTCTCCAAAGATAACAATCGCCGGCGGGATGGCGGTAAAAATGGCAGAGATCAAAGGCGAGGTGATCGTCACTCAAACTGGAATGAAAGAAATTCCAGAAGAGATAATCCTAAACCAATGGTAGAGTCTCAGATCAATACAGAAAGTGAAGAGATTAACAAGCCAATTGAAACTCCAATTCAGGAAGTAGCAAAAGAAGTTACTCCAGTTGCACCAGAACTGGTTCCAACTGATTTCGGAACCGAGGAAACTCTGCAGCATGGAAGAAAATTTGCACCGAAAAGAAAATTCTTGTCTGAAGAAAACACTGCAGCAACTCCAGAGCCTGCTCAGGAACAATTCACTCAGGAAAATATCGATTCTTCTGAAAAAACAGTCGAATCAGAAATCAAATTCGGTCGCAGATAAGAAGACCACTTCTCTAAAAATTCAGGGTCGGAAAATATCAGATTTTCCGACCCTTTTTTTTTGGTTCATTTAAGTATCTCAATAAGATCGATATCAAAAATCAGATCTTTACCTGCCAGCGGATGATTGGCATCCAGAGTAACTGTGCCATCTTTGATATCGATGATGGTCATAATAAAAGTTTGCCCCATTTCATTTGCCACTTTTACCTGTTTGCCAATCTCCGGAGCCAGAGCTGCAGGAAATAGATCTCTGCTGATAGTTGCAACCAGTTCATCCAGATGTGGTCCGTATGCTTCCTCTGAAGACACTTCTATTTTTTTGTGTTGACCAATATCCATACCAATGATCGCATTCTCAAAACCTGGAATTACCATTCCCTCACCTATAGTAAATTCTATCGGTATCTGACCTGAACTATCAAAGATAGTATCATCTTTGAGCTTGCCTACATAAAGAACCCTTACTGTATCGCCTTTTTTAGCTGTCATGGTAAGCTCCTTGTTTAATTAAACCAGGAAGCTCCGCATGCCCAGCATCCTATAGGGTATAAACCTCCTCTTTTAAGAGCCTATAATGATTACGCTGTAGCGGTCCGAATGTATTGAAATTTAGAAGGCGGCTCCAATTCTCAATGAATAAACAAGGGGAAGTGGTAACCCGTGATTCTCACCCAGTTCTACCAACAAATCCAGGCGCCCCGATACCATCAGAACAAATGGAAATATGCTCGGAAAGATAGCACCCAATTCTGCACCACCCAAAAGACCAAAACTTTTTTCCCCAAGAGCATGAAGATAGCCAGGGCCCAAAGAAAAAGAACCAAATGGCATTATAAATGTATAAAAGGGATAATAGAGTGCACTCGCAGTGGCATCCAAAAGAATCGCATCTTTAAATTCCGTCAAAATTTCTGCTGATATTCCTGTAGAAAAAACCTCTTTTAATTGCCAGAAACGCCCCAGGAAAAAATCATAGGATAATTGCCCTATTCCGATATTGTCAAAATGGGCAGTTCCAAAGCCTGTTAAGAAGTATTTGGGCTTTGGTGGCTCGGTGAGTTTTTGTTCCATAGTTAAATAATTTTTCCGCTCTCCATTTCCGTTCTCTTTTCTTAGCGAATCGATAAAATCACCACAGGAAATTAATGTGTCTGTCAATAGCTCCTGAGCACAGGGCGCTTTGTAAAAAGGCAGTACCAATATGACAATAAGAATAGTTTTTTTCATTTTACCCTGGTGTCACTCTTTATAGAATGTATAGGAAAAAAGATGCAAAGAATACACCACAAAAATGTCAGGTTTGTTGCTTTGACATGAAATTTGCAGAAAAAAGTATTAAGCAGTTTTATTTTTGCAGGCTTTACCTGGCGGAGAATCTATGATGTTTAACCAGCAATCCTCCTTAATTAATACCATCAGAAATACCGTTTATCCTTTGAACAATGACCCCCAAAGCTATTATCCCTTATTGGACCGTATAGCAGATGCACATTTCGTTTTATTAGGTGAAGCAACTCATGGGACCAGCCAATTTTACACTGCACGGGCACAAATCACCTCTTTATTGATTAAGGAAAAAGGATTTAATGTTATCGCTGTTGAAGCCGATTTTCCGGAGGTACAGCCAATCAACCAGTTTCTTAAAAGTAATCAGATCCAAAAATCCGCTGCAGAAAGTTTAGATGGTTTCAGGCGGTTTCCAGTGTGGATGTGGAAAAATAAAGAGATGCTTTCTTTTATTGAACAGCTTAAAAACTTTAATCTTCAAATGCCTGTCGAAAAGAGGGTCGCGTTTTATGGGCTGGATCTTTACAGTTTGTACTCATCAATCGAAGCGGTGATCTCCTATCTGGATAAAGTAGATCCGGATGCTGCCGCCATGGCCAGAAAACGCTATGCCTGTTTTTACAGATACGGTAATGACGATGATTCCTACGGACAAGCTATGAATTATGTAAAAGAAAACTGCCAAAAGCAGGTAGTCGAACAGCTTTTAGAGCTGCAGAAAAAAAGAAACGAGTACCTGCAACAAAATAACCTTCAGGGAAACGAGGAACTCTTTTATGCAGAACAGAATGCAAGGGTGGCTAAAGATGCCGAGCAGTATTACCGCGAAATGTTTAGCAGAAGAGTAAAAACCTGGAATCTGAGGGATCTTCACATGGCAGATATGGTTGAGGAGTTGAGTAATCATATAACAAAAATCAGCGGTACTGCTAAAATCGTGGTATGGGCACACAATTCTCATGTGGGTAATGCCCTGGCCACCGAATTCTCAGAAAGCGAAGAACTCAGCCTGGGGCAACTGGTTCTTTTCAGGCATTGGGGCGATTCCTATCTGGTAGGTTTTACTACATATAATGGGACTGTAGCTGCCGCATCGCAATGGGGAGCAAAAGTGGAAAAGAAAATCTTAAGTCCGGCTCTGGATGGCAGCTATGAAGAACTGTTTCACAATACCGATATAAAAAAATTCATGCTCGATTTTAATGATCTTCCTTCGGATCTCGATGAATTCAAACATAATCATTTGGAACGGTCAGTTGGTGTGGTTTATACACCCGAATCTGAGAGAGTGAGCCACTATTTTAACGCACGTATAGCGGATCAGTTTCATGCTGTGATCCACATTGACCATACCAGTGCTATTGAACCTTTATTTTAAATAATAAATCTTTGTTGTGTCATCGCAGCTTAGAGTCGCGTTCTCGCAGCTTAAAGCCTCGTCATCGCAGCTTAAAGCCTCGTCATCGCAGCTTAAAGTCGCGTTCTCGCAGCTTAAAGTCGCGTTCTCGCAGCTTAAAGTCGCGTTCTCGCAGCTTAAAG
>CAYYNL010000047.1:0-26725 GCA_964472925.1 uncultured Fibrobacter sp. | reverse complement strand
TGGCCATTGCAGATCTGACTATTTCCGGAGATAAACCTTCCCGGATTGCAGCTTTTTGTATCTCTTCTGAAATTAACCCTGATTTGGCCTGCTCTACTCTAGTCATGAATAAAAAAATCTCCGTATTCGAATGTGAAAAAAACATTAAAGATTTAGAAGAAACAGGTAGAAAATATATCCTCACGATCATTATGTTAAAAAAAAGGTGGCATGGAAACTGCTTTTTGAAATTTACCTGAATAGCTTCATCAGCAGAATCGATGCAATCAGAAGCATAACACAATAAACGAATTATAAAGGGAATACCTGGTTAAAACAGAGGTTTTATCTTAAACCTATAGAGGACATTTTTTTTGCTTAAAATAATTGGTTCAGCAGACTTGTTTTAGTGGCTGGAAAATGGTATTATTATCGTTTATAAAATATTGGCAGGCTTTTATTTAAGAATCCCGCAAAAGCGTTTTCTATTTTCTAAAAATTTAGAAAGTATCCGATGGAGGGACCTAATGAAAAAGAAACTTACACAGAAGCAACTAGATTACTTCAAGGAAAAACTGCTTACTGAAAAGCAAAAAGTGCTTGAAGAAATGGATGAGCTTCAGCAGAGCAATTTAAAACAGTCTATTTCTGATTCTGCAGGTGAGATTTCCCGTTACAGTTATCATCTGGGTGATGTGGCCTCTCTCTCATATGGGCGGGAGTTTTCCATGGGGCTTGCTGAAAGACAGCAGAAATATCTGGAGCAGATCGATGATGCTTTGCGAAGAATCGAAGATGGCAGCTATGGAATCTGTAAGGTTACAGGAGAGCCTATTCCAATAGAGCGTTTGGAAGAAGTGCCTGTGGCTAAATATTCTGTGAAAGGGAAAGAAATTCTTGAGAGGCGCAAAAAACAGGGAATTTAAAAACCCTGTTCCTCCCATCTTATACCTGAATCGGATGCTTCTTTGACATGCCTCGGTTTGGTTTCGTTGTTTATTTCTTGCTTTCAGGAAATCACTGGCTAAGCCAGTGGAGTCGGATGTCTCGTAAAGGCACTTATCGTGCCTTCTTGCTTTCACGGTTTTGCCGCTCAATCAAGATACTGCCTGTGGCGGTAGTACTTGACTGACTCAGAGGTTTCTGGACTGTATTATCGATAGATACGATCAATAAACTTCTGAATCGATAAACTGAAGGGCTTTATGCGATTCACGCCAAACAAAGCGATATAATTTAAAAACAATGCTTTTGCACCGAATAAAATACGATTAAAGAACTACAGCAATTCGTAGGAATTAGGTTATATTTATGTGGCTCTATGTAGTGAGAACCACAAGCTTTTTGCTCATGCAGGCCCCCCTAAATCCCCCAAGGGGGACTTTGGAATTCTTAAGGTAATTGATACGTTTACGGAAAAGAGGGGAGGGATATCCATTTTCCGCTTTGTAATCATGGGGCTTTTAATTTTTGCCCTCTTTTGCTATGCAGATAATACTTCGTTTCTACTCCTGAATGACTCGGCTGTCAGCAGTTGTACCAGGGGAGCCCCTTTTAATTGCAAAGCTTTGCGTTCAGTATTAAAATCCTCAAAAAAAACCTCCAAATCAATTCTGGTTGCTCGATATCTTGATTCGCTTGGTTTTTTTCAGGCAGTCTGGGATACTCTTTCCAACGATTCTATAAGGATTAATCCTGGTTATAGAAGCCAGATAGTGTCCGAAACCATTGCCGGAGTGGATTCATCTATTCTCTCCTCCTTTGATATTGAAACTTTTCCTTATTTCTATGATGCAGGCAGAATAAGGCAGAGGGCTGATCGGTTGAGCCGTTTGATGGCAAACAATGGTTTCCCTTTCGCCAAAGTAACAATTAATATAAAACCTGTTGAGCAAAATGCCTTAACTGTTGAGTATGTGGTTTTTACTGATCAAACCTGCCACTTTGCAGCACCTTCTTTTTACGGACCTTTTGTAACAAAAGAGAAAATTCTGCTCAAAGATTTCTCTCCACAGCAGGGTCAGATATTTAATATGCAGAAGATAATTGATTTTGAAAAAAGGTTGAAAAAACGTCCATATATTAAAAATGTGACCCTTTCTACCCCTGAGATAGATTCTTCCTTCGATCAACAGGAAGCTATAATGGTTACTGTGCCAATTTTTATTGAAGATCGCTCTGGAGTGGGCCTGGAGGGAACAGCCGGATTCACTGCCACAAATGAGTCAAAACCTGCATTATTTGGAAATCTCATGTTGTCTCTGGTAAATGTATTACGTACTGGTGAATCTGCTTTGTTTGAGTATACTGGTGATAAAACCCGTCAACAGCTTAAAATTGAATTTTCCAAACCCTGGCTGCTTAACTTGCCTTTAGCCCTTGATGGTGCAATGGAACTGGAAGTGCTTAAGGATCAGTACGGTTTCTTATCCGCTCAGATGGCGATTTTTAGTGAAATCGGAACCTGGTGGCGTATGGGGGTGGGGGCAAATGTATCAGAGACCACTCCCAGAAATGATTCTTTGGGCGAGCATGGGACTTTTTACGGAGCAGATTTCATTCTTGCTACTCTGCCTCAGGAAACTGGCAAGGGGCTTTTTTCCAGGGAATTGATCATTAAAAGCGGTAGTGGAGTTGCCAGGAAAGACAAAAATTATTCCCGTACCCGTATTGAATTTCTTATGGGTACACATCTGCCCTTGTTTTCCTGGCAGGCACTTCGGTTGCGATTGGTTTCAAAGCACCTTATAACAAAGGAGCAGAATCTGATTGCTGCAGAGAAATTCAGAACTGGGGGATGTAATTCGATCAGGGGATATACAGACAACGAATTCGCCTTCAGAACTTTGATCTATGGACAGGTAGAGTATCTGATGTATTTCACCGGTAATGGAGCTGTATATATTTTTAGCGATGGCGGAGTCGGTTTTGAACAAAAAATCGAGCTTAATGGAAATTACAGTTCAATGTTGGGTTATGGTGTAGGAATCCGTTTACCATCCAAAATTGGTATTATGACAATGGAATGGGCCAGAAATATGAGGGACCATAAAAGTTTGGGGCGTATACATGTTCGCTTTCAGAATGAGCTTGCATTAAATTCCGGCAAAATCTTATCTAAATTTTAATGGTGGATCAGGTGTACAAACCTTTTCTTGTTACTATCGTCATATTCTTCTTTTTAACTTTAAGACCGGTTTTTTCAGGTTGCCTCGATACAGATTCATCTTGGCAGAGATTGGATCTTCCGACAAGGTTAAAGTTTCTTTTAGATAACTGCAGCCAGATCGATTCTGACTGTTTTTATTCGATTATTCAATCGTTAGTAGAGCAAAAAGGAAGAAAAAATTACCAGGACAGTGTGACATTATTTGTAAAAAAATGGACCGAACAACACAAAACCAGTACCAGTTTATTGTTTACCAGTTATCGTTCGGATTTGATTTATTCCAGAAAACCGATCTGGGCTTTAATTGTTTCAGATTGGGAGAAGGATAACCAGACTCTTTACAGCGAAATTGACAATCTGGTTAAAAGAGGGCAATATGTCAGTGCCGATACGTTGTATTCAATTTTTGATGCTGAAGGGAAGCTGGATGCGCAGGACTGTTTGAAATGGGCAAATATAAAAAGCCTTTTGGGCGATCACAGTAAAAATGCCATGCTTTATTGTAAAGCCATTCAGAAGGAACCCATGCTCAGTGTGTTTGCTTTTCATCAATTGGGACGGGAACTTAAGGAATCTGATTTGGGTATAGCGGAAAAGGTGCTGGAGCAGTTTTCAAAATGCGCTATAGAATCTCCTGGTTCTGATACTCTTTCCATTTACTCCTGGTTAGCTGATATCTATGCAGAACTTGGTTTTTACAATCAGGAGTTGGCTGCATTGGAACTTATGAGTGCTTCGGGAGGAGCGATAGCTGCCAGAGCTTTGGAAACTGCCCAAAAAAGGTATTCGCTTCATAAATACAAAGAGGCTGTAGAGGCAGCCAGAATGAGTTATCAGAACACTGATCGTTTTTCGATCCGGTCTGTGGCAGCTGCCATTTGCTACCAGTCATTTTTGAAAGTGGGTCAAATCGATTCGGCTTCTGGATGGCTCAGACGTATGGAGTTGGGCTCGGATAAAAACAGAACAGAGGCAATCACTTTTTATCAGAATTATGGTGATTTTTCTAATGCCGCTCTTTTAATCGACTCTCTATCGGTGTCTGTGGCTAAAGATTCGCTTATTATTCGCCAGTTTATACTACAGGGAGACATTCAAAAGGCGTTTAAATACTTTCAGAGACCTGAGCTTAAAATCCACAAGGATCAAAAAAATGCTTCATTGTGGAAAGCCAGAATGTTACTTTTCTGTGGTAAGTATGAAGACTTTGCTGCATTTTTAGATACTTTGGAGGTAGCTCCATTTTGGGAATGTGCAGGGGAGCTGCTCTCATACCAGTACTGGATTAGACGGTTTGGGAATTCTTCTGAAGCGCTTGCAGCCTGGGCAGAAATCGAATATAATTTGTATTGTGGGTCGTTTCACAAGATTTCTCAAGTACTTAACCATTATCGTACTGAGGATCAACTGCGAAGCCAACTGGTTTTGTATGCTGGCAAATCCTTTGTTAATCGGGGGCGCTATAAAGAGGCTTTAATGCTTTTAGAATCTGACACCCTTCAGGAAGAAAATCCTGAACTTCTTTATTACAAGGCAGAGGCGCTTTATCATTGTGGGGATCAGACGAGTGCCAGATCGATCTTGAACAGAATAATACTGGAATACTCTGCTGATCTGTATTCAGATAAAGCAAGGGTTTTTATTAATGAACATGGTTTAGACAATCAATAAACCTAAAAACCGCAGTAGGTGACGATGAAGAACCGTAAGATATTGATACAGAAAGGGTCGAAGTCCTTGAAGGTTTTATCTACTGGTGATAAGACCGAAAGGACTGAAAGCCTTTATGCGCAATAGATTACGGCTATCCGCGTCAATCTGCTGCGGTTTTTAGGATAAAGGGACAGGAATACAAATAATTTTCAGGAAAAAGTGTTTATGAGTATTCGGTGGATCAAAAATTTGATAATCGATGGAGAGAAAAGTACTATCGAAATTCAGATTGGCGACAAAAAGATAGGTGATAAATGTTATACCAGAATCAATAACGAAGTCGAGTGCTGGTTTGAAAACATTTATGATTCCAGAAACGATATTATTGCTCAAGGTCTGGATATTCTTAAAAAAAGGTTAGAATCCAAAAAAGTTACCTACCCTGACGGAAGGTTATATGATTGGCAATAAGCAATCTAGAAAAAACAAAAAATACGTAGTAATTCATGGCCATTTTTATCAACCTCCCCGTGAAAACCCTTGGATAAATCTCATTGAGAAACAGCCTTCAGCTGCACCGCATCATGACTGGAATGAGCGGATCTACGATCAATGCTACCGACCCAACGCCTATTCGAGGCTTCTGGATGGTAATGGGATGATTGTGGATATTTACAATAATTATCTCAACATGAGCTTTAATTTTGGTCCTACACTTTTCTCCTGGCTGGAGAAACATCACCCAGCCACTGTCAATCGGATTATCAGGGATGATCAGGAAAGTTGTGCAAGGCTTGAAGGGCATGGCAATGCTATCGCTCAGGTTTATAATCATATTATAATGCCGCTTTCCTCTAAGCGTGACCAGTTGACTGAGATTCGCTGGGCCAAAATATTCTTTAAGAACCGTTTTGGAAGGGAGCCTGAAGGAATTTGGCTGGGTGAAACTGCAATAAATGCGGTTACGGTTCAATGTCTTATCGAAGAAAAAATAAAATTTGTCATACTTGCACCTAGTCAGGTTGAGAGTTTCAGAGCCTTGGGTAGCAGCGACCAATGGATTTCTACTGCACAGCAGAGAATAGATACCAGAATGGCATACAGAATTTATACAAAAGATCAGGATCCTAAAGCGTATCTGGATGCATTCTTTTTCGATGACTGCTTATCCAGAGAAATAAGTTTCGGTCAGCTTCTTACTGATGCTCATATACTGGGAAATCGGATCAGGTCCTGTTTTACTGAAAATTCTCAGAGTGAACAATTGGTTACAATTGCCACTGATGGAGAAACGTTTGGTCATCACAAACCGTTTGGGGATATGTGCCTGGCTTATTTTTTTAAGGTTGTGGCACCTGAGCTGGATATTGTTCCGGTGAATTTTGGTTATTTTCTGGCAAAGAATCCTCCCCGTTATGAAGTAATTCTGAAAAATGCCAATGGAGAGGGGACTGCCTGGAGCTGTGCGCACGGGGTTGGACGCTGGGCCAGGGATTGTGGGTGCAAGACTGGGGGTGAAAGCTCCTGGAAACAGATGTGGCGTGCACCTCTAAGGAGTGCACTGGAAAGATTACAGAAAAAAATCGATACCGAATATGAGCTGGCTTTTTCCAAGTACAACGTGGATCCCTGGGAGATACGGGATAAATATATCGCTTTTGAAAACTGCTCCTGGAAAAAATTCCGATTGTTTCTGGAGAAACAGTGTGGCTGTTCGATAGATCGGCAGATGGCGTTTAGCTTCAAACGGCTGCTGGAGGCCCAAAAATATTCTCTTTTTTCATTTACTTCCTGCGGTTGGTTTTTCTCAGATATAAGTGGCATTGAAACAGTACAGAACCTGGCTTTTGCATGCAGGGCATTACAATTGGGTATTCCAGAATCAAAGCGCAGCCAGATTTTAGATGATTTCCTCAGAGATCTTGAGAGTGCCAAAAGCAATCTGCCAAATATTAATGGGCGTACTCTGATTGAACAGCATATAATGGCTTTTTTTGATCATGAGATGATTCTGGCATTCACCGCTTCTATTCTTAAAACCTTGGGGATACAGAGACTGTTTTCTTTTAACGTTTACGATTACACTGTTAGCCTTAAGCTGGTTTTGACCTCTCAGAGTGACTCACCTGCATTTAGTGGATATTTGGTGCAGTTGGAGAATGAGTTTTCGGGAGAGGAGAGTTTTTGGGCAGTACTGGTTGCATTACGGAAAAATTCCGATATTACTGGATGGATAATTCCTGGAAATGAGTTTGAGCAGGGGTTTATAGAGCAGCCTGAAGCCTGGATGGGTCATAAGCGGGCCAAGGTATTCAGCCTGATGGATATTTTTCAGACTTCTCAGCAGCAAATAACCACTCATTTTCTTCAGAGAATCTCTAAAGATACCAATCAGAGGTTTGGAGTTTGGCGAAATAAGCACCTCAGGGAATTGGATATTCTCTCCAGGCTCAACCAGCCTCTTCCATTATATTGTACTGCTCCCCTTTCCTTTGTGTTTCAGGATCAGTGGGACAGCACCATTAAGAAGGTGGCCACGCCCGGGTTTGAGGATCAGCTCTTTTCGGAGCTTCTGGAGATGTTCAGAACAATGAACCGTTTTCAGGTCAGTATCGATCTAAGTAAAGGTGCTGAAGTGTTGGAAAAAATACTCGTAGATGAACTTGAGGCTCTGCAGGAAAACTTATCTATCGAAAAGTGTGACCGGATACGTTATTTGCTCAATCTTGTAGACCGGTTTAGTATTCCAGTTTCCAAACATAAGCTCGAAGATATGTTTCATCCGGTTCTCAAAACAAAAGTGCAGCAGTTATATGATAAATTAATAATGCTTGGTTCTCAAAAAAAAGATGTTGGAGAAACCAGAGATCTTTTTCTTAAACTAGTTAATTTCGCACGAAGAATGAATTTTAACACAGATAAATTTCGTCTCGGTTGAATCGTATTTTTTAGCTCTGAAAAGACTTTAATTTATTGGATTGCTTTCGCAGCCAACCTGAGATATATTTAGAGTATATTACTTGTCGCATGAAAATAACCCTTCTTTGAGGTATAAATTTAATGGCTGAGGGTTTACTGTTTTTCTATTTAATTCAGGTATTTATTCTGCTTCTGGGCATTTCGGTGGGGCATAGTGTGCTGCTTTTAAAGATCCGCCATGAAGAGAATCGGAAAAAGGAACTGGAGCTTGCTCTTTTGGAGAAAAGAGAAGATATTTTGCAGCAGGGTAAAAAAATAGCTCACGATCTGGAAGAAGTTCTTTATAAAGCAAAAGTTCAACAGGAAATCGATGATATCATCAGGAAAAATGGTAATCCCTGATTTTACAGATCCGCTTCAATTTCGACACACTCAATCTTATTTAAATCAGCTATTTACTGCTATTTATGCCAGGCAAAACTATAGGTTACAATTTTACGTTTTTAAGCTCGTACTCTCCTGAAAATGATACCGATTAAAAAAAATAAAAAAAATATTGACATCATTAATAGAATTCATTATTATTTGATCTGCGATTTACAGTAACATACACCGCCCTGGGAGCGGAAGGAGGTGATAGCCAGTGATACTCGATGAACAATTCGACGCTGATGAGATTCTGCGCGATGTTGACGAAAGATATATCGATGATGAATCTGATATGGACGACGACATGCGAGAGCTGAATTTTGGTAACATTCATGATGAGAATGCTAATTTCAGCGATATGGCTAGCGATCTGGATAGTGCAGATGATCTCTGGGAATAAATAACAGAAGATGAGTTGGCTGCCCATTTCCGGTTGCCTATTTCCAGGGCGGACAGCGTTTGTTCGCCTTTTCATTTATAAATTTTCGGGCCATGTTTAATGAGCAACCACACTGTTTTTTTTGTCTCAGATGCACATTTCGGAATTTCTGTTGAAGGTGGTGCTGGCAGAGAAAGACATTTTGAAAATTTCTTGAATAATGCACCTCAGAATCTGACAGACCTTTACATTATCGGAGATCTTTTTGACTTTTGGATAGAATACCGTTTTGCTATCCGATCAGATTACTTTTCTGTACTCTGTTGCTTGAAAAGACTTATTGACCGTGGTGTAAGAGTGCACTATCTTGCCGGTAATCACGATTTCGCTTTAGGGCCTTTCCTGAGAGAAAACATCGGCATCAATATTTACCACAACTCATTGGAAGTTCAGATCCAGGGGAAAAAAGTATATCTGTTCCATGGTGATGGGCTCATTAAGAGGGACTTTGGTTATCGAATACTAAAAAAAATTCTGCGTAATCCTTTTAATCAGCGCATCTTTAAGCTTCTTCACCCTGACTTGGGGGTGACAATTGGGTCTTTTTGCTCCGGATCAAGCAGAAAGTATCTACGCAAAACTCTTTCCGAATCAATCATCAAAGAATACAGGGAACATGCCAGAAAGCTACTGGAAGCCGGAAATGATCTGGTGGTGTTTGCTCATACTCACCATGCAGATTTATGCCGCTTCGATTCCGGAATCTATCTCAATACCGGTTCATGGCTGATTAATTACGATTATGCATCCATGGCAGATGGTGAAATTGCCCTACAAAAATTTAAGATTTAAAATTTCAGAATAAAGATTTCAGAATAAAAAAAGAATTCTAATATTTTAGAATTAAGAATTCTAACGGCTAAAAATGTGGTTTAAGAGCATCGTAGGTATCTGAGATTGCCTGTGAGATTACCTTGGTTCCTGCAATTACCGGCATGAAATTGCTGTCTCCATTCCATCGTGGGACTATGTGTATATGAATATGCTGATCGATTCCAGCCCCACTTACTCTTCCAATATTCATACCTATATTGAACCCTTCAGGATTGAAACTTTTTGAAAGAGCTTTTTTGCTCAGACAGATAAGATACCAGAGTTCGGATACACTTTCTGGTTCTAAAGAAAGGATATCTGATGTGTGCTTATAGGGAACAACCATCAGATGGCCGTTATTGTAAGGGAAAAGGTTCATCATTACAAAACAGTTAGTGCCTCTGCAGAGAATGAGATTTTTACGATCATCTGTTTCTGCAGGCTTATTGCAGAAGATGCAGCCTTCTTCTTTATTATCGACATTTTGTATGTACTGCATGCGCCAGGGTGCCCATAAACGATCCATAGTTTAAAAATCTCCCTCTCAGGGTGTATTAATGGTTGAGTTTGATCTTACAAAATACATTGGAGCACCAGCTTTGTGGGAGATCTAATTAAATCTGATTCGTTCGATTTAGATTATAGTGAATCATTACAAATGTGTTGATGCAGAAGTATTCTGGAAGAGTAATTACAAATGATCTGCATGGTGTGATTGCGTCAGAAATGCAGCTTTATAAAGCAAGGTCATTCTGAACACAAGATAGATTTACCAGATTGATATGAGTGTAATGAAATACTATTGTCAGGACGGATGTCTATCTGTTTGCAGATACCGTTATTTAGCATTGCAGATCGCGGAAGTCAGAACTATGGTCTGCCATTTAAAATTCACCTTGATAAGAAAAAGGGAAAAATGAGAAGTTTGTCGGTTACTTTTTGGATTGTGTAAGTAAAATGTATCTTGCGTATATCTATAAATATTGACATATTAAAGAAAAACAAATTTATAGTTTAAGTCCAGAATCACAGTTAATATCTCTTTTTGAATAGACTTAAACATTTTCTTTGCAAATATTCTACTAAAAAAGAAGTACTTTTTAATGAGCAAAAACGATCGTACTTTTCTAAGCGACAAAGCAAAATTGTTTAGTTTGTGTTTATCGATTATAATATTTGTGTTTAAATAATATAAGAATAATAAGTAATTTTTCAAATCATTAAAAAATCATTGCACAAGTAACTGCTATGTAATATTTTAAATATAAAAGGTAAAGCTGAAGGCTTGATTGTTCTGAAACGAACGATTTTTTTTGCTAACTCAAGTTGTTTTTACTCAACAGTTTTATTGTTGGATTATAACCTAATTAGTGAACGAGTGTAAATTTTATACCTTAATTAAAGGTTATTGGAACAAACATTTTTGGTCACCTGGATATTGTTTAACTACAGTTGGTTTAAACAGTCTGCAAGTTGAGAATTAAGTATGTTGGTAACAGAAGAAATATTGAGGGATAGGAGAGCTTGGCCAGCAGAATATGTTTGCTAAACAGAAAAGCACACCCATTTTTTGGGATGAATTCAAAGCCACGGTTTTAGTCGTGATTGTTTGCAAAATAATTCAGAACGACTGTATCGACTAACATTTGATGGTTTTGTCAGTAATAGTTTTGGTTTAATAGGGCCCTTCGGATTTGCATATATAAATTCAAACTATTTAAAAGGATTAAACAAACCATAAATGCAATATCCATTATTGTTGTGAAGGGCTAGAATAGTATTAGCATATTATCATTTATATTCAGAATATGATTTGTAAAAGAATTGTTGGCTTAAAGCAATACATAATCATTTTTCATTTAACAGCGTATGGAGAATATGAAAAAAGCGATTGTAACAGGTGGTACAAGGGGAATTGGAAGAGAAATTGTTAAGCAATTGATCAATTCAGGCTATTTTGTTTATTTCAGCTATAATACAAATAAAGATGTAGCTGAAAGGATTGAATCTGAACTTGATAAATCCAAGGTGAAATCATTTCACTGGGATGGACATGATTTAACTGGGATCGATGAAATTCTGACATTTCTTGAAACATCGAATGATAAAATTGATTTATTAGTAAACAATGCTGGTATTACAAAAGATAATTTGTTCGCGTTATCAGTCATGGGGGAACATCAAGATGTTTTCAATGTAAATTTATTGGGTACATTTGCCATTACCCGGCATTTGGTGCGGAAATTTATGTCTCAGAAAAGTGGTGTTATTATTAATATATCGTCAGTTGCCGGCATAATAGGTACTATGGGGCAGACTAATTATTCAGCAACGAAAGCAGGTCTTATAGCATTTACAAAAGCTCTTTCGAAGGAAATGGGAAAATACAATGTAAGAGTTGTTAGCATTTCTCCTGGATATATTGAAACAGAAATGTACGGAAAAATACCAATAACACAAAAAAAGGAAATGTTAAAATCTGTTCCTTTAGGAAGACCTGGACGTCCAGAAGAAATTGCAAATGTAGTCGATTTTTTAGCCTCTGAGAAGGCGAGTTATATCAATGGCACCAATATTATTGTCGATGGGGGACTAGTGTGAAAAATACTTACACATTTGATAGCTCACAAATATGTAAAATGCTGCCGCACAAATTTCCGTTTTGTATGGTTGATAGAGCATATAATATAATCCCTGGAAAAAGTGGATATGGTATAAAAAGTGTTTCATTTAACGAATGGTTTTTTCAGGGGCACTTTCCTGGTGAGCCGATTTTGCCTGGAGTTATTATTTTGGAGAGCTTAGCTCAATTAAGTGCAATAATTTATATCTCTGAATTTCTTGATAATGATGACTTATCAAAACATGCGGAAAAAGTAGGTTATCTTGGAAAAATCGATGCAAAATTTCATTCTACCGTCAAACCAGGAACAATGCTTGAATTGTATTCTGAAAATATAAAAAAAATCGGGGGGCTGTTTCAATTCAGGGTGAAGGCTACAGAAAACAAAAAACTTATTGCAGATGGTAATATAACAGTTTCAAGTAAAGAAAATTAATCTCAGAAAAGGAAATGGTTAAAATGAGTAACCTGCATTTGAAAAAAATGGAAGAGTATTGTGTTGAAAGAAAAGAACTGCTGCAAAGAGTAAAAAAAATAATTATTAATAATTTAAATCTAGATTTGAATGATTTCGAAATTGACGATGACTCAGGACTTTTTGGTACCGGGCTTGGTTTGGATTCCATAGATGCTTTAGATCTGGTTATTGGCGTGGAAGAAGAATTTGGCATTAAAATCGGTGAAAACGAGCTGAAAGTATTTCGAAGTGTAAACTCATTAGTGGATTACATATACTCTAAACAAAAAAATATACAAATAAACGAAAATGTGGGAAGTGAAGAAGATATAAATGATGGCTCTGCCTATTATTATGTTAGAAATAAAACAACGATGTACGAATATGTAAATGATATTTATGAAATCCCTGCAAGTGATGTTGGATTCCAATTAATTTCAAATATTGTTGCAGGGAAGACAATTTCACTTGAACCTAATAAATGCATACAATCCTTGATTTTGAATGAAAATGGTCGAATAGTTGATATCGTATACGTTATGATGTTCGATGAAAAATATTGGATTCTGACGTCAAGAGGTAACGATGAAGCAAAGAATATTATAATGAAAATTCCTGATGTTAAATATATTACCAATGAGTATAGATGTATTACAATTGAGGGTCCATATGCATGGTCCATTGCTAAAAGGTGCTTTGGTTTTGAAATATTGGGATTAACCTATGCAAGATTTATTGATTTACCACTCGATGATATCACTATTACGGTTGCAAGATTGAGTGTAACCGGTGAATATGGGTACAGGATTTTTGTTGAAAAAGACATGGCTTCAAAAGTAATTAATTTGATTAAAAATGAATCAACGGCAGAAGAACTAAAAGAAATAGATAAAGAAGAATTGAAGATGATAATGAAGAAAACTTCAATTGAAGGAAGGGCAGTACAGCAGAATAACATGGATATAATTGGAAAAAATCCTGTAGAAAATGAATTGCGATGGATGATCGATCTAAGAAAAGCGAGCTATATTGGTAAAGAGGTAATTGAAAAAGAATTGCAAAATTGTACCAAGCGTGTAGTCGCTTTTGTTGTTGAAGGCAAGAGTGAGAATGAAATTGGAAATATAGATGGAAAATCAGTGGCTATAGGATCTATGGAAATAGGGGAAATAATCTCTTCTGAATATTCTCCTATATTAAAAAAGAGAATTGGATATTGTTCATTTGACAGTACATGGGGGTATGTAGGCATAAGTGGATTATCAATTGCAGGTGTAGATGGTGCAGTTATTAAAACGGTTTCTACACCTGTTTTTATTCCCAAATCAGCTAAAATTCAAGTACAATAAATGAGGAGATAGGTTAATCATGGAAACGAAAGGTGATATTATTCTAAGTTCGACTGGATTAATCACCAGTGCTGGTATTGATCTCCAGGAAAACATGGAAAACATGTCTCAAGGTGTGAATTCAATTAGAAAAGTTAATAGATGGGATACTACTGGTATTCAAACCGAAAACTTTGGTGAAATTTATCTTAGCAATGAAGAGTTATATAACACTCTTGAAAAAGAAGTAATATCACATAGAAAATTTCCAATGGAAAGAGGAGAGTTGCTTATCTTTAAAGCTCTTGAAGAAGCACTCAAAAAGATTGATCTATCACCTGAGGAATTGAAATCAGAACGTGTTTCCGTTGTAATTGGTACATCATTATGTGGATTTACTAATCTAGAACTGGAATATAATAATCATAAAGTCAATGGAAGCAAAATCAACAGCAGAAGTTTTATGACTTATCCATTGAATGTTGTAGTGGACCGGATTTGTTATGAATACGGTATTAAAGGTAAGAGATACCTTTTTTCAACTGCATGTTCAGCTTCATTGCATGCAGTATACTGGGCTGGTCATCTATTAGATAATGACGAAGCAGATCTTGTAATTGCAGGTGGAACAGATCCTTTAAGTATGATGTCGATGGCTGGTTTTTCTTCATTGCGTTCATTGGCAAAAAATTCATGTTCTCCTTTTAGTTCAACGGATCCAGGTATAAGTGTAGGTGAAGGTGCTGGAATAATTATTCTAGAATGTGAGGAAAGAAGGATTTCAAAAAAGAAAAACGCGACTGAAGTATATCTATCGGGTTTTTCTGGTAACAGTGATGCGTATCATCCGACAGCATCAGATCCTTTGGGAATCAGCATTAAAAAATCTATTGAAGACGTACTGAATGGGATTGAGGATCCTTCAAGTAAAAACTGCCTATTGGTGACCCATGGTACTGGTACAATACACAATGATCAGGTTGAAACTCGGGCGATAAAGCAGGTTAAAGGATTAGGTCAGAACGTTAAAGTAACAAGTATTAAATCAATGATTGGGCACACATTAGGTGCTTCAGGAATTATTGAATTGGTATTGCTGGCAAAGAGCATCGAGAATGAAATCGCTTTGCCTACAATAAATTTCTCTGAAAACAGGATAGGATGTGATCTTGATTATGTGAAAAATAAAATATTGAATTATAAAGCAGATTTCGGGATTAAAAGTGCATTTGCATTTGGTGGAAATAATGTTGCCGTATCGGTTACAAGAGGTAAAGAAATTAATAAAAGACAGAAAATTGAGTATGATAACGATTCGATTGCTATCACTGGTATTGGTTGCATTAATGGTTATTCAACCAATCAAACTGAAATGAATAAATTGATCGCTTCTGGTATCAGTTCTATAAAACAAATTGAGCCTGTTTACGGACTGAATAGTTCACGATCATCTAAGAAAGCTGCAATTGTTAACAATGACTATATTAATGAATTAAGCGAATTGCTAAAAATCAAAAATATAAGGAAGATGGACAGAATATCCAAATTAGCAGTAATTGCAGCAGTTCAGGCTTCTCAAAACTCAGGTATAAAAATTACCTCCGCTAATGCGTATAAAATAGGGATGATCTCAGGAACAGGTTCGGGGCCGCTAAATTCAGTAAATGAATTCTATGATGTAATAATTAATAAAGGAGTTGAGTTTGCTGATGCCGGTCTATACCCTAATGTAGTTGTTAATGCTCATGCCGGTTATATTAATATGGAGTTAAAAATTAAGGGGTATTCGACTGTTATCACTCATGGAAGTATTTCCGGAATGTGTTCAATCGATTTGGCAGTCCGACTTATCAGAAGTGGTGTCTGTGAAGCAGTTCTAGTTGGCAGTACCAGTGAGTACTGTAAAAGTAATCACCGGGCATTAATAGACATTAATTCAATTGATGATAACTCTAAAGCATATAATCAAAACTCTCGAGGAATTGTATTTGGTGAGGGGAGCACATTCTTTGTGATCGAGAAGTTATCCAATGCCATTAATCGTAAGGCAAAGGTCCATGGTATAATCGAACAAGTTGAACTGAAATCGGCACCAGTTATGCCATCTACCTACGGCTTCTCTAAAAATGAAAATCCTCTGAATAGTGTTCTAGAAAAATTCAAAACTAATAACATTAATGTAGATATTATATTGGGAGAAGGAACAGGTATATATTCAGCCGCACAACATGAAATCGATGCAGTGAAAAGGTTTTATCCTGAATCACCATTGAAATCGTATACTGATTTTTTTGGCCATGTTTCTGGTGTTAGTACATTCAATAACATAATGCAGTTTTGCCTTAACAAGCCTGGTTTAGGATTATCAAACTATACCGTTCCATCTACTTGTCTGGTTACTTGTCTTTCAGAAGGTGGGATGGCTGGTGCTTTAATTTTAAAAGATTATTTATCTTAAAAATAAGGAAGTATACATTGATTTGGAATAGAACAGAAATTGAACCTCGTTTCTATGAGATTGATAGCTATGGTATTGTCAATCATATGTTTTATATCAGTTGGTGTGAATTAGCTCGTCTAAAAATTTCGAAGGATGCCGGCCTTCTCATTCCAAAACTTTACGATGAAGGTATTATGTTTGTAGTATCGAATATTCAGATGAATTATATTCATGCAATTAATTTCTGGGAAAATTCGATTATCATTGAAAGCGTAATCTCTGAAGTAAAAGCATCCAAACTCATATTTAAACATAGGATAAAATCAGGAAAAACAAAGATAGAAATGGCTTATGGAGAATCTTCAATTGTCTGTCTTCGAAGCGGAAAAATGTTATTGAGTTTTCCAGGTTGGATATCAGAGCGCATCGATAATTACATCAAAAACATTCAAAAAGGAATATCCCTTGAGTAAAAAAAATATTTTTACATTTGGTGCTGTGACAGTAGTATATGCAGTGCTGATTGTACTTATCTACATCAAAAGTGAAGACACTTCAGATATCAAATCTGAAGACTATATGCTGAATTATTTATGTGATTTTAAAATCTATAATAAAAACAAGGATAAAAAATATTCTCATTACCTGAAAGAATTAAAAAAACTAAATTCCCCATTTTCGACTGAGGTTCTGGATGTTTTAGGTTTAATTTCCAGACAAGAAAAAAAATCTGCTGAACTGAACGAAGACAGGAAAAAGGATATTGAAATATTGGCAGCAGTTATTAATAACAGTTCTATTAATGGAACAGAATTGCTGCAAATATTGGATACCTTCAAAATTTCTGATTTAAAAATAAAAATTGCATTATGGAAAGGTATTGAAAATTCTGGTTGGATAAACAGAGATTCTATAGCTGCTAATAAACATATCTATAAATATATAAAAGAACTCTCGATCTCCTTGTTCCAGCTTGGTTTTCAAGAGTATGCTTTGAGTGGGCTCAAAGAACTATCAAAGATCAAAACTGCAACCGGATACGATCCTGAGGTGTACGCATGGTATGGCAGCTCATTAACCAAAAGAGCTTTGTTTACACAAAATAATGTTCAGAAAATAGATTTTGTGAAAGAAGGCATAAAATATTTAGATCAGGCAGTATTTGAATTCCCGGATTATGCTATTGTTAGATACATTCGGGCCAATACCTACAACTCTTTGCCTCAAATATTTAACAAAAACAAAATGCTTAAGGAAGATATCATATTCCTTATTGATGCATATAAGAATCATACCCTGTTGAAAGGGCGAAAGAGTCTTAATGAAACAACAGATGTAAATATTGATATTAATCAACTGCTAATCATTCTTGAAGGGGCTAAAAAAGTTTTTACTAATGATTTGGAGTTTCTGAATATTATTAACGATACATATACAGAAATTGAGGGTAGAAGATGATTTCAACAGTATTACTATTCGGGCTGATATTAGCACTGATTTTTCTGCTTCCTGGAAAATACATGCTGCTGTCTAGCTTATATATTTCTATTTGTATTTTAATTTGGGATAATGATAAAAAAAAGGTTAACTGGGCAAACCGTCTGGTGTTTTTTGTTAATACAATTATCTGTATCTTATTCTATTTGGCAGGAATCAATAATTTTGTACCATATATTGGAAGTATGTTCTATTCAGCCATTATGCTTCTTGCCTTATTAACTGCATTAATCAAAAAACCATTCACTTTAACCAAAAAGAGTAATGAACCGAGTGAACTAAAATTTCACCTGATTTATTGCTATTTTATTGCAATTATGAATATGGTCGCATTAGTGTTATCATTGATTCTTATGCCGAATGTTTTGTATATAGTTATGCCTTTGCTTCTTTCATTTCTTAGCGTAGTACTGGGTCCAACAGTAGCTAATTATATACTACGGGTAAAAATTGAAAGGAGTGTAACTAATGAATGAATATGTTTTTCTTTGTGATGGACAAGGATCAGTATCACCTGGCTTTGGCAAAGACCTTTATGATAATGATAAAGTTTTTAAAACAGCTTTTGAAGAAGTAAATAGTTTATTAAATATAGATTGTAAAGAATTAACATGGGGAAAATTGAAATTCAAGGTTAAGCAGAATCCTTATTATGCACATATTTACTGTTTGTGCAATCAATATGCACTATTCAAAAGTTTAATCTCAAGAGGTATTCATTGCAAAATCATTTCCGGACATAGCCTTGGTGAAATAATAGCCATAATTTTATCAGGTGCAGTTACACTTGAAGATGGAACGGAATGGATTAGTTATCGGGGAGAACTATTTCTTCAGAATATGAAGAGCAATACCGAAATGGTTGCCTTAATAGGTAAAAAAGAACTTTCCTTTTCTTTGGTAGATCAGCTATCAAAAGGCCTTGAAATATACATAGCCAACCATAACAGTGCTAATCAGATTATTGTATCGGTAAAAAAAACTGATTTACCAGTAGTTTTTATGGAAGCTATAAATAAAAAATTGCGACCTGTTAATCTTGATCTTGGAAATGGTTGCCATTCAAAATTCGTAGAACCAATTGAGGAGAAATTAAATGAGAAGATTAATACATTTGTTTTTAGCACTCCATCTACAAAGTTCTATTCAGCAAGCTTCAATCAATTTGTAGAAGATCCAGTATTATTGAAGCACTTATCGAAAAAGCATTTACTGAAAGATGTTGAATGGGAGAGTAGTATCTGCAATCTTATCGCAGCGGGAAATACAGAGTTTATTGAATTGGGGTATTCAAAAATTCTAAAAGGATTACTTTTAGATATTGATAGGAAAGTTACTACTAATTTAGCACTAGATCTTCTTGCACAAGTGAAGGCCGTAAGATGAGAAATAAAATCCTGCTGATTTCTCTTTCCAGAGAAAGTACAGGCGAAGTAAGATTCTGGGTTACAGCAACAAAACTTTTGCAGAAAAATACGGATATGGTGACTTTAATAACGAACCCGCGATTCAAAGATTTATTTTCTGATTTTCCAGGCTCTTTATCTTTTTATGACTTTTCTTCAAAAAATGCCTGGACGGGTCTATTCTCTCACATTAAAAATATAATTTCACAGTTCAAAAAGATTGTTCTATTAGATATAACAAGTGCAACACTCGAAAACAATTTATCCAGCAATGAATTAAATCGCATAATTGATGATCTTGAAAAAATAAAATGTAAAGTATCGTTGTTTGATGTTATGGCAGTCATTGAAAAATCTCAAGATATTTACAATAGCAGGTTAAAATCGACTGAAGCTAAATTGCAATTATTTATAAATGATTATGTCAGTCATAAAGCACATTCTAACAGTCAGTTTTCATATTATTTCAGTCGTTTTCTGAAAAGACGCACTATAAATCAACTGTTAATTGTTCCAGACAACATTGAAATAATTCGAACAACTCCTTATACTTATAAAAAAGAAAATGATCAGAGTACATATTTAAAGTGTAATTTTGAAAAGATAAATGTAAAAAATAATTCATCAAAGAAAATAATTCTAGGTTTTTCGAAATTTGCGGACAGGGTTGTTTCGAAAGATGCTCTTTCAGATTTACTGTTACATGTTGTTAATAAGCTGAAAAATATAATTGGAATCGAAAAAATAGTATTGATTAACCCTGTTGGAATTGATGTAGATGAGATAGGAAAAAAAGAAAACATCAAAATTGAAAATTATAATAGAATTGAAAGGAACACATTGCTAAAGGAAATGGAAAGTACTTATTTCGTGGCATTTTTTATACCTACCGCATCCGTAGGTATTACAGCAATTCAAAATGGAATCCCTTTTATAAGTTTATATTCTTCAAAATTCTCTTCTCAGTATATAGCTCACAAAAAAAAAGAAGAATTTATCCCCCGATTCACCTCACTTGGAATATGGGAAGATGCAGCATTTATCGATTATCTAAAAGAAGTTGATAACCATTATTTTAATACGGTAGAATTTGTTGATATCAGTGATGAAAGACAATTTATTGATCTGAATACCAAACTTGTAACTGGAAAAATATCCGATAAAATTAAAGCTTTCAACAATATAAATTGTTCAGTTAAACCTTTTTGTGAATTTATTGAATCGTAGATAAATATCATGAATGAAAAAAACAATCTGTTAGAAGTTAAAAATATCATTAAAAACTACTTTTTAGGCGAAGTTAAAATTGAAGCACTAAAAAATGTGAGCCTTGAAATTGAATACGCAGATATGGTGTGTCTTTTCGGTAGATCAGGAAGTGGAAAAACTACATTGTTAAACATTTTAGGATTATTGGATTCTGTAGATTCCGGAATGGTCCGAATACTTGGTAAAGAAGTGTTGAAATATAATGATAATAAACTTTCAGAATTTAGAAATAAAACAATTGGATTTATTTTTCAAAATTTTAATTTGATTCCTGTATTAAATGCTATAGAAAATGTCGAATATCCGCTGATTTTAAATAAAGTGCCGAAAAAAAAGAGAAGAGAAATTGCAATGAGTATGCTGTCAGCGGTGGGATTATCAGCAGTTTCCAAACATTTGCCAGATGAACTTTCCGGAGGACAGCGACAACGGGTGGCAATTGCCAGAGCATTAGTAAATAATCCGATAATTGTAATGGCAGATGAGCCCACTTCGGCATTAGACAAAAAAACCGGAGCCGAAATTTTGAACCTTTGCAGGGAATTAAACCAAAAATTTAAAACTACTTTCATTTTTTCTTCACATGATGACCTCGTTGCTTCCTATTGCAAGCGTTTAATTACTTTATCAGATGGAGAAATAATCAGCGATAAAAAGATAGAATAATCTCATTTTGAATTAAATCATTTATTTGTGGAGAGTATCAATATACAGATAAAAATCAAATGTGAACAAACAATAAGCTTAATCTATAAGTGAATTAAAATATGAACACTTTTTTTCTTTCATGCCGAAATGTATTCAGGAATAAACGAAGAACTCTTTTTACAACGTTTTCTATTGTTATGGGTGTAGCTTCGTTACTGCTTTTTGATGGTTTTGTAAAGTACACATTATGGGGTTTACGCGAATCTACAATTAAAAACGGCCTTGGCCACTTACAAATCACAAAGAATGAAAAGTATTTTACATCTGGCTCATTTGATCCATTTGAGTATTTACTTCAAAATCAAGATTCTGTTATAAAAGTTATAAAGCAGATTCCCGAAGTCAAGAAAGTAGTACCGCAGATAAATTTTTCGGGAAACATTAGTTTGAATGGCAAAACCGGAATCGTGATGGTGAATGCTTCACCACCAGAATTATCAACAGAACTTTTCGGATTTCGATCAATAATTGAAGGACGGGACTTGAATGAGGATGAGATGTACACGATCATCCTGGGTGATGGCGTTGCAAAAAAGATGGATGCAAAAATTGGAGATGAAGTCACTGTTTTAACTACGGTAAAAGGTGGAGGGGTTAATGCGGTTGATTTCAAGGTGGTTGGTATTTGCACGATGGGTAATAGAGAATTAGATAACATAATGGTATATACAACGCTTAGCTCAGCTAACGGATTTCTATTTATCAACACTGTTCCACTTTTAATCGTCATCCTTGATAATACAGATAATACAGCCGTTATTCATAAGACATTAACTGAATTGCTCAGCAAAGCGAATTTACAAGTTTCCATTAAAAAGTGGGATCAGTTGGCTGATTACTACCAGCAAGCGAAAGAATTATATGAAAACATGCAATTTGTAACCAGAATTATCATTATGGCTGTAGTAATTTTCGTAATTATAAATACAATGACCATGGCTGTGATGGAACGCTATCGGGAAATTGGTACAATTAGGGCTATTGGTACCAAGAAAATTCGAGTAATGAAAATGTTTGTGATTGAAGGTTCGATAATAGGCATTTTGGGAGGCATTGCAGGTGTTTTCCTTGGGTTTGTTCTTTCATGGGGAATTAATCTTTTAGGTGGTATTTACATTCCTCCACCACCTGGAAGAAGCTCTGGGTACTACGCGATGTTTACACCTTCAATATCATATGCATTTTCACTTATTTTAACATCATTGCTCGTTTCATTTATTGGCTCAATTTATCCATCTTATAAAGCAATTAAAATGAAAATCGCTGAATCACTACGTCATGTCTGAGGTGTAACAAAATGAAAAAAAGAAACCTTGTATTTATTTTAATAGAAATCATGACCTTTATCATGAATTCGTTTTCCTTGGAAAATCAGGAATTTTTGAAGAAAATTGATGCGGTCAACAGTTTTGGAAATGATTTTGCTTTTGAAATGGAGATTACATCATTTCATGGCGACTCCTTGATATTGACCAACACACTTAACGGTTTTGTCCAGACAACCAAAAATTTAGAAATTAAAAGCTTGTTATATTTTATAAGTCCAAATGATGTAAAGGGCAGAAAAATGTTAATAGAGGGTAAATATATCTGGGCCTTGTTTCCGCAAACAAAAAACCTCATTCGTCTTACTCCACTGCAGATATTATTGGGAGAAGTTGCTTACGGAGATGTTTTACGCATTATTTTCAGTGAGATTTATGAAGTTAAAAAAATTGAAGAAAATAAGATTGATGGTATTGATTATTATTTTTTGAATCTCATTATTAAAAACGATAAACTGGGCGAAAATTATTATGCAGTTAATTTAAAAGTAGAAAAACAGTCATTGAGAATAGTCTATTCTGAAATGTTGAGCAGTACAAACAAATTAATCAAAAAAGTTTACTATTCTGATGTCATGAAGTATGAAAATAAATCGATAAATAGTCTTATAAAGATTGTGGATGGTGTCAAACCAGATAATTATAGTTTGCTCAGGTATAAAAAAGTGGCAAAAAAGAAAGTTCCACCAGGATTTTTTAACAAAGAATATTTAAACAAATTTAAAAATTATGATTTCTAAGTTCATTATTTTATGTGCTGCTATTTTGATAATTAGAGGAACATCAAATTCTGTTTCTCTCTATGAACAGTCATCTTTGATCAATAATCTAATCAAAATCGAGCAGCAGGCTTCTCCATCCAATAATATGGTAGGGCAAGTTGAGGCTCACGCGATTTTACTTGTTGGAGATGAAATAAGCATACCTGTTGGTAAAAAAAATTTACAAATTGATTATAACATTTTAGGGCAATATTTGAAGTCGATGACATCTCCTCAATATGATTCTATTATGTCTAGAATCCTTGATGCTTATCTTTATCTGGATATTTTTCCGACCCTTTTTCTGGAATTAGGGAAAAAAAATGTCAAATCTGGTACTGCATATTTTAAGTCTCCAACTGATTTTTTCGATCGTGATCCTGAAATACTGAAAAGACAGACTGCAACAGCTTACGATAAAACACGGGAAGGAACCTGTGGATTAGGATTGTTGTATTTAGGTTCTCAATTTTCACTTTACGAGTTTTTTAGTCCTAAAATCAATTGGACAGGAAAAAAGATTGTTGATCAGTATATTACCTCCAAACAACAATATTTACAAAGCTACACAAAACTTTCTCTTAAAGTGGCATTGTCAGATATTGATCTCCTTTATTATTGGCAGATTAATAAAAAAGATGAATTTTCTTCAAAAATTGGTTTTAACTGTGTGACTTTAATTAAAGAAAAATTAGAAATCCATGTTGATGGAGTTATAAACCAAAGCACAGAAATCATAAATATTACGAAGGATTCAATATATGATGTTAATAAAAAGAATGTAAATTGGCATGGACAAATTACCCTTGGTTTAAATTATTCTTTTAATAAGAACTATAATCTTATTATGGAATATTTTTATAACGGAATCGGACATTCTGGGAAAAAATATCAAAACATACTTGATTACTCCAGTGCTATGTGCAAGATGGGGGATAGAGGTGCATACAACGTTATGTATTCTTATGGTTTATTCAATTTAGCAAAACATTATTGCATGCATAGAATCAGTTATTCCACAACAGATTATACAGTTGAGTTTTCTGTTTCAAATTTGTTAAACATTATTGATGGTAGCGGGCTCATAAATCCAAAGGTAAGCCTTTTACATGACAGAAAAATCAAATTCAATTTTGAAGGTGGTTATTTTTATGGCAAGCAGAAGACAGAGTTGCGCATTCAACCTTTAAAGTATTTATTAAAGACCAATATTGAATTTTTTATTTTATAACATTTAACAAATCACTAATGGTATATGTTTGTAAGCGTTATCATTCCATATTATAAAAGAAAAAATATCGTACTTAATACATTAAAGTCCTTTGATAAGGTTGACTACCCTAAAACCATGTATGAGATCGTACTGGTTGAAGATGGATCAGATGATTTTGATGAAAACTCTTTCAAAACATTTGATCAACAAATATGTTATCTCAGAAGTGATAAAAAGAAAGGGCAAAGAACTCATTTCCCTCCCAGGAACATGGGAGTATCAGCATCAAAAGGTGAATTGATCATTTTTTTCGATTGTGATCAAATCGTAAATCCGGATTTTATTTCGCAACATGTAAAATTCCATTTAAAACATGGGGATAATGTTCTGCAATTTGGAACAAGAAAGAATCTGAAAAAGGATCAGGATCTTGACGATTTGGAGAAAGCTGAGTTTGAAGCAGATGGAAGGAAAAAACTATTTGAAGAATATGGTACTAATGGCGAAGATCTTGTGGGTAATTGGGCAAATGTATGGTCTCATAATATTTCCATTTTGAAAAAACACATCGAAAAGCATGGTGGATTCGATGATGGCTTTACAGGATGGGGGCTTGAAGACCAGGAATTAGGTTTTAGAATGAAAAAGGCAGGATTGAAAATATTATATAATCCTGATATTGAAGTATTTCATCAATACCATCAGCCTGCAATAGGAAAGTCAATCTTTGATGGCTGGATGAAAAATTATGAATATTTTGTTAAAAAGTACAATTATGATTTGGAGGTAAGAGCAATTCGAATTCTGGGTGAAATTCTAAATACAACAGGAGATCGAAGAGTGAAAAGAAATAAAATTCTGGATATTTCAAACCTCAATTTTAAACGATTTGAATTGATTCTAAGATGTTTAGAAAATAAAGATGTTAGTCACGAAGATATTGAAATGTTCGATAGAGAAGCAAATTATTTCCATTTGGATTCAGAAACAAAATTATAGCAACTTCATCCGAAGAAAATAATTACGAAAGAAAATTAAATGGATTTTACATTTATCTACTCAATCAATGGGCCGAATCTTTTATCAGAAAAGATAAAACAATTGTCAAATATTGATTTGCATGGGATTGACTGTGAAATTTGTATTCTTGACCCATTAAACATGACTGCTGAAAATAATATTCCATTACTGCCTTTTAAAAAAATAACGATTTTGAGAGGTTCAGGAAATTCCGATAAATCTTTAAAAAATTGTGCCATAGCCTGCGCATCTGGTGAAAATATTCTCTTTGCCAATTCAAATTATCTCTTTTCTGAACGCTTCATATTCAAAATGGTTGAATTACATGAAAATTATAAGCATGATTTAAATATAATAATTCCGAATTCTGAAATTAATATGGAAAATGATTCAGGAATGCTAAAATTGCTTCAATCAATATATAGGTATTTTACACAAAAAAAAGAAACAATATCATTTCAATGGCTTTTTGCAATGTATGGGATATTTCTTTTCAAAAAAAGGTATTTGATGGGGAGGCTTGTATTCTCAAATAATTATAATAACACAATTTATCAGGATATAGAACTTGCTTATAGGATTCAACAAAAAGGTTATAAATGCAGAATTTTTATTGATGAAAATTTGGTACTAAGTAATTCTATAGTTGAACAGGCAGATAAACTTGAAGATGACTTCGAAATTTTAACGCATAATAATCTGGATTTCGGATTTCAGTTGATAGTTATTATTAAAAAAGTATTCTTAAACTTTCTCATAAACAGAAATTTAATTACCTCAGAAAGCGATGTAAGAAAGTTCATTAGATTTGAAACTGCTTTAAGATGCTATTTAAACAAATATATTACAAGAGAAGAACTGATGTATGTCTTTTAAATTAATAAGGAGATTTGAATGATACCGGCAAGAGAATTTACAATGGGAACACTTGTTGAGGAAATGATCCAAAGACTTACTATATCAGATAAAAAATTGTTTGATGAAATGGTAAAAAATGGGTATAGCAGCGTAGTCATTCAAAAATACCTTTATGATAAAATGCAGGAATATGGACTGCATGATAAGACAAATAAAGATGCATAAGTAAAAGGCAAAAAATGACAAACGCCTGTGGTTCATAAAATAATTCCTGACAATTGAGTTATTATTTTAAAGATACTTTAAGCTTCAAATAAATCCTTTCTAAAAGGTATTTATCATAAAAATGTATCCTTTTTCAGTATGTAATTTAGCTATAAAATTCCAGAATTCCTTCAGTTTTAATTTTTAAAAACATT
>CAYYNL010000046.1:0-26956 GCA_964472925.1 uncultured Fibrobacter sp. | reverse complement strand
TTATGAGTAACACAGTAAATCTGTTAAACATAATATACGATGACATCTCAAATCCATGGCTTGGTGGAGGCGGTGCAATTCGTGCACTTGAAATTTACAAAAGGTTTCCGCCTGATTTCAGAATTACCATTCTCACTGGTTCATATCCAGGCGCCAGACCGGTTGAACAGATCCAAAATATCCAATATATCAGGCTCGGTTTGCCATGGTCATATACCATAAGCAGGATTACTTTTGCACTCTGTGTTCCCTTTTTTCTGTTGAGGCATAAATACCATCTTATAATTGAAGACTACTCGGCCTTCTCTCCCTGCTTTTCTTTTTTTTATACCAAAAAGCCGGTAATCGGTTCGTTTCAAAATCTTCATTCTCAAAAGTCTGCAAAGGGAAAAGGGCTTATTAAAGGTTTATTTGCACAGATATTTGATTCCATTGCATTTCGTTTTTTCAGATACTATACAGCAGTTTCTTCCAATCTTGTCGCTATGATCTCAAAGCGGGCAGCCCATAAAGAGTACATAAAACTGATAGGTGTAGGAGTAAATGATAGACTGTTCGGTGTAAAAAAAGCTTCAGCACAATCACAGGATTATATCCTGTATATTGGAAGAATGGAGATTTATCAAAAAGGGCTTGATACGCTGATCAATGCATACGCATCTATTAAAAATAGGCCCAAACTAGTGATAGCTGGTGCTGGTTTCGATTCTCAAAAAGTAAAAAACCTGGTTTCTGAACTGAATCTGGAGAATGTTGAATTTACCGGCCGATATTCAATGGAACAGGAACTTGAGTTGCTCAAAAATGCAATATGTGCAGTCATGCCATCCCGATTCGAGGGATTTCCCATGGTGGCGCTGGAAATAATGGCGTCAGCTACAGCTCTAATTGGCACAAAAATACCCGGGACTTCCGAAATGGTTCAGGATAATGGTCTACTTGTCCAGCCTGGAAATGTGCAGGAATTGGCAGATGCATTAGAGAAAATTATCAGGGATGAATCTCTCAGAGAAACACTGGGCAAAAAGGGAAGAATACGGGCCATGGAATTTACGTGGGATAGTATTTCATCGGAATGGCTTAATTATGTGAAATTCGTGCTTTCTGTGGATTCCAAAACAGGCGATTTATTGAATTTATAACTATTTCTCTTCGCCGGATAAAGATCTATTTGTATTCTAACATAGATTTAAAACGTAAAAATGGATTATCATGGTTTACAGTCCAAATCCTTAAAATAGGTGTAATTTCTTTGCGGGGAGCCTGGATTCAATTATGGTAAGATTAGATTGGACTGAGAGTAGTCTGATAAGACCCCCCGCTCTCTTATTTAAGGAGAACAGGGGAATTTTTATTTGGTTAAGAAAATATTGTAAAACTGATCAAATCTATTTCAAATATTGATTAATCGCCTGAGCTGCCTGGCGGCCATGGAAGATGCTTCTGACTACCAGTGAAGCTCCGGTGCCTGCATCACCTGCTGTGAAAACTCCTTCCATCGAAGTTTGATAATCTTTGTTATAACGGATATTTCCTCTCTGATCGAACTCCACCCCCAGATCTTCAATTAATCGGTTATGTTTAACATGCAAAAAACCCATTGCCAGAAGCACCAGATCTACTTTCATACTGAATTCAGTCCCAGGAATCTCTTCCATTTTTGGAGGTACAGAAGGAATCTGAGACTTCTGCCAATTAACTCTGGAGAATGTACCCTGTTGTACAGTACCATCCTCTCCACTGAAACTTTTAGTCAGAATAGACCAATCTCTTTCACATCCTTCCTCATGCGACGAAGAGGTTCTGAGGATATCAGGCCAGTAGGGCCAGTTTGGATTGGTTGTATCCTCCCAGAGTACAGGTTTTGGCATTATTTCGAATTGATAGACTTTTCTGGCGCCCTGACGGTTTGCTGTACCCACGCAATCAGCTCCAGTATCGCCACCACCGATTACCAGAACCACTTTATCTTTGGCAAATATAGTTCTTTTGCTTTCTGGAATTTCTCCGGTGACTACTTTATTGGATTCGCCCAGATAATCCAGAGCGAAATGTATACCTTTAAGATTCCGTCCCGGTACGGTCAGATCACGTGGCTGCTCTGCTCCTAATGTCAATAACACCACATCGAACGCCCTTTTGAGATAACGAGCACTGATATCCTCACCGATACAGACATTTGTCTCGAAAGTAACACCTTCAGCCTGCATCTGTTTAATTCTTCTGTCTATCACCCATTTCTCCAGCTTATAATTGGGTATTCCATAACGGAGCAGCCCTCCGGCTTTGGCTGCTTTTTCGAAGACAGTTACTTTGTGACCCATCCTTCGGAGCTGTTGGGCTGCGGCAAGACCTGCAGGACCACTTCCGATAATAGCCACAGATCTGCCACTTTCGTATCTGGGCGGGCGTGGTTTAATCCAACCCTGTTTAAAACCATATTCGATGATAGCCAGTTCGATTTGTTTGATGGTAACCGGAGCATGACTGATTGATAAAGTGCATGAGGCTTCGCAAGGAGCAGGGCAGATTCTGCCAGTTATTTCCGGCAGATTGTTAGTTGCTTCCAGCCTTAAGAGGGCCTCATGCCAGTCGCCTTTATAAACACAATCGTTCCATTCCGGAATGAGATTCTCCAAGGGACAGCCCATGGCATGACAATAAGGGATACCGCAATCCATACAGCGGGCACCCTGATTTTTAATTTCACTCTCAGGTAGTGGAATCAGAAATTCTTTATAATCGCCAAGTCTTTCTTCTACTGGTCTGTATTTTGAAGTGACCCGGTTGTAGTCAAGAAAACCATTTACTTTTCCCATTATCTGAAAACCTCCTCAGTCAATGCTACATTTTCTGTTTCTTTTGATTCTTCTTTTCTCATCCGCTCCAGAGCACGACGATAATCCATAGGCATTACTTTGACAAATAACGGAAGCATCCCTTCCCAGTCGCGGATAATTCTGGTTGCATGCTCGCTTCCGGTGTATTTGACATGTTCCTCTATAAGAGAGTGGAGAAGTTCCACATCCTCAGGATCAGCAACAGGTTCGATGTCGACCATTTCCAAATTACATTTAGTGTCAAAGAGCTGATCTTCATCGAGGATGAATGCAATTCCACCGCTCATACCTGCGGCAAAATTTACTCCTGTTCGTCCGAGGCAGACAACTACACCTCCGGTCATGTATTCACAACCGTGATCACCGACTCCTTCAACCACTGCAATGGCTCCGCTGTTTCGTACTGCGAAACGCTCACCAGCCATACCGTTAATGAAAGCCTTGCCGCTAGTAGCTCCGAAAAGGTTAACGTTTCCGGTGATGATATTATTTTCGGCACGGAAGGTAGCGTTTTTAGGTGGATAGATGATAAGTTTACCACCCGAAAGACCTTTTCCGAAGTAATCATTAGCATCGCCTTCAAGCTCGAAGGTTATACCAGGAGCCAGGAATGCCGCATAACTTTGCCCCGCAGAACCGGTGAACTTCACTGATATGGTATCTTCAGGAAGTCCTTTTGCACCGTAGCGCCTGGAGACTTCACTGGAAAGGGTGGTACCGACTGTACGATTGAAATTTTTAATCGGCATATTCAATTTGACTGGAATTTGATTATCCAGAGCAACTCTTGCATTATTGATGAGTTTATCATCGATACTCAGGGAGAAATCATGTTGTTGCGAAGAAGTGCATCGAAGGGAACAGCCTTGATGCGGTTCTGGCATCATAAGTAATTTGGAGAAATCCAGTCCTTTTGCTTTATAATGATCGATGGCTCGGTTTACTTCAAGTATGTCAACTCTTCCAATCATTTCATCCATGGTTCGAAAGCCCAGGGAGGCCATGATTTCCCGCACATCCTGAGCTACAAAGGTCATAAAATTGATGAGATGTTCAGGTTTGCCCTTAAAATTTTTACGAAGTTGAGGATCCTGAGTTGCAACCCCTACCGGACAGGTATTGAGATGGCATTTGCGCATCATAATACATCCCATGGCAACCAGAGATGCGGTTCCGAAGCCGTATTCCTCTGCACCAAGTAAAGCTGCGATCACCACATCACGCCCGGTTCTCATCTGACCATCGGTTTGAACTCTTATCCGGTCTCTTAGCCGGTTCATTACAAGTGTTTGCTGGGTTTCCGCAAGACCTATTTCCCAGGGAATTCCGGCATGTTTGATAGAAGAGATTGGAGAGTTACCGGTTCCGCCATCATGACCGCTGATAAGCACCATGTCAGCCTTTCCTTTGGCGACACCTGCAGCAACAGTTCCCACTCCGACTTCTGCAACCAGCTTAACAGATACTCTGGCCTGTGGATTGGCGTTTTTAAGATCGAAAATCAGTTGGGCCAGATCTTCAATGGAATAGATATCGTGGTGTGGCGGAGGTGAAATAAGGGTGACTCCTGGAGTTGAGTGGCGAACTTTTGCAATAATGCTATCCACCTTTAGTCCTGTTAGTTGGCCACCTTCGCCGGGTTTGGCGCCTTGGGCAATTTTTATCTGTAGTTCTCTGGAGTTAATAAGGTAGTTACTGGTAACTCCAAATCTTGCTGAGGCGACCTGCTTGATCATGCTTTTTCTGGAGTCTCCATTGGGAAGAGGGATATAGCGTTCTTCATCTTCACCCCCTTCACCTGAATTGCTTGCTGCACCGAGTCGATTCATGGCGATGGCAATGGTTTCGTGAGCTTCTTTACTTATTGAGCCAAAGGACATGGCTGAGCTCACAAATCTTTTGACAATATTCTGAACCGGTTCTACTTCCTCCAGTGGAATTGGTGTCTGTTGCCTGAAAGTAAAAAGCCCCCGCAGAGTGCAGAGATTGGTACTGATATCGTTTATTTTTGAAGCATACTGCTTATAAAGGCTATAATCGTTCTGACGAATCGCCCGGTGAATAAGAGTTATTGCTTCAGGACTGTAAAGATGTTTCTCTGAATTCCTGCGAAAATGAATGTTTCCACCGGAATCCATGGTTTGCAGCTCAGAGAGATCTTTACTGAAGGCGGCCTGGTGACGCTTAATAGATTCTTTGGCGATAGTCTCGATACCGATACCACCAATACGGGATGAGGTCCCAGGGAAGTATTTATTTATAAATTCCTGATCCAGTCCCACGGCCTCCATGATTTGTGCACCCCTGTAACTTCGAATGGTGGAGACACCCATTTTGGACATTACTTTAAGAAGCCCTTTTTTAATGGCAGTTATATAATGTTCAATAATCATTTCCTGTGTGATGGCTAATTTACCCTGTTCTTTAAGTTCAGCCAGAATCTCGAAAGCCAGATAGGGGTTGATGGCGCTTGCACCATAGCTTATTAGGGCAGCAAAATGCATTACATCACGAGCCTCACCTGTCTCTACGATAAGTCCGCTGAGCTGTCTTTTCTGCGTCCTGATAAGATGGTGATGTACAGCAGAAGTTGCCAGAAGAGAAGGAATAGGAACCTGTGTTTCACTGACGTTGCGATCGGAAAGGATGATTAATGAATATCCTTCATCCACTTTTTTTTCAGCTTCTTTACAGAGGTCTTCTATTGCAGATTCAAGCCCTTTTTCTGCCTGAGCGATATTAAAAGTAATTGGCAGAACGCATGCTCGATAGCCATCGAGATCAAGGTTTCTTAACTTAAGCATGTCATCATTGGAAAGGACCGGATGAGGGAGTTTAAGCTGATGACAATGTTCAGGTGTTTCATCCAGCAGATTACATTCCTTACCGATAAGACTCATTAGAGACATAACCAGGTTTTCACGATAGGGATCTATAGGTGGATTGGTAACCTGAGCAAAGAGTTGTTTAAAATAATTGAAGAGCAGTTGTGGCCTTTCAGACAGTACCGCAAGAGCCGCATCGTTACCCATGGAGTGAACCGGTTCCTGACCATTTTCGGCCATGTAGATAAGCACGGTTTTAATGTCTTCCAGAGTGTATCCGAAGATCCATTTACGTATGGACAGGGACTGACGATCGATATTTACCGGTCCTGGAACCTGGAAAAGTCCTTTAAGATCAATTCTATTATTTTGCAGCCATCGCCGGTATGGTTTACGGCGGGAGATGGAAGCCTTGATTTCATTGTCAAAGATAACCCGTTTTTTTGCAGTGTCTACCAGAAACATTTTTCCTGGTGCCAGTCGTCCTTTCTGCAGTACATCTTCCGGGGCAATATCCAGTACACCGGTTTCAGAAGCCATGACTACCTTGCCGTTTTTAGTTATCAGATAGCGGGCTGGACGAAGGCCATTACGGTCCAGAGTTGCTCCGATCTTTATACCATCAGTAAAAGCGATGGCAGCAGGTCCATCCCATGGTTCCATTATTGATGCGTGATAATCATAAAAAGCTCGTTTGTCTTCACTGATATAATATTTTGCTCCGAAAGCTTCAGGTACCATCATGGCCATGGTGTGCTCGATAGTGCGTCCGGTAGAGGTAATCAGTTCAAAGACATTGTCAAATATTCCTGAATCACTCATTTCCAGATTGATGATAGGAAATAGTTTGGAGATTTCATCTGCAAAAAGTGGAGAAGAGAGAGTTTTTTCCCTGGCGATCATCTTATTGACATTCCCTCTGAGGGTGTTTATTTCACCGTTATGGGCAAGGTAACGGAAAGGTTGAGACAATGGCCAGGATGGAAAAGTGTTAGTGCTATAGCGCTGGTGAACCAGGACCATTGCACTTTGCATATCGGCATCGGTAAGATCAGGATAGAAATATTCGAACTGTGGGGCAACAAACATTCCCTTATATACGATTGTTTTACTGCTGAAAGAGCAGATATAGAATTCCTCAAGATTGAACTGGTTTAATTGAGCCTTTTTTTCCATGCATTTACGGGTAATATAGAGCTTTCTTTCTAGAGCTGGTCCGTTGAGCGATCCAAAAGAAACAAAGATCTGGCTGATAAAAGGCATGGATGAGGCAGCCATGTCCCCCAGACACTGTGGAGAGACCGGGACATCTCGCCATCCCAGAACCGATCCACCCTCCTCAGAGATGGTTTCTTCAATTAGTTTTATGGAAACCTTGCGTTTTGAGCGATCCTGTGGCAAATAAAGCATAGCTACTCCATAGAAACCTTTCTGTGGAAGAGTGATTCCGGATCTGGAGCATTCTTTTACAAAAAAAGCATGTGGGATCTGCATCAGCATCCCGGCTCCATCACCTGTTTTTGAATCACCACCCAAGGCCCCTCTATGAGCTAAATTTTTTAATATTGTGATTCCATCAGTCACTATCTGATGACTAGGTTGACCATCGATATTTACTACGAATCCGACACCACAACTGTCATGCTCGTAGAACGGATCATAAAGTCCCTGTTTTTCCATTAATTTCAAAACCTCTGATAAAAAGTGATTTGTTTGTGTTGTCATTTTCAGAATAATACGTAAATAATTACTGATCCCTAAATCTTACTATTCTTTGACGTGACTCGCTTTGAACCCTTTGTTTTACGGACCTTAGAAGTTCTTCGACCATATCACCAGGTAATTTTGCTTTTCAGAACTTCTGGACAGCTATTCTAAAGTGCTCTTTACTTTCACTTCAAACAATCCCGAATCAGGTAATCTGATGCTGTTACCTCTATTAGGAATCAGACCAAGAGATGGAAGGCCAGGAAGCTAAACATGATGTGTGAGATGGTACAATATCTTTGAGGATAGACTTCCATGATATAATAAGAATCCTTTAAATTATTACTTGATCTCTGCAGATCAAAATTTCTTTTAACACAAAACTGCACAAAATCTAAGCTACTATTGTTCCAGTTTAAAAAATGGGGTTCAGGTTTGTTGAAAATGTAGTTTTGGAAGGTATAATCGAGGTTTTTTCTGATTATTAATGATATTTCAAAGGTTTTTAGAGTTGTTTTGCTGGTACAAAAGTGTGCTAAAAAAGACAGGTCTGGAACAAAAATGTACCTGAGGGGATAAGTGAAAGGGATAGAATGGCCCAAAAAGTGTTCAATTTGGAGTGGTTTAAGGCAGTATTTCTGGCATTAATATTGCACAATACTGGCAGCGAAAGAAAATATGACCTATTTTCAGGATTTGATCGTAATCTGTCATTCTCCATTGCTTTTTTAAAGAGTAATCAGGAGAAAAGAACAGCTTAACTTTTTAAAATCATCAGATAAATCAGAAAGGTTTCTATGAGCAGTCGAAATGATGTAACTCAGATGATTGAACCAATTGTGGTTGGAAAAGTAGATCTGCCTCAAAAGGTATCCACCTATTTTGGTGAGAACACTTTCAGCGAAATGATAATGCAGAAGATGCTTTCTGAGAGAACTTTCAAGGCATTCAAAAGGTGGCAGGAAGAGGGTGAAATTATAACTATGGTTGAGGCGGATGAGATTGCTCATTGTATGAAAGAGTGGGCGATTTCAAAAGGTGCCTGTTATTATACGCACTGGTTTCATCCCATGACCGGTTTGACTGCAGAGAAGCATGATTCATTTATATCTATAGGAAGCACGGGTGTAGTGATGGAAAAGTTTACTGGGAGTAAACTGATTCAGGGAGAACCCGATGCTTCATCGTTTCCATCCGGAGGGATTCGGGCAACATTTGAAGCAAGAGGATATACAGCATGGGACCCGTCATCACCTGCATTTATAAAAGAGGTAGATAATTGCAAGACTCTGTGCATACCTACCATTTTTGTTTCGTATAATGGTGAGGCTCTTGATAAGAAGCTTCCGCTTTTGAGAAGTGATGCAGCTCTTTGCAAAGCAGCTGTAGAGCTTCTCAAACTTTTCGGACATACAGATGTAAAACAGGTTTACTCAACCTGCGGTCCAGAGCAGGAGTATTTTCTCATAGATGAAGCTTACTACCGGATGAGAAATGATCTTCTTTTGGCCGGTCGTACTTTGATAGGAGCTGCATCACCAAAGGGCCAGCAGCTTGAGGACCAGTATTTTGGATCGATTAAAGACCGGGTACTCAACTATATGCATGAAGTGGCAGAGGAAGCTTACAGGCTTGGCATTCCGGTAACTACCCGTCATAACGAAGTCGCTCCACATCAGTTTGAGTTTGCGCCGATTTTTGAGAGAGCAAATCTGGCAGCCGATCACAACCAGCTTCTTATGGATATCATGAAAAGAGTAGCTCATCGGCATCGGCTGGTTTGCCTGCTTCATGAGAAGCCTTTCGCAGGTGTAAATGGAAGCGGAAAGCATCTGAACTGGTCAATGGCCGATGACAAGGGAAACAATTTGCTTAATCCAGGAGAAACTCCAGAGGAAAATCTTCAGTTTCTGACAGTACTATCAGCAGTTATTCATGCTGTTTACACTCATGCGGACCTGCTTCGTGCCTCTGTTGCTTCTGCGGGTAATGAGCATAGACTTGGTGCCAATGAAGCACCTCCGGCAATAGTAAGTGTTTTCCTGGGTGAACAGTTGAGCAAGATCATTTCAATGCTGGAAACTGGAAAAATAGAGAAAGGGCATCGACAGGCTTTCATCGATTTGGGTGTAAAGCTGCTTCCAAGATTCCTGAGAGATTCAACCGATCGTAACCGTACTTCTCCGTTTGCATTTACCGGAGCGAAGTTTGAATTCAGAGCTGTTGGAAGCTCGATGAATATTTCCACTCCTATTGCGGTTATTAACACTGCAGTGGCTGATTCCTTGTCCATAACCACAGAGAGGATAAAAGCAGAGTTAGCTATTACCCCCGATTTCAGGGAAGCTGTTCTTAAAGTGCTATCCGGTATAATCAAGGAATCCAAGGCGATTCTTTTTGAGGGCAACAACTACTCTGAGGAGTGGGTGAAGGAAGCAGAGAAGCGGGGGTTACCTAATGAGGCATCGACTGCAGAGGCACTTAAGGCATTCATAAAACCGAAGGCTATCGATCTGTTTGAACGTCATGGCGTTTTTACAAAAGTTGAACTCCATGCCAGGTATAATATCTGGATTGAAATCTATCAAAAGGTCATAGACATTGAGGCAAAAACTTTGGCAGAGATGGTTAAGACTCAGGTTATACCTGCAGCAATTGAATATCAGGCCGAAATAGCGGGAGGTCTGGAGATTCTTAAGGATCTTGCTGATTCCAAGACTGTTGAGCTGGTTGACGAGGCCATTGATGATCGCAAAAAGTTGCTGGCTGGATTGACTGCCGATATTTTTTACATCAGAAAAAATCTTAAACAGATGGAGGAATTGCTGAAAAAGGCTGATTCGATGGATCATGAAGAAAAAGCGGCAATGTATTATTCAGAACTCAAACCGCACATGCTTCATATCCGTAAGCATGTGGATGCGCTGGAGAGTGTAATGCCAGATTCCATGTGGGTATTGCCAAAATACAGGGAGATGCTTTTTATCAGTTAATTTATTTGAGTACTATATTTGGGAATTGGCAGAAGGGAGGTTTCAGTGATGAAATCTCCTTTTTATTTTGCGGGCAATAATCTTTTGTCCTGACTGCTATATCTAAAAACTCTTGTAATCAGATAAGCAGAATAAGGAGTAATTAAATTCCAAATCACAAGCACCAAATCCTAAACAAATCCCAATAACCTGTTATTCAAAATCCAAACAAGAAAAGAACTGGAATGGAAGTCTCTATCCTGTTTCGAATTTAGAATTTGGGTGTTGTAATTTGTTTGGAATTTAAGAATTGTGATTTGGTGCTTTCATATTACGTTATTTTTTTGCCGTCCGATACCTGAGTAGTTATATATCCTCTTGCACTATTTTCAATCATACTTTATGCTTATAATTGATTGTAAATTTGATGAAGATCATAGTAACTGGCTTTAAAATGGCTGGTTTTACAGTGTGGGGAATACTTTTAAAATGGTTATGGCAGAAAATAGTTTTAGTTCAATTATGGGATTAGAAGAAAGTTGCGATCCGGTATTGGAAAAACTTCGTCAGACATATAAAACTGACCCTCTGGATATGGAAAATACCATTCGACTGATCCAGTATTTGTCGGATCAGGGGTGGTATAACGAAGCGATAGATATAGCCAGGGCTGCAATGGAAAAAGATGGGCAGAACTATACTTTAATTCTGGAGTATGGTAATACCTGTTTTAGGAAAAATGATATGAAGGAGGCAGAGAACGCATTTCTCAGACTTACCAGGTTGAAACCAGACAGAATTGAAGGATGGAACAACCTGGGGATTGTACTGGTACAATTATCGGAGTTGGAGAAAGCGGGAGAGGCATTTGCAAAAGTACTTACTATAGAGCCGGATAACCCTGGTGCTCTGGTGAACATGGGTAACCATCTTACCAATAAGGGAGAGCTTTCAAAAGCACGGGCCTATTTTGAGCATGCGCTCCAGGCGCGCCCGGATTTTACCGATGCCTGGTATAATCTGGGAAATGTACTTCTTGCACAGAAGGATTATGAGGCGGCCGGGGCTGCATTTGAGAAAGCGTTGAAGTATCAGGAAAATTTCACATCCGCGTTAAAAAACATGGGTTATGCCTGCGAGAAAAATGGTAAATATGAAAAAGCGGAGCAGTGCTATCTTCGGGCTATCGAATTAAACAAGGCAGATTTTTCGCTGAGGGTGAATCTGGGAAACCTTTATCTGAAGCAAAAAAAATATGATGAGGCAAAAAAATGTTATCTCAAGGCGGTAAGGCTGGCTCCGCATATGCTTCCCGGTTGGATGGGGTTACGCCATCTCTCTTTGGCCAAGGGGGATTTGAATACCTTTATTCGTGCGACTCTGGCCATTCTTCCCAGATTGGATGAAGAGGTCCTGGCTCAGAGTATAGAGATACTCTTTGAGCATAATCAGATTGATAAAGCCGAGGAAATACTTGCGCAAGCAGATAGGCTGGGTCGTAAAGGGGATGCTTTGGATCTTCAGAGACTTTTGATTTATCAGCGTAAAAAGAATAATTCAAAGAAAGCTGAGGTTATTTATAAACGCCTCTCAGAGAAGCCTGTACTTACGGATCAGATTCGCAAGGGTTTGGCCCTTTACGCTTTGCACAATAATGATTATGATACCGCAATAGCTCATATAGAGAAGATGACAGAATCGGATGGCCCATCCAGGAGCATCCTGTGGCGTGCATTGCTTGCCAGAAACGAGGATAGAAAGGTAAAGCAACTTGTACAGCTTCATATAAAAGAAGATCCAGATTATTTTGACAGTTGGTTTATATTGGCTGTTATTGAGGCATCAAGGGGAAATCGGATTCGTGCTGAGCGGTTTCTTATAAAAGCACTGGAAAATGGTTTTACAAATATAGAAGAGCTTAATCAATACAGCCTTCTGAAGCAGATTTTTGAGACACTGGCTCCGCAATGAAACTTGCGAAGTACTAAAATGGTATTGACAAAATCAGAGAAAAAAATTACCATTGATTGGTTGGTTAATTTATTTTAACCTGAATCGAACGATTTTTTGTTCTCTTTTATTACAGGGCTCGAGACTTTTTGGTCATATCGGCTTGGGGGCAGGTGAACAAAACTGCAGACTCTATAATCTAAAGACTGTTATAGCTATTCATCTCCAGAGAATCGGTTCGGGTTTAATTAATTGAACCGGGGTATTGTATGGAGGGCAGGCAGATTAATTACAGTATTATTGTTTGAAAGGAAATTAAAATGAGAAGAATTGAACGGATCCCTGAATCCATTTTTGGTATGGAAAACAGTTCGGTAGATGCAAACCGTTTTTATACAATTCTTCTGGATGCCAAGGCGGCCAATGTGTCTGAAAATATGTGTGATATTGCAGAAAAGTTGCTTTCGGGTGAAAAGGAAAATGCCAAAATTGCACTTGAACAACTCTGGAATCTGAAGAAAAACCTGGTAACCGAGTCTAACAACACAATAGATCTGCTCATTAATTTCTATCAGGATAAGATGGATATACTGCGTACTAAAGAGGAACATATAAAAAAGGTTAGTCGGGATTCCCGGGATCTTCTGGAGGAGAAACGCAAAAGGGATGAAGAGTTTGCATCCATAAAACAACAGATAATCGAATGCAACAACGAGCTTCGTGAGTTGAGTTCCAAACTGGAGAAACTTAAAGTCAAAGAGCAGGAGTTGTCGTTAATCGAACAGCAGCTCAAACAGGAGCTTAATTCCAATGAGAACGAGATTGTTAATGGGCTTTATGAGATAATTCTTTCTCAACAGGTTAAGGATCAGCAAGATTCTCTGAAAGAGGAGAATTGCGCTTTAAACCAGGATTATCAAAGTGTAATCGATACAAGTAAGCCTGTACAGGATGAAGTTGATAAAAAGCAGGGATTTCAAATTATGCCAGAGGAAAGTCTGGCTTCAAAAGAGCAGCAGTCACAGACTCCAACAGATGACAGTGAAACATCAACATCGGCAGTGGTATCAGGATCTGTTGTTAAGGAAGTAATACCTCAGGCTCCACCTTTCCCGAAATCGGTTGTTAAGACTACCAGAGGAAGAGTTATAGGGGAATATTATTATGACAACAGTGTTTATAAGAATAAGAGACATTATATTTTCAACAGCAGATATTTTTATGAACAGCTTTCGATGAATGTTAAACTATTAAGACAGAGGTTTGATCAGAATATCTATTCTGAAGTTCAGAAGATGATTGAAGATGCTCATAATAGAATCTCTGAAAGTGATAAGCTTCATTTTGAAATTTCGACTAACGAGATTTTGAATGTCAGGACACTTAAAAAACTATGGCAGGATGTAAAAAATCGGGATATTGATGAGGTTGAACGCTTCAGCAACAGACTTCGCGCTAAAATCGATATGCTGGGTTTTAATTACACAATCATGTTACAGGAACAGATGAAGCGGTGCACAGAAAACTGAATATTTCAATTTGCGTTATTACTGTTCTGCTGATTTTAAGTGTAACTGGTGCACAGAAAAATGATTCGGATGATTCAGGTGAAGATTTAATTACTGCAGTTCAGGTTGGGTCTTCAGATCAGAGAAGCCTATTGACTGAAAGTGAAAAGCTGCAAAATAGTCCTTCCGCTAAATTCCACCCCGGCGTATTCTTCTCAAAATTTACCAAAGAGAGTGCAGTGAAAGCGTTTTCACAAAAAACAAAATTAATGGTACAGAAAGGCTTTAAAAATAAAAGGAGCCAGACTATTTTTCTTGTTTTGATTGTATTCACTGCGGGTGTTCTGATTTCGGTTAGATATTTTCGAATGAAGGGGAAAGATAACCGATTCATGACTACCACCAGATTGTCGGTTATGAACCGTTTTGTGCGGCAGGCCTGCAGATACATCGAAAAAAATTATGCAGATGTGGATTTGACCGTTGATCAGATCTGCAGTGATCTTGTAACCGGAAAAGCTTATCTGGAAGCTCTTTTCAAAAAAGAACTTGGAATGAGAGTTGAGGATTTTATTGATCAGGTACGTATAAACAGGGTAAAAATAATGATAAATAAAAATCCGGGGCTATCATTATCAGAAGCAGCTAAAGGAAGCGGATTCGCAGATGAAAAGGAATGTCTGTCCAGGTTTCGAAGTATTTGCGGGGTAGATTTTGAGGCTTACCGGGATAAACATTTCCAGAGTGGTGAATTGTAGTGATGAAAATGGTCTTTTTTTTATTATCGTTTTTCAATTGTTTCCTTTTTGCCGGTATTAAAAAAGAGAATTGGGAAACGGTTCAGAGGTATGATTCCCTGGAGGTGTTATTAGGTAGCCAACGTGCCGGTGTTCTTACTAGTATAATAAAAGTAAGGGATTCGGTGGTAGAGGTTTCCAATAATCTGGATATTGAGACCTCAATACATGAAAAAAGAGTTTATAACTTTGATGGCAATCTGGTTTCTGCAGAACAGCAGATAATCAGTTCTGCTGGGGAAAATTACTGGAAACTTGACTGTTATTCGGGGCGCTGGAGTCTTCTGGTGAGAGCAGGTGGGGTGCAGCGGCTCAAGGAAGTATCACCTGTAAAAGAATCGATAAACTTTGTTTATGAGATCTACCGTGGCATTCTGGATTCTTCTCTGGAAATCGGAAGCAGTTGGACTGATAGTGCTTTCGAACTTACTTCAGGTGAATACATTATTACTAACATTGTATGCAGGGAAAAGCCTTGTAAAAAAAATAATTACAACTGGGTATTTGTAAGCAGAAATAATATCAGTGGCAGAGATGAGATCTGGAAGCTGGATCAAAAGGGAAAGACAGTGTATCGGGAGATTTATCCTTTTGTAGTCAGGATCAGTGAAGAATCATCAAAAAATGGCAAGTTAGAGCAAAAGAATTTTTATGAGTCCTTTAAAATCGGGGCAAAGCGAGGAGCCACAGCGTCAGAGCGGATATTCATTTCTCTTGATTCTGCTTTTCAGCTTGATACCTCTGTAACTGGCTATTATCAGAAAAGTAAAGGTGGATATTTTCTGAAAGCTCTGGAGAAGGAATGTGGCAATAGTTTACTGAGCGATAAGATGGCTGATTCTCTGATGATCTATACATTACCAACCTTAACAGTGCAGTCGGATCACCCCGATATTATCAAGCTTTCAAAAGCCATACAGGGAGATTCAGATTCTTTATGTGCTTTGGTAAGAAAATTCAACGATTCGGTTTACCGGATGCTAAAGAAAAGAAATACTGCTACCTTTTCCAGTGCAGTGGAGACACTGAAGGCAGGATTTGGTGATTGTGGAGAGCATGCGGTATTGCTGACAGCGCTGTTACGGGCCGCAGGGATTCCTGCGCGGGTGGTTATGGGTTTGGTTTACATGGAATCCGGAAAGGGTTATTATTATCATGCATGGGTCAGTGCTTATACAGGGAAATGGGTATTTGCAGATCCTTCACATGGGTTATTTCCGGCAGACCGTGACAGGATTCCATTAATGATTGATGATGCTGGGGAGAAAACGCTGCAGCTTTTAAAACTAATTGGAAGAATAAGGGTAGAGTACAAACAGAGATAAGACATTATTTCTTCCTAAGGAAAAAATGTCTTGCTAATCGTGGTATTATAAGATATTTTGAGACATTTAATAGGCAATAAAACTACGTAGTGTCAAGTTGGAAAGATTTTCGGAGTGTAGCGCAGCCTGGTAGCGCACTTGGTTCGGGACCAAGGAGTCGCTGGTTCAAATCCAGTCACTCCGATTGAGTTTGAGGGTCGTGAATCATTTAGAAGAAATGATTTACGGCCCTTTTTGATATAGGAATAAGTTGTTCTGTATTTGGAGAAGATCTCATTTTTGAGTACACAAAAATCTCCATTTAAATGTGGCGTTCAGTATATTAAACCGATTCTTTTAGGTTTGGTGCAGTATTACCAGCTCTCAGTTCTTTTAGATTCACATAACATTTAATAAGTACGAAAAAGCCGCTAAATAGCGGTATAATTTTTTCAGCCAGGGGGGAATTGGGTGCTGGAGGTTCAGTTTTTTCATTCCGGTTCATCTATTAATATATTACCCTTTGCCATAGTGAGATGTTTGTTGTGAATCAGCTTTCTGATTTTTACCTGTGTCCTTTACGTTTAAACGATATGAATTTTGGCGAGATTTCCAAACATTTATGTCGTTGTCCATCGCTGATAGTTCCGGTTGGTTCTATGGAACCGATTGGCCTTTATGCAGTTACGGGGATACTGACACGTTGTGGTGAAGTGCTTGCAGAAGCATTATCTTCAAAGCTTCAGGTGCTTACGGCTCCACCGATAAATTACAGTTGCACTACTGCATTTAAATCGTTTGAGGGCTGTGCCGGGATAAAACAGAGGACATTTATCAACATGTTAACCGAGATTTGCAGAGACTGGATATTTCAGGGATTCAGAAGGATATTACTGTTGAGTGTTTCATCTGAGAATGATGCCGCTTTAGAAATTGCTATGAAACGGCTGAACCACAACGGTGAAAAAGTAAAGTGTTTTTCATTGCTGTCGGATACCAGGATGGCTGATCAGCTTAGTCGTTACAGGGTTGGAAAAGAGTTAGGAAGATCGGAATATCTGATTCTTTCGCTGGCCCGCTTTCTGTTTCCTGAACTACTCAGGGATATACATCAGGGTAATGCTCGTAGGTTACCGGAACCCGGAGAATACCAGACCTGGAAGAAAAGGGGAAAGGACCCTCAACTATTCCGAAAGATGTTTCCTAATGGCTCTACCTCTGAAGTCGCTGAGGAACAAAATATAGAAACAGGAAGAGATCTGTTTGGCTACATAATGAAGATACTGGAAGATGAATATTCACCTTTTCTGATAGTACCCCAAAATGCTACTTAACAAAATAAAAGAGTTTAAATTTGACAACGGCTTGAAAGCCATTTGTTTGAAAAAGAGTGGTACTCCCATTGTTTCCATACAGCTCTGGTATAAGACAGGCAGTATTCATGAGCATGATGGAATACGGGGAATCAGTCATGTCCTTGAGCATATGATGTTCAGAGGATCGGCAAAATTCAAGCCTGAGGAACATGCCAACCTGATTAATGCAGTAGGGGGGCACTCCAATGCGTTTACTGCTGAAGATATGACAGTTTATATGAACAGTGTTCCATCCAAATCACTGGAGATGGTTCTTGAACTGGAAGCAGATCGCATGGATACTTTGCGATTGGAAAGTGATATTTTTCAGACCGAAAAGAAGGTAATCATTGAAGAGTATCATACCTACATGAACAATCCACTTACCAAAGCTTTTCTGGAGTTCCGGCAGGAATTTTTCAGGGGACATCCCTATGAGGTAAGTCCACTTGGAATACTGCAGGACCTTCAGGCATTGACGGTTGAACAGTGCAAGGATTACTATCAAAGGTGGTATTCACCTGATAATGCAGTATTAGTGATTGTTGGTGATTTTGATGAAGGTAATATTTTTGAACTGATATACAGGCATTTTGGTGATAAGTTGCGTTCTGATGGTACTGGCAGAGTGGATTTGGCGCATCCGGGTATCAGGAATATGGCCAATCGCATGATCCGAAAGGTGGATTTCGATGTGCCAATATTGATAGTCGGTTTTCCGGCCCCCTCTTCTTCGCATGAAGACGCGGTTCCCATGGAGATATTACAGCAGGTGCTTTCTGGTGGTGAAAGCAGCAGATTGCACAGGGAGATTGTCAGGAAACAATCGGTAGCAGTGATGGCTGGTGGGATAAATCATATGTTAAAGTTTGCAGGCATGTCATTATTTTTTGCTGCTTTTACTCCCGATATGGCTGTTTCCCGTGTGGAAAAAGCGGTTCTTGAACAGATCAGGAAAATCAAATCTGAGGGAATTACCATAGCTGAGATGGAGAAGATAAAAAACAGCATTTTAACCAATAGGATTTTTGAACTATACAATGTAGATAATATATGTCAAAAGATTGGTTACAGTGAATGTATTGAAGGTGATTACCGGTTATGGGTTAGGCGACTTGATGCATTGAAGTCGCTGGATGGGGGCAGGTTGATGGATGTGGCAAATGCCTACTGGGATGATTCAAAATGTCATGTGCTTCATTTGCAACCATCAAAGGTCAATCCGCTGCTGTATGCAGTAGGGCTTTTTCGCAGAATATTTAGCAAATTCAAACGGGGATACTGATGGCAGGCATTTATAAATTTCCAGAAATCGAAGAGATTGTACTTTCAAATGGATTACGCCTGATTATGGTTCCTGATGATGAGCAGGATGGATTAATTGCCATTGTTCAGTTCTCAGTGGGTACATTTTCTGATCCTTTGGGCAAGGAAGGCACTGTAGAGCTTTGTACCAGGCTTCTTCAGAAGGGTTGTGGCCATTTGAATGCGGAGCAGTTCAATGAGAAGATGGAATATACAGGTGCATCGCTTTTTTCAGATGTCGGAGAAGAGCATGTGGCTATGGGAGTACGCATGCTTGCATCGAAGCAGCAGGAGATTTTTCCGTTATTCTGGAAAATGATTTCTGAGCCGGTCATGGAACAGCGTGAGTTTAATTTGTTGCAGCGGGAGTTGATTACTACATTAAAAGCTGAAATTTCTGAACCAGGAGTGCTGGTAAATCGTCATTTTTACCGGGAACTTGCCGGTGAGGAGCACCCAGCCGGAAGATTTTATTCCATAGGGTCTGTAAAAAAAATTACAGTTGAGACGGTGAGGCAGTTTTACAAAGATTATTTCTCACCGGCGAAAGCGGTATTGGTAGTAGCAGGAAAATTTGATCCTCAGGAATTTAAGGAGCATAATTTATCTGTTTTAAAGGAGTTCAATAATATTAACAATGCTCCATCGGTTGTGGCATCTGCGGTAGTGCAGCCTCGAAGAGTGGTGCGAATAATTGATAAGCCGATTCTTTCACAGACTTCGATAATTATCGGACACAATGCACCCGGGGAGATTTATGCTCGGAAAGCAGAACTGATTTTAGCCAATTACATATTTGGTGGGGGTAATTTTTCCTCCAGACTTATGAGCAGGATTCGCAGCACTGATGGCAGGACATACGGAATCAGCTCTCAAATAGCTTCGGAGCGATATTTCGGGGCTTTTCTGATTCAGACTTCAACTCAGAACAACCAGGTATCAACGGTGATTCGATCGATTTTGGATGCTTTTAAGGAGTTTGCAGAAAAAGGAGTGGAGCAGAAGGAACTGGAGAATGCCAAACAGTTTGCGATTGGCAATATGGCTTTTCAGTTAGAAGGAATAGCCAATATTGCGGAGAAACTCTTGTGGCTGCGTTTTTATGACCGAGCCGATTCGTATATTGAGAATTTCGATTCAATGATTAATCAGATCGACCTTGAGAGCATTAATGAAACCATACGGAACTGTTTTTTTCCCCAGAATGTGATCATTACGGCAGTGGGGCCTAAGTCACAGATTTATAAGCAGCTAAAAGAGTTTGGGCCGGTGACTGCTTTTAATTACCGAGACCGACTTTAGCACTTCAAATCTTAAGGCATGAATTATTCATAAACTATATTTGAGTGTGTATGGAGTCTGTGGTATTAAGTCTAGGCAGTAATCTTGGTGATCAGTGCGTTTATATTGGAAAGATGGAGGAGTTACTTTTTACAGTTTTGAAAGGTATACTGCGTAAATCTGACCTGCTGAGGACAGAGCCTGTTGGAGTAGAATGTCAGCCTTGGTTCATAAACCGGATTATTAGTGGTAGTTTTGAAGGAACAGCTCAGCAACTATTGGAATATACCAAAGAGATCGAGAGAATGCTGGGGCGTGACAATAAGAAGCAGATGGCTCCCAGAACGGCTGATATAGATATATTGTTATTTGGAGAGCAGATTATTAATACCGCAGAGCTTGTAATACCCCATCCAAAGATGCTTTTGAGGAGGTTTTGTCTTGAAGGGATGAATCAGATAGTTCCGGATTGGCTTGTTCCTGGAACAGGAATGTCAGTCTCAGAGCATTATAAGCGGATGGGACCACAGATCAGGGCTCAAAGAATTTTCCATTTTCATGAAAAAGGATCAGATTACAGAGATGGCAGACCATGACAGTCGAAGTTCATTACATTTCAATTACCTTTGTATAGAAGGGGTAATAGGGGCAGGTAAGACTTCATTGAGTTATCTTCTTGCTGAGCGATTTAATGCAAGGACTATTCTGGAAGAGGCAGAGGAGAATCCGTTTCTTACCAAGTTTTATTCAGACCGGAGGATGTTTGCATTTCAGACTCAGTTATGGTTTCTGGTCTCCCGTTATAAACAGTTGTCAATGATGGTTGCTCAACAGGATCTGTTTCATCAGGTGACTATCAGTGACTATATATTTGCCAAAGATCGAATATTTGCCAACATTAATCTGGATGAGGACGAGTTAGTTCTTTACAATCAGCTTACCAGAGTTATGGAATCCTCGATAGCGCAACCAGACCTGGTGGTATATCTGCAGACTTCTACTGATGTCCTTCTTAAACGCATCGAAAAAAGAGGGCGGGCTTACGAGTACAATATGGATCGTGATTATATAGATCTGCTTAATCAGGCCTATAATCATTTCTTTTTTCATTACAGCAGTACCCCTTTATTGATAATAAACACTAATGATATCGATTTTGTAAACAATCCCGATGATTTTGAAGAAATCGTGGAGCAGATATTAAGGGTCAGAAACGGCACTTCCTATTATCAACCAATGGGTTCCAGGGATAAAACACTGATTGTGGAGCGCAGAGCAGGCAAGAAGAAAAATGATATGTAGCTTTAAAATGAATTGCTGCTGAAGTTTTTAAGAAAAATGTGCTCAACAGTTATAAAAGGAAAGTATATGAAGATTGTAAAATCATCGGCTGAAATGAAAAATCTTTCGCTTACATATCAGACAAGTGGGCGTACTGTATCACTGGTACCTACAATGGGGGCATTGCACAAGGGACACCTTTCATTACTTAAAATAGCCCGGGAAAATTCTGATATTTCAGTAATGAGTATTTTTGTAAATCCGACTCAGTTTGGTCCTAATGAAGATTATCAGAAGTATCCCAGAATGTTCCAGCAGGATTGCGCATTAGCTGAGGATGCCGGTTGTGATATCATTTTTGCTCCTTCTGTTGAAGATATGTATCCTCCTCATTACAGTACCTATGTCTCAGTAGAAAAGATAACAGATGGTCTTTGTGGAATAAGCCGGCCAAATCTTTTCCGGGGAGCGGCTACAGTTGTTTTAAAGTTATTAAATATTGTTAATCCTCAGATTGCAGTCTTTGGGCAGAAGGATGCTCAGCAGTTACTGGTTATTCGAAGAATGGTCAGAGATCTGAATCTGTCGGTAAAAATCGAATCTGCACCAATCTTCCGTGAAGAAAGCGGATTGGCAATGAGCTCAAGGAATTCCTATCTTACCAATGCCGAAAAAAAGGATGCGCCCCTTATTTATAAGGGTTTGAAAAAAGCAGAGCAGTTATATAACAGGGGAGAGCGGGAGGCTGCGGTAATTAGTCAGACCATTGCTCAAGAGTTAAGACAATCATCTCTTCTTAAACCCGAATATATTAATGTAGTCGATCTTGTAGAGTTAAAACCTGTAGATATTTTGCAATCGACTTCACTTGTGGCTATAGCCTGTTGGACTTTAGAAAGTGGTACTCGCCTGATAGACAACATCGTTTTAGGAGGCACGTTGTGACCAGCAATAAAGAGATCCCTTTGATATTCAATCTTTTCCCCAGGCACTTCAGGACTATACATCAATGGACAGATGTAATTTCTCATGTTAAAGATATGGGTTTTAATGCCATCTATGTGAATCCTTTTCATGAGACCGGATTTTCTGGCAGTCTGTATGCAGTTAAGGATTATTACCGGCTAAATCCCGCATTTCTTGATGCACAGGATAACCCTTCCGACTTTTCACCATTAAGAAATTTTATTGGCAAGTGTATTGAAAACGGACTCGATCTGATAATGGATCTGGTAATAAATCACACTGCTTTTGATTCGGTTCTTACCCAGACACATCCATTGTGGTATAAACGGGATGCTTCGGGGAAGCTGATGTGTCCGTATGCTGTTGATCCAGCTGATGCTTCAAATGTGACAGTATGGGGTGATCTGGCTGTAATAGACAACGAAAAAAGCAAGGATATTGAGGGGCTGTGGAATTATTGGGATGAGCTTATCCGGTTTTACCAGGAGATGGGGATTTTTGGGTTTCGATGTGATGCTGCTTATCAGGTTCCTGCAGCTTTATGGCAAAGACTGATTTTATCATCAAAAAAACGTTATCCTCAAACCAAATTTTATGCAGAGACGCTTGGGTGCCAGATGGCAGAAATCGAAGCGCTTTCTTTAGTTGGTTTTGATTTTTTGTTTAATTCTTCAAAATGGTGGAATTTTGACAAGCCATGGGCAATTGAACAACATAGTCTTAACAAGAAGATTGCTCCTTCTATTTCGTTTCCTGAATCACATGACACAGAAAGGCTGGCCTCGTTAAAACCAGGAACCATGGATGTGCAGAAGTCCAGATATGCGGTTGCGGCCCTGTTTTCCAAAGGACTTCTGATGCCTATGGGATATGAATATGGGGCTACCACCAGGATGGATGTGGTAAAGGGAACACCTGCAGATGTAGATAAACCCCAATGGGATCTTTCTTTGTGGATAAAACAGATTAATGCGTTAAAGAAGAGTATAGCTGTTCTTGGTGAAGAGGGTGAATGGAGTGCTTTGTGTGAATATCATCTGCCATATCTTTTTCTTCAGAAAAATTCGGATCACGGAAATCCGCCCGTTTATGTATGCATCAATAAACGATTGACTGCAGAAACTGATGTTGAAGAATGGATGATACCGGAAAAAGTTAAGAGCTGCACAAAAGCCATGGGTTTGCTTTCTGAAAAGATCAGTGAAGAGCCGCTTCCTTCAGCATTTTCTCTTGATCCTGCAGATGTCGTGCTGTTTTTTTAATGGACTGATAAATAAGAGTTGCTGGAGATGAATAAAGCGTTGTTTCTTGACAGAGATGGTGTTGTTAACATTGACTGTGCATATCCCCACAAACCAGAGCAGATAATTTTTTCGGATGGCATTTTCAATTTATGTAAAAAGGCATTATCCAAAGGATATCTGCTTATTGTTGTTACCAATCAGGCAGGGGTGGCAAAAGGATACTTCACTGAAGATGATGTAAAGAGACTTCATGATTGGATGCAGCAGCAGTTCATTAATCAGGGAATAAAGATTGATGCATTTTATTACTGCCCTTTTCATCCTGATGCCAAAGTCCAAAGATACAAGAAACATTCAGATTGCCGAAAACCGGCTCCGGGAATGATTCTCCAGGCGGCAAAGGATTTTGACATTGATATAAGCAAGTCGCTGATGGTTGGGGATAAGGAGTCTGACAGGATTTTGCTTCCTGAGCTCAAATCGATCATCATAAAGAGTAAGTACTCTGCAGAAAAGTATGATGTAGAGAGCCTGGCTGAAGTAGAGAATTTATTGTAAATGTTACAATAAATTCTGCAAAGAATCGAAAAAATAGCTTAATACGGAGATTTTATCTGGTGCTGCTTTTACTTAAGAAATCGTTGTTCGCAGCATACCGATTATAATTGAACCTGAAATATTATTTCATGAAAAGCCTACAGGAGGAGTTTGTGGCTGACAAAACCCCTGAGAAGAGTAAGTCTTCTTTAAAAACGTTGTTTCGCAAGACCTGGTTTTATTATGCTGGTTTTGCAGTGTTGCTGCTTATAGTATTTGGCCAGTTTATCTTTTCTGATATGATGTTTTACAGCTCGGATCAGTTAGGGGGATTGGATGCAAGGTATTTCCTGAAGGAATCAATTCTGAAGTTTAAACAATTTCCAATGTGGTTTAATTCCAGGTTATCGGGAATGCCATCGATAGATGCAATCTTTGGAGATGCTATTTATCCGCCATCAGTGATTATGCACCTTCTTTTTTCAGTTCCCCGGTCAATAGGTATGAAGATGTTGTTTCATGTTTTCCTTGCGGGAGTGTTCTTTTTTCTCTTAATGCGGAAAGGTTTCGGATGCAGCCGGGTTCTTTCCTTTGTTTGCGGAACCTTTTACATGCTCAATCCACAGTTTGTTTCTTTGATTTACGGGGGACATGATGGGAAGATGTATGTAATTGCGTTGCTGCCTTATGTTGTCTGGAGGTTGAAGGCGTTGATGGAGATCCCCGGTATACGTAACGCATCGCTTCTGGGTCTGGGGATTGGTATGATGCTGTTAACTTCTCATATTCAGATGACTTACTTTGTGCTATGGGGATTGTTTTTTTACTGGTTGATTTCAGTGGTGGTTGCGCTGGTACAGAAGAAAAACAAGGGAATTGCGGTTTCTCTTACTCTTTATTTCTGGCTGGGAATATTAATAGGTTTGGGGATAGGACTGATACAGCTTCTTCCCTCTTATATGTATGTAAAGAATGCATTTTCGGTTCGTGGTGTAGACAAAGGTTTTGAGCATGCGACATCATGGTCCATGCACTGGCCTGAAATATTTTCCCTGTGGGTTCCTGAATTTGTAAATTATCTGGATTATTACTGGGGAGAGAATCCCTTCAAACTGAATACTGAATATGCCGGGGCCATTGCACTACTGTTGGGAGTACTTGCTATTATCAGGAAACCGGGGATATATCGTTATTTCTGGGCTGGGTTTACCATTTTTGTGCTTTCATATTCATTGGGGGCACACTCTTTCATATTCAAGATTGCATATCACATTGTGCCTGGAGTAAGTAAATTCAGAGCGGCATCAATGATTACTTTCTGGTATTCTTTTGGTGTAGTATTACTGGCAGGGCTGTTTCTGAAGGATGTTGCAGAAGGTAAGTTGTCCGGTATGAATGAGATGTTGCAGAAAAAATGGATAAAAGGGATATTGCTGGCAATTGGTGGTTGCTTTGTGGTAACTCTTTTGTTTTCAAATAAGGGTTTTGTTCAGGGCCTGTTTGCATCAATACTGGCAGATCGGAATAAACAAGCAGTGTTTGATATAAACTTTACAGAACAATTTGTGCCTTATCTGTGGCTTTGGATGTTTTTTGTAATCGGCACATTGTTATTGCTTTATGGTGTGATAAAGAAGAAAGTCAGTGCATCGTTTTTTATAGCTGCTGTGTTTGTTTTGGGACTGGTGGATGTGTTGCGGATCGATATTGGAAAAAAGCCGTCTCTTCAATCCAGGGGAGAGAAAATCGGATTTATTCAGCTTGTGGATCCTGCAAGATTAATTAGACAGGAAGAGGTACTAAACAGGCTGAGTAACGAAATGAATGCAGCCCCATTCCGCTGTTTTTCTCTTCCTGGAGCGATGCCTGTTCGCAATGGAGAAGGGATTTATGGTCTTGAGGGTATTGGTGGTTTCCATGATAATGAATTGAGATGGTACAGGGATTTCAGGGGTGATCAACAGGATAGAAACTTTTTTTCCTCTCTGATAGGTTTTTCAGAAGATGGTCAAGCTTATCTTAAAACTGAAGAACTCCAAAAGGGTAATCCCTACCTAAATCTGGCAAATGTCCAATACTATCTTGTCCGTTCTCAGGGAAAGCTTATGGCAGTCAAAAATGAGAATGCATTAGGCAGAATTTCTTTTGCATCCAGATATGTGGTAATGGATTCATCACAGATATTGAATGCGCTCAATAATGAAAGCTATGATTATCGCAATACTGTGGCTCTAACTACTGCACCTGAAATGCAGCAGGTTAATGATGATTCAGTTCAGGGGAATATGCTGGTTTCCTGGAAGAAGTACTCTCCAAATTACCGAAAAGCGGAAGTTACAGCACCTGGGAATGGTTTTCTTCGAATCTCCGAGATCTATTATCCGGGATGGGAGATACGGATTGATGGGAAGAGGACAAATTACTACCAGGCTGATTATTGCTGGATGGCGGTGCCGATCAATGAGGGGAAGCATGTGGTGGAACTGATTCCTCATTCAATGTTCATAGACAAAGCTGCTGCAGTATCGGGCGGAATTTTATTTCTTCTTACAGTGTACTGGATTTTTCTGGGCTTTAGTGGGAAAAAAAGAAAAAACACTACTGACAGAAAAAGCAGTAAAGAGTTGGTTCCTGAAAAAAGCGTGTTACTTTTTGAATATTGATTTTGCAGTAATATTTGACTGACTGCTTTTTGAGGCGGATTTTTTGAAGTAAAATGGGGCATTCGTGTAACCTATTGATTGCTAAGCCAATCAGGTGTTTTGACTTTATCACCTTGTCGATAAAGTCTTCAACACCTTCAAGCTCTTATCAATTCAGATATGATACGCGACTATATCCACCGGAAATTAGGTTAAACTGTATCTGAAAGGTAGAAAGCTTCCCCAGAACAAACCTTTTACCCACCAAAATCATTTTTTGACCTCAAAAAAAGCTTTTTGCCTGCAAAAAAATGATTTTACCTGCTAAAATGTGCTTTTTAGCCTCCAGAATAAGCCTTTAACCTAAAAACCGTAGTAGATTGACGATGGATAACACGTAATCTATTGCGCATAAAGGCTTTCAGTCCTTTCGGTCTTATCA
>CAYYNL010000045.1:0-27199 GCA_964472925.1 uncultured Fibrobacter sp. | reverse complement strand
CGCGGCAATCTGTCAGGCATTTGCGTCTTTAGTCTTAGGGTTTACTTCGGTCACTTCGCTCCCTCGTAACGACTTGCGCCTATAGTCATTGCGAGCGGAGCGCGGCAATCTGTCAGGCATTTGCGTCTTTAGTCTTAGGGTTTACTTCGGTCACTGCGTGACCTCGTAATGACTTGTGCCGATAGTCATTGCGAGCGAAGCGCGGCAATCTGTCAGGCATTTGCGTCCTTGGTTTTGGGGATTACTTCGGTCACTTCGTTCCCTCGTAATGACTTGTAGTCACTTTCTAAATTCAAAAAACAAACCGACAGAAACAATAAGTCCCTTTTGATCTTGATCGCCATGATCTACATTTTCTATGGTTTCGTAAGTCAGACGCGCAAAAATATATTTACCGTAATCCGGCATCCAGGCGGCCGTGAGTCCCAGGTCATTGGTTATCTCAACTACGCCAGTGGGAAATTTTTCAGAATAACCTTCTGCCACTGTGCAACTGTCCCAGGGCGAATCCCAGGCTTTGCTCAATTCACCTTCTCCTTGCCGAACACGATCAAACTCCAAAGCAAATTGCCAGTTTTTATAATACTTGCGGGCGGTGACGCTAAACCGGTCCAAATCACTGCCGAGTTCGTAGCCAATCGGCTCGTTGCGATGCAGAAACCACTCGCTTTCTTCGGTGGTTTTATAGGTGCGGTTGGTAATGGCGGTGTACTCAGTTCCGATGTAAACACCCGGAATTTTAAATGGATCGGCTATATCAAAGCCGACAATGCAACCGATTTCATTCGGTTCGAGATCGCCGACTTCCTTTTTATCGAACTGGATATCATCTACCAAAACTTCCGTATATGCCATCCAGTTGCGTCCGCAGTAATTCAGATCCAATGTGCCGAGAGTGTTGCCATTCAAATCCGGGCCGTTCATTTGTTCGCCGTGATAGAACAGAAACGGATTCAGATACGCATATTCCAGATTCTTACCCGTTCCGCTGTAGAGCACGGCTTCGGTCATTCCGACCGCCCAATTGCCAAAATAGAAACTCAACCGATGCGCGGAAAGATAACGCTGATAGCCATTGATGGGATCGAGCTTAGCCGTAACACCCTGAAATCCGAAATGCTTACGGAAAATGTCCACCTTTAAATTATCCATCGGTCGCGCAGTCGAGGAAAAAAGCAACGAGCTCTTGCGCCCCGGTCCGTAACCGATATAACTTCTTCCCGCCGTTAACCGCATATACCGGGCTGACCACATTAAATAAGCCTGTTCGGTATAGCCGGAAAGTCCACGCCACTCTTTACCGAGATATTGCGGATTTTCAGTTGCGTAAGGATCAAGCGTCATCACATTCGTGACACTGAGGTTTTTGGCGACCGTCAGCGAACCAAAAGTGCGCAGCTGCGGATAGAGCTTGGACTGCGGCTGATTCTGATCCTTTTGGAGCTTGACCTTTGACCGGTGATCGAGGGTAAGTTTTACTCCATATATTAAATGTAATTCTTCATTCCGTGAAATGCTGTTTGGGAACGTATAAAAAGATTCTATTCTGTCAGTCAGACTTCTAATGACGGATCGGGAATCAAGGTTCGCCAGATTTCCAGAATCGGCCTGGAGAGAATGAGCGATCTGGATGGTCGAAAGCGGCGTCTGATACAAATCCATATCGCGCAGGTAGCCGGCGGTTTGTAAATACAATAAATCGCAGTTGACCTTTTCATAAGGCGCAATATAGTACTGAGCGTCGAGTGAACCGGTAAGGACAGCCAATCCGAATATCAATGAACAAAACACTTTACGATTCGTCATTATTCTGCCTTTAATTATACTTCTCTGCAACATAGTATATTTTAACGACTGAGTTTGAAAGACCAAAGGGATTAATTTCTCGGAGTGGATTTGCAATTCAAGGGTACCAGTTATAAATGTCGGATTACAGGCTAAGGATCGTAAGGCATAATCCATAACCATGAAGCCAACCCTCAACTCTTAGTAAAGTGACGAGTAATTAGTGATAAGTGATCCGTCAAAGCCGGATTTCGCTACGCTCAACCAATAACGCGTGACGAAAACCAGGATAGTAACTGCATACTATAAACTACAAACAGAATTTCAAATTGCCATTTGGTCGCTCTACCTGTAAATTTCACTAAATGGAGAACGAATTTATGTCAGCCAGTCAGATTTATCTCATGCGGTTCAGGACAGCCGACCCGGTCGATCAGGTTAAAAACCGACTCAAGAAACTTTTTAAAACCGCCGGATTCGATTCGATCGTACAATCGGGTGATATGACCGCCGTTAAAATTCACTTTGGAGAAAAAGGCAATGTCACCCATGTTCCGGCCGCATACGCTGAGCCGATCGTGCGCATGATCGAGAGCTGCGGCGCCAAACCGTTTCTGACCGACACGACCGTTCTCTATAAAGGCGCCCGTGAAAACGCCATTGATCACTTAAACCTGGCTTATGAAAACGGCTTCACTTATGAAAACGTCGGCGCTCCGGTGATTATTGCAGACGGCATTATCGGTAAAAATGAATTTGAGGTCGAGATCAACGCGCCTTTGAATAAAACTGTATCACTGGCCACCGAATTCATCACAGCCAACTCGATCATCGTCATAACTCACGTCACCGGCCATTTAAACACCGGTTTGGGGGCAACACTTAAAAATCTCGGCATGGGCATGGCCAGCCGTAAAGGCAAACTCGTGCAGCATTCCGTCAGTAAACCGGTTATCAGTAAAACCAAATGCACCACTTGTGGAGTTTGCGTCCGCTGGTGTCCGGTCAACGCCATTACACTGACCGAACATTATGCCGTCATTGACCCCAAAAAATGTATCGGTTGCGGTGAATGCCTGGCGGTTTGCCGTTTCAGTGCAGTGCATTTCAAATGGGACAGTACCACCGTCCGACTGCAACAACAGATTGCCGAACACGCTCTGGGGATCGTTCGTCAGAAAAAAGATCGCATCGGCTATCTGACTTTTTTGACCAATATGACCAAAAACTGTGATTGTTACACTGGCAGGCAGACTCCGATCCTTCCGGACATCGGCGTTTTAGCCGGAACCGATCCGGTTGCTATTGATCAGGCGGTAATTGACCTGACCGGGATGGAAAATCCGGCCAATCTGGCCCGGACAGCTTATCCGGATATTGATTACTCCGTACAACTCGAATACGGAGAGAAAATCGGTCTGGGAAGCCGCAATTATAAGCTCATCGAAACAGGTTTTTAAATTGCGCTTTATTTTTCTGCAATCCAAACAGGATAATCCCTAAATTCTTCTCGATAAGATGAATAAATTTACAAATAGGAAAAGGCCGTGAAAATCAGAACCGCACCGCTTGTTATTCTGGGCTGCTTGAGCTCTCTCGGTTGGGCCGGAGCACTGCCAAATTTTACCATTAGTCCATATTTCGGCGAACAAATCCGGAGTTTCAAATATCCGGCGGATGTAACCATCACGATCAATGCGCCCTGCGCCGATTCGATGCGCTCCGATCGGCTGACCAGCATCGTACTGTACGCCCTGCCGAACGGTAACTCTACAGCCTGGACGATCGGTAAAGAAGCCGGCCCGGACGAAGACTGGCATTATTTAATTCAGCACATCGGCGCACAGACCCGTTTCCTGCGCAAACTGGTTTCCGACCGTAACATCGTCACCGTTTATCTGGAAAACGATAACAAGAGCTGGCCAACCTGGAGCAGCAACCATGCCAGTGATAAATACACTCTGATCTATGCAATTGTTGATTCAATCCGCGGTATCTTTGCCGATTATCCTCATGAAATCGTAATTAACGGGCACAGCGGGGGCGGAAATTTTGAATTCAATTTCATCAACGGAACCGCTGCCATCCCCGATTATGTCAAACGAATTGCTTTCATTGACAGCGAATATAATTATTCCGACGCTCTGGGACATGGCCAAAAAATTGCTCAATGGTTAAACGCTTCCGACGATCATTATCTCTGCGTTCTGGCCTATAACGACAGTGTCGCATTATTAGATGGGCAACCAATCGTATCGGCTACCGGCGGAACCTGGTACCGCAGTAAAATGATGCAGCGTAAATTAGCCGAGTATTTTACGTTTACTCACGAAGATAATGACGATTTTCTCAAGTGGACCGCCCTGAACGGTCGCGTCCAGTTTTGGTTGAAGAAAAATCCGACCCGGGCGATTTTACATACGGTCCAGGTGGAGCGCAACGGGTACATTCACACAGTGGTTTCCGGCACGGAAAACGATCAGAACGGATATATCTATTACGGCGACCATGTCTATGATGAATTTATCCAGAAACTGCCGCCCGAAGATATCGGCTCGTTATATTTACAGAAAGAAAGTGACGGGCGGCTGCGCTTCCAATTCGAAAGAGTCGAACATGGCGATATTTACCGGGTTTTCTGGAGCCGTGACGGCGTCAACTTCGCCGACTCGGTGGATCTCACCGATTCCTTTTATGTACTCCCCGAAACGACTGCCGATTCGCTTTATTATTTCCGAGTCCAGGGAATCAGTTACTGGGGTCAGTCGTCCAAATCCGAAGTCCTCGCCGGTACAGCCGGAATCAAGCCGCCGGATGTGCTGATCATTAATGCGTACGACGATACCGACGCTAAAACCAACACCCATGATTTTGTCCGGCAGCATGCGCTTTCCTTTGCGCAAAACGGCTTGTCGGTTATTTCTGCCAGTAATGCCGCCTTTACCGCCGGAGAAGTCAATACAAGCGATTTTCAGATTGTTGATTTCCTGGTCGGCGCCGATTTATATATGGATGAATCCGTCAGCCCGGCCGAGCAGATTTTACTGACGACTTATCTGCAAAACGGCGGCCGGCTGTTCATTTCCGGCAACGACCTGCTTTATGATCTGGATAAGAGCGGCAACGATGATCAGAAGGCATTTTGCCATAATTTACTGAAAGCCACCTATTACATGCGCGCCCCGCTGAACACGGCTGCCACCTATTACCAGGTTGAATTTAATCCCGACTTTACCAATCAGTCCACAGTGTTCAACTTCGATAACGGAACGCATGGCACCTACAATGTCAAACGCCCGGATGCCATTAAACCTATTAACGGCGGTCAGCCTTATCTGTTATTCACCGGCGTAGATACCTCTGCCGGGGTTGCAGGCGTAACGTACAGCGGCTTATTCCCGGATGGAACCGTACCGGGGAAAATTTTCGTTACCAGTGTTCCGCTCGAAACAATCTATCCGGACTCCGCCAGAATGGAGTTCGTCAGAACGGTGCTGACATATTTTGAAAGTGAAAATGATATACAACCGGTTAAGGCCAGCACCCCTGTCCAATTCTCGCTCGAACCAAATTATCCGAATCCTTTCAACGGCTCAACCCGGATCGCCTTTTGCCTGCCATCCGCAAGCCATGCGAAAATCACGATATATAACTCGTTGGGACAAGTTGTCCGTAATCTGACTGATTCGGTGTACAGTTCCGGGAAACATGAAATAACTTGGCATTCCGGAGAAGTCTCCACCGGGATTTATTTCTGCCGCATCGAGACGCCTCGTTTCAGCGCCGCCCGGAAAATGATCCTGGTGAAATAATCTCAGAACTTTTCGTCGTATTTAGTCCAGAGTTCATCGCCGAGTTTCCAGGCGCGGGCGACGACTTTATTGCCCCACTCAAGAGTGTATTTGGTCAAGAACTCCCGCGCATCCGCTGGATTTTTTTTCAATAAAGCCATTGCTTCCTTTTCGATTCCGGCCTGATTGGCAAACATTTCCACTTGCCAGGGACGCCAGACAGCCGTGACGTCTTTGCGCATGTCGCCCCAACGCTGGGCTGCCAAGGTTCCCAGGCGATTGAATGCCCACCAGGCGGATTCCTGTGTAAAACCATTCGGACGACCATCAACTTTATAAGGTGCCGCCAGATCGCTGACACTGCAATAGACCGGAATATAAATCGAACTGGCGACATTATCCAGAGCCAGCCAAACCAGACCGCCGATTTCATCCGGCAGCCAGGCGCGGGATTGGGTAATCGTGGCATACATGGTGTACCAACGCGCGATAGGTCGTTCTCCGCGCCAACCCCAGCCGCCATTAATCTTAAAAAGACAATTCATATCGTAAGGCATGAACGGATTAGCGAGAGGAGAAATCTCGTATTTTCCATCCGGATTGACCCAGGTGATATTTTTCACCATATTGAAATCAGTATTCTCGAAGTAATCCTGAAAAATCTGCACCATTTTCGGCAAGTCAACCAACGTGTCAGGTTTAACGGAAAAGGGAAAATTCTCGGCGTCCGGATGCAGTTTCAAAGACGGAGCCAAAAGGTCAAAAACCCGCCATTCGCGGCGTCGCGTGGAAAATGACTGGCGGCTTTCCGGCGAATAGGCGTACACGAATTCAAACGGACCGTCAGCGGGATTCCACCAGCCGCTATCCTGCGCAACCTGAAATACATTTTCGGAAGCCATAAAGTAATCCGGATTGGCCAGATCAATCTGGCGGATGCGGGCGCCATTGGCATTGACGGAAACATGGCCATCAGGTACCCGCTGAGCCACCCAGACCGAGCCCAGATTTCCTTTTCCTGGTCCGACTATTTCCAAAGCCCAGATTTCGTTTTTATCGGCGATCGTCAAACACTCTCCTTCGTCAATCCAACCGTATTTCTTCGTCAATTCACCAGCCAACCTGATCGCATCGCGGGCGGTCGTACAGCGCTCAACCATTAATTTTACGAGCTGCTGGCAATCTATCAGGCCTTTTTCTGAATGTAAACTCTCGCGGCCGCCGAAAGTCGACTCGCCGATTGCCAGTTGTTTTTCATTCATACATGGATAAGCCGTGTTGATAAATCCATATGTTTTCGCAACCTGGGGAATTTCGCCGACCGGCAGATACTGGTAAGTCGGCATGGCGAATGAATCGCATTCCGCACGTTTAAGAAGCGTAACCATGGCGTTTTTTTTATATTTTATCTCCGGTACAATATCGATAGATGAACGGGTGCGATGACTGTCGCAGGTATGGCTGGTCATCACCGAACCATCTTTGGAAGCTTGCTTGCCAACCATGACTGAAGTGCAACCATCCGGGTAACCGCCCTCCCAGTCGGCTTTCTCGCTACAAAAAACGGCGCGGTTTCCCAATCCCAACATCATTAACACAGATATACATACTTTCACAGGCCTTCGTTGCATAAATATCTCCCCGTTTAAATTTCTGATTAATTCCTCAAATGGTCTAACGGCGCAGCCTTTTCCCCGTTTTTCGCTCGGCACGGATCACCAATTCATCGGAGATTCTCTGCTGTTCGCTGATTATTTTACGTTCGTCGATAGTCTTCAACTTGCGATCGTCAACGACGATTTTTCCATTGACGATCACATAATCTACCGGCGACAGTAAAGCGCAAAAAATCAACGCCGCCAGCGGATCGTGCTGTGCGCCGGCCAACTCCAGACGATCGATTGAAACCATAAAAAGATCGGCGCACTTGCCGGCCGCCAGCTGACCGATGTCGTCGCGTCCCAGCACCGCTGCACCACCGCGAGTCGCCATCCATAAAATTTCATCGGCAGTCAGCCAGTGTTCTTTTTCACGCAGACGGGAAAGCAGCATAGCATTGCGCATTTCCAACAGCATATTCGAAGAATCGTTGGAAGCGGAGCCGTCAACTCCCAGACTGACATTAGCTCCCGCGGAAAGGAGTTCGCGAATGCGGGCAATTCCCGATCCGAGTCGCATATTGGATGAGGGACAATGCGTCACTCCACAACCGATTTTTCCCATTTCGGCAATCTCTTCATCATTCAGATAAATCGAATGCGCAAACCAGGCGTTCGGCCGTATCCAGCCGAGCTCTTTCAGCAATGCATATGGACGCAATCCGTATTTTGCCAGGCAAAACCGCTCTTCATCGAGTGTTTCTGCCAGATGAGTATGGATTTGCAAATTATATTCCTCAGCCAGCTGCACTGTCATCCGCATCAGATCGGCCGTCACTGAAAAAGGCGAACAAGGCGCCAGGGCAATCCGTATCATAGCTCCCGGTGAATCATCATGATATAATTGTACGACGCGATGAATGTCAGCCACAATTGCATCTTCATTCTGGGTAACATAATCAGGTGGCAATCCGCCGCCCGAACGACCTAAAGACATCGAACCGCGCGTCGGCTGAAAACGGATTCCAATTGCGCGTACGGCAGATATAGCCCGATCAAGCAAATCATCCGAAGCCTCTTCCGGATAAAGATACAAGTGGTCGGTTGTCGTAGTACAACCAGTCTTAAGCAATTCTGCTCCGGCGACTCCAGCGCTGACCTCAACGGCGCTGTCCGTCAGCCCTTCCCAGATTTCGTAATTCGTCGTCAACCATTCAAAAAGCGGAACGCTTTCCGCCGCGAAAATATTGCGGGTCAAAGTCTGAAAAAAATGATGATGCGTGTTAATCAGACCCGGTAAAACAACCATCCGGGAAGCGTCTATCACCCTCTCAGCCGCTCCTGTAAATTGAGCGAGGCCGATAGAGACGATTTTGCCATTTTCGATATAAATATGACCGCCGGAAAAGGTATTGATTTCACCATTTTCAAGCCGCGCTCCAGTCATTGTAGCGCAAATCAACGGATTACGGATTAAAATTGAACCTTTCATTACAACCTCATAAATAAGCAGACCGAATTTACGAAAAAAAATAAAGCGGCCAAGCCTTCGTGTTTATTGTATCCTTGGTGCGCATTGCTTAAATTTGACCGCTTTTTTTCAAGGCGGTGTAGCTCAGTGGTTAGAGCAGCGGCTTCATAAGCCGTGTGTCGTAGGTTCAAATCCCACCACCGCTACTTTCTTCCATAGTCACTCGATGGTCATTCCCCGTCTGACCACGGACGCAATCAGTCGGGCAGGCAACCTGCAATTTACAACCTACAATATACAATCTACAACTACAGTCATTTATGGTCATTTATAGTCAATAAGGCAATGAGGCATTCATTCAATCGTCATTCGATGGTCATTCGGTGGTCATTAGCCGCTTTCAGCAGCGTCATTTATGGTCATTTATGGTCAATAAGTCATTAAGGCAATAGGTCAATAAGGCAATAAGGCATTGGGGCAATAGGGCATGCAATCATTCAATCAATCGTCATTCGATGGTCATTAGCCGCTTTCAGCGGCGTCATTTATGGTCATTTATAGTCAATAAGGCAATGAGGCATTCATTCAATCGTCATTCAATCGTCATTCGATGGTCATTCGATAGTCATTAGCCGCCTTTGGCGGCGTCATTCGTCCCGAAGCGGGACTGACATTTATGGTCATTTATTGTCAATCATTCAACCATGCAATCATTCAATTATTCAATTTGCCATTTGAATTCCGTAACTCGCACCTCTTTTAAGAGTGACGTGTAACGGGTGATTGATAAACTCATAACTCGCAACTCGTAACTCGGAACTCGCCTGCCCCGCCATCGGCGGTGGTAACCCGGAACTCGCAACTCGGAACTCGTAATGTTACGTCCTGAATATCCTGGCTTGCCGACCAAAAACCGTGATATATGTCACTATTATACTCAATCAATTGATTATAAAGCAGATTTCTCCCGTCCCGAATTTTAAAAATTTCACATAAAATAACAACATTCTGACGATTTATTTGAAAAATTTGTTGACATACTCAAAATATCGTTATACATTTAGCAAGTTTGAAATTGCGAAAATGATTTTAATATTTAATAAAGGAGGACACTGTGAAGGAAAGTAAGTTCTTTTCAGTTTTTTTTGTTGCTATCGTATTTATGCTCGCTTTGACGGTCAACACTTACGCTCAGGAAGAAACTGTTCCGGCCGATACGGTAATTCAGGAGGAAGTCGCTCCGGTCGAAGAGGAAGTCGTTGAAGAAGAGCCTGTGGTTGAGGAGGAAGTCGTCGAGGAACAGGCTCCGGCTGAGGAAGTTGTCAAAGAAGAACCCAGCATGTTCAAACCCGGCTGGATTGCCAAAGCCTACATCAATGGCGGCGCCATCGAACCCTGGGGCGATCCTGGAACAGGAGCTCTTTTTAACATGGGTATGAGAATTCAGGGTGGAGCTCAGCTTAATATCGGCCAATGGGTAAAATTACCCCTTATTCTGCAACCTCTGACAGCCGAAGTCATGGTCGGATACGGCATGTGGAACATCAAAAGCGATTACACAGGAGTTTATGTAGATGGTAAAACGAATGTTATCTCAGTGCTGGCGCTGGGACGTTATGATGTCACCGATCTGATCATGAAAGCCATCGGTTTTGAATATCCGGCATTGGGTATTTTTGGCGTCGCCGGTCTGCAGTACAATATGCAGTCTTGGGACTTCCCGAACTGGACTCGTGAGTTTGATTCAGCTTCCTCATTTGGTTTAAATCTCGGACTCGGTGTTAAGTACAACTTACAGAGTCTGGTTGGCAAACCGGTTGAGGTTGACGTGCGCTTCACTCAGGGCGTTTTCATCATGGGTGACGTAAAAGACCAGGATGGCAATCCTTTCTATGCTGATGATGACTACCATCATACTGAGAACGGTATCCTGCTTGGAATAGCTTACCCGTTCTAAGATATACAGCAAATCTATACAAATAAAAAAAGTCCCGGAATCCGGGACTTTTTTATTAGCTTTTAATCTTAACATGAATTCGATATAAGACAGGATCTATGGATGTGTTAGTAAAACATGTCAAATTTTCATGATATTTGGAGTTACCGTTTTAATGGTTTTAACTTATTATATCAAACTCATTTAAAATATCAAATATTTTCCTCAAATTGCTAGTGATTTTCTCTTTATACTACAACTAAAATTTCTTTATTCAACATTCACAATTAAAAATTCAACCTTAAATCATAAATCCATACAGGATATTTCCCAAATCACTATAATTCCCGGAAATAATCCTATAATCTTCAATTCCGGCTTCGCGCGCTAAAAGCGCTAATTTGTTGGCATCCGATTTATTTGGGCTGATTTTTACTTCATAGGCTATTGTTTTATTAAAAATAAAATCAATCTCCACCCCACTCTTTTTCTGATAATAGTTGACTTCGCCTTTTGTCATCAGATTTTGGAGTACACAATTTTCGAAAAGAGCTCCGGCATTCAATTTAGCAAAATGATTCGCAAGTCCGGTATCACATAGATATATTTTGGGGGCCTTCCTGATTTCATTATCCCGTCCTTTTGTGAAAGGTCTTACTCTCTTTATGAAGTAGGTGCTTTCTAAAAAAGCGATATAATCATTCAATGTCAACCGGGAAACACCGAGCTCAGTGGATAATTTCTGAACATCCAGCTTAGATCCAATTCTCTGCATCAGAAGCAGGATGAGATTTCTGATAATATCATTCCTCCTGAAGTCAGACAACTGAACTATCTCCATTTGAAAATATGAAGTAAAAATATCCTCCAGAACCCGATCCTTGGTTTCAGTTCCCGATTTTAAAACTACTTCGGGGAAACCGCCATAGGAAATGTACTCAGCATATAAAGGCACAAATGTATCGAACAGCGAACGACTGACGGCTCCAGCATTTTCAGGTACTTTCAATGGTGAGCTTTTAAAATTTAAAAACTCCCCGAAAGTCAGCGGAAATAATTCAAAAATAGTTTTTCGGCCTGACAATGACTCAGTGAATAGATTTTTTATATAGAAACTGGCCGAACCGGTTAGAAAGAATTTGATACTATAATGGTCAATAAAATATTTAACTACCGAGGGCAGGTTTTTTGATAATTGGATTTCATCCAGGAAAATGTAAGTTTTTCGGGATAGATCTAATCCCAGGGTCTCAAATGTGGTTCTGATTTTCTCATAGTTCGATTCTTCGAAATACATTCTGTTAACCGGATTTTCCAAGTCGAGATACAGTTTATTATCAGTGTTTATCCGATGATAAAAGTAAGTCAGGATTGTTGTTTTACCCGTTCTCCTCATCCCGGTAATAACAATCGCCTCAGATGACGAGAGATATTTCTCTATCTCCGGCATAATAGCTCTGAATTTGATTTGATCCGGCGAAATATTAACCATATGCTAAACGTATATTACAAATAGTTGAACTATTTATCAAGTAGATTTTGATGTAATGTTTAATGTCGTTCTGCTGGGCTATTCTTCTTCAACGATTGATAACAGGGAAAAATAATGGTCGTTAATCACAGGGCAAACGGTTTTACTGAAGCGATTTCCCGCCGATGGCGGGATTTTGCTCACTTTGTTCGCTTCAACCTCTGGCTACCCTCGGAATGACTGATTGGGAAAGGTTGGGAGACCGGATTTGGTCAATTCTATCAACCTTGACCAGACGGATTCCTCGCCTAAGCTCGGAATGACATGATGGGGAGATGAATGTGGGATTTTGCTCACTTTGTTCGCTTCAACCTCTGGATACCCTCGCCTACAGCGGGATTTGCCCAGAATGACCCTATGGAACTGAAAGCTATGCTTACATTCCACAGGGCAGGCAAATAGGGACACGATGGCGGGGATGTTTTATTTTCATTAGCCCGTAGGGCTTATAGTATTGTAACAAATCCCTCCTACGGATCACAATCTACCTCGGAGAGGTTCAACTACAATATTAAACCTTGATTGGTGTTGATCCCCTCCGGGGAAAGGATCCTTTCGACTTTTCAAGCTACAATATCTTAACCGCTACGCGGTGTGGGTGTCTGGTGACTACCGTAAGGATTAGTCAGATAAAAAGATTGCTATAGTTAAAGGTTATCAACCTTGACTATAGCGATTCCTCGCCTGCCCAAGGTTTACGCGAAAGCGGAAAAGACAGGCCTGCCCAAATGCGTCAAGTCCCAGATTCCGGGACTTTCTTTCATGGGATAAAATACAGAAATAACAGGGAGCTAAATGTCAATATATCAGTATATTTAGTTTTAGGAAGAATATTCAGCTGAACCAATGATCATGTCCACAACTGCTAGTAACCAAAACTGATGAATCATCTCGACAATATTATAAGCGCTACTATTTATCCAAAGGTTTATATCACCTAGCTGTTTTAGAGGATTATCTTTTTTAAAACCGGTTAAAGTAATTAAATAGATATTCATTTTTCTACACATTTGTGCTGCATTCACCATATTGTGTGATTTCCCGCTTGAACTGATTAGAACTGCTACATCACCACTAACCCCGTAGAATTGTATAGCTTGGGCCAACCAATTCTCATATCCATAATCATTTGCAAAACAAGTTATTAAACTAGCTTCATTAAAATTTATGGATTTTATTTTTGCATTTTTTGTAAGATCAACAGCACAATGACTCGCAATGGATGCGCTGCCTCCATTACCTGCAATCATTATCTTTTTTTTATTTTTTGCGACCGTTAGAAATCGTTCTTTTATTTTTATCAAGTCACTCTGATTAGTATTATTATTTAATGTATTAATAAAGAGTTTGAAATAATCGTCTAACCATTTATTGTTATTATCCATCATTTCCAATAATCCCTTCTATTATTAAGTAATATTCTACTTCCACTCGGCTCAAGCATAAAAGGTAGTTCCCTATAATCCTTTAGTGCAGTTCTAACCGCATTCTGTTTTTCACGCGGCACAAACAACATAAGGAATCCACCACCCCCAGCTCCTGAAATTTTCCCACCAAGGGCACCTGCTCGTTTCGCAATATTGTACATTTCATCAATCATTGGTTTTGTTATCTTGGTTGTAAGTTGTTTTTTTAACTCCCATGTTTCGTCAAGAATGGTACCAATTTTTTTCAGATCGCCACCGGATTCAATTATTGTCCTTAACTCAACAACCTGATTTTTCATTCGAGTTAATATATCCATCCGATTATACGTTTCTTTTTTCTGTTCAGATAAAATCTCCGATGATTTACGTGTAATATTAGTAAAAAATAACAGTATGTTTGAGCCTAAAGCTCGCAACTCAGAATTAGAAAGCTTAACTTTATCGACAGTAACAGCACCATTTGAAAGAAATGTTATTTCTTTTAGACCGCCATACGCTGTTATGTACTGATCTTGCTTCCCAATTGGTTTACCAAGAATATCTATTTCTATCTGACATGCTTCCTGTGCCAGCTGTTCAGCTGTTACCTGATTGCCCATGAACTGGTGAAATGTATTCAATAAACCTACTGTAATACTACTACTACTACCCAAACCCGAACCTTCTGACGGAATATCAGCTAATGTTGTTATTTCTACCCCTTTCTCTATTCCGGTTAGTTTCATTGATTCTCGAATTAATTCGTGTTGTATGTCACTGACTCTTTCAACGATTTCCCTTTTTGAATAATTAAGAACGATTAAATCATCAAATCTTTCTTTTACAATAACATATACATACTTATCGATGGTTGAAGATAAAACTTTACCTTCTTTAATGCTCCAAAAATCACGCAAATCAGTCCCACCACCAACGAAAGAAATCCTTAATGGCGTTTGAGAAATAATCATATTTTACTTTCCTAATATTTTCTATTTTTCTGCCAACTATGACTTGAGATTAAAATATCTTTCAGAGAATTCATGGGATTCCAATTCAATATCTTTTGTGCTTTTTTATTTGAAGCAACTAACACCGCCGGATCTCCTGGACGAGGATTGCAAATTGAATATTTTATTTTTTGTTTAAATAATTCCTGCGCTAATGATAACACTTCCAGAACTGAGTATCCGGTTTCGGTTCCTAAATTAAATATCTGTCCTTGTGCGACTGTAAAATTATTGACGGCGCATATTATCGCATTTGCAATATCAGAAACATGTAAAAAATCCCTAACCCCTGTTCCATCAGCCGTATTAAATGTATTTCCATAAACACAGATATTTTCCCTATTTCCAAGCAAAGTATCTATCACTAATGGAATTAAATGAGTTTCATTTGACCTTGCTTCTCCATGCATATTCGTCGCTCCGGCCGCACAGAAAAACCTAAAAACACAAGACCTTATGCCATAAGCTATGTTAAAATCATGTAAAATATGTTCAAATTGTAATTTACTCGTCCCATATGGATTAATTGTTATTGTGGGATGCTCTTCAGAAATTGGGATTTCTATTGGATTACCATAAACGGCAGCGGTCGAAGCATAAATTATATTGTTTACCTGATTATCGACCATACATTTAATTAGATTAAGTGAATTTGTCAAATTATTATTGTAATATTCATAGGGATTTATTACTGAGTCTGGAACGTTTGCCGATGCTGCAAGGTGAATGACAAATTCAACTGGATATTGTTTGAATATTTTATTTAATAATTCTTTATCGCCAAAATTATTTTTATAAAATATTACACCATCACTAACCGCGTGAATATTACCATTGCTCAAATCATCTACGACAATTACATCGAATTTATAATTCAATAAGTATTCAGTTAGAATACTACCTATATAACCCGCCCCACCAGTAATAAGAATCATACCTTTTTTTACAATGCTCCTTCTTTTGCTAATACTTTCCAAACTGTTTTCAAAATTATTAAAATATCTAACCAAATAGACCAATGATCAATATAATACATATCCATCCTTACTCTTTCCTCATAATCGACATTTTGTCGGCCGTTAACTTGCCAAAAGCCTGTAATACCAGGCTTTACCGTCAACAATTTATCTCTATATGTACCATATTTTTTTAACTCATCATTTACTATCATTCTAGGCCCAACAATACTCATTTCGCCCTTTAGTACATTAACAAATTGGGGAAATTCATCTATGCTATATTGTCTTAAGAACCTACCAATTTTAGTTATCCTGGGATCATCTTTTAATTTGAAGTTTTTAATGAATTCATTTTTTAATGTTACATCTTTTTCTATTACTTCATCAGCATTTACAATCATGGTACGAATTTTATAGGCATCGAATTCTATTCCTTTACGAGAAATTACTTTTCGACGATAAATAATGGGACCATTATCAAATATTTTAAAAATCAAATAAAATAGCGGAGTGATAAATAATAGAAATAAACAAATCAAAAAAGAACCCACTATATCAATAAAACGTTTTAATATCTTATTGTAAATCTTACATAGGGGATTTTCTTTACTTTTTAATACAATTAACGATAGGTATTCATCAAATGTAATTTCGTAATCGCTGGCTTCTAATAAAAAATCACTTACTAAATTAATGGGGATATTTTTTTTATTACATAAATTGATTATTGTCTTTATCGCAGATGTTGCGATATCATCTAGAAATATGACCACTCTGCTTGTGTTATAATTATTGATGATATTTTCAATATCACAAGTTGTTCCTAATATTTTTATTAATGAATTATCACTCTTATTTTTTAATTCAAGCGTTGTAACCCCATAAATTGTATATGTACGATCAATGTTTATAGGCATCATTTTTACTATTTTAAAAAGACTTCGTTCTGATCCAACTAATATTAAATTCTTAGTGCGATATCCACTTTTATATATACGATCAATTTTGATTTTAAAATAATAACGAATAAACAAATTTAGTATTATCGTAAATAAATAAGTAATTACCCAAAAATATCGTGAAATGACTACCCCTTTATAAAATCCAATATAAACTAAAAATATTAATAATAATCCAAGACTCACCCCTTTTATTGTAATTTCAAGATCTTTTTCAGATCTTTTCTCGCTATGTGCACGATATCCACCAAGGATTTGATAGCAAATTACAATAAATACAGAATAAAATAATGATATTATCAAATATTGATAATTCATATTTGTTACATCCAGAATGTAAACACATATCAAGAAGGATATTAACGAAGACATATATGAAAGTAAAATATCAATAAATACCAAGCCTATTATTTGATATTTTGAATCTATTAGTTTATTTAATATCTTCATATTTCCTGTTATTATTTATTTTAACAATGTGTTATATATATTCATTATAAGTGAGTATACGTTCTTTTCAAAAATGGTTATATCAAAATTTTCAGCATGTCTTCGAATACTCACCGGATCAAAATTATTATATTTGGTTTCAAATTCTTGAACCGCGTTAATCAAACCAACTTCATTTTGTTCTTTAAAAAAAATACCGGTAATATTATCCACAACTGTTTCAAGAGCCCCTCCTTTAGCATAAGCAATTACTGGGACACCGGATGCCATTGATTCGAGTGGAGCAATTCCAAAATCTTCTTCTCCCGGGAATATAAATGCCTTTGCTCTTGATAAATATTCAATAACTTCTGTATCTGAAATTCTTCCCAGGAATTGAATGTTTTTATTCGCGATTTTTTTTAGTTTTTTCTCTTCTGATCCCTTGCCGGCAATCAGTAAAGGAAGATTCAACGTATTAAATGCTTTAATCGCTATATCGACACGTTTGTAATGAACTAATTCACTTAAAATAAAATAATAATTCTCTTTATTAGGTGATATATAAAATCGTTTTAAATCAATTGGAGGATGTATTACGTATGCGTCTCTTCTATAGTAACATTTTATTCGTTTCTGAACATTGTAAGAATTAGCAATAAATGCATCAACTCTTTGAGCGGAAATAAAATCCCATACGCGTAAATCTTTGAATTTATTTTTCATTACTATTTTAGAAAAATATCCAGCGTTGTTATAGTATTCAAAATACATGTTCCATAAATATCTCATCGGAGAATGACAATAACAAATATGAATAGAATTAGGAGGTGCAATAATGCCTTTGGCAGGGCCAGATTCACTGCTTAAAATTAAGTCATAATCTTTTAAATCCAGCTTTTCGAGTGCATTTGGCATCAATAATAAATATTTTTGATACAATCTGGATGCAAATGGTAATTTATTTATCTCAGTCGTAATAATATTATGCTTTTTAATAACATCGGAAATATTTTCCGGATTATATACATGAGTATATATATCTGCGCTGGGGAAAAGATTACATAAAGATTCAAGGACTTTTTCTCCGCCTCTCATTCCCAGTAACCAGTAATGTATGATTGCTACTTTCAATGTTTTAAATTTGCTTAATATTATCTTAGTAGTTTAATTAATTCATCAACCTGATAATCTATAATATATTTATTTTTATTGGAATTACTTAATATAATATTTATCATATTTAAAATATGTGGATTTAAAATAATTTCACTAAGTATACTAGCTAATTGAATCGAATTTCCTGCTTTGTATTTAAAATTATAGCCATTATAACATGATCCGATAATTTCTTGAAGGACTGGAAGATCTGAATATACGATTGGAATATTTCTTATTAGACTTTCAATGGTTACAATAGAAGCAGTTTCTGTGTAAGAAGATACTATTGTAACATGAATTGAGTTATATATTTTACTAACATCTTCAACATAACCGCAAAACTCAAAATATTTAGAAAGATTTTTTGTATATATCATTTCTTTCAAATATGCTAAATCAGGTCCATCACCGAAATATTTAACTAAAATATTCAATTCTTTAAAATTTTCCTTTAAAATATTGACAGCCTCAATAATTGTATCCTGCCCCTTTATTTTAACATTCAATGTACCAATACATCCAAATACTATTGTTTTATTTTCTCCCAATTTTATTACTTTTTGTTGATTTCCATCTGGTTTATTTACTCCAGGATAAATTACAATTTTGGTAGATTTATTAAATAGTTTAGGAACCAATATTTGTTTTTTCATATAGTATGAGGGACATATAATAATATCAAAAAATAAGGAATATAAATATTTTAAAGACCAGTCGTACGGTCCAAGATTCCATTCCCCATCAGCTTCTATTACTGTTTTATATTTCATTCTATTATTTAATATTTTGTCAATAATGAATAATATTCTATTTTTATTATCATTGATTATTATAATACTTGGATCAATGTTTTTAACAATTCGATGAAATACCTTTGATGTTTTATAATAAATTATCATTATTTTAAATATATTAAAATTAGCGCCTGTCCTACTTGGTCTATAAATACTTAATTCAGGGTGGTAAAATATGCTAGCATTTTCTTTCCAATAATTAACAATATTTACATTAGAAGTAAGAATATTCAAGTTAAAATACTCACCAAATGAACTCAGAAATAAACGTTTTCTAGCAATTTGTCCACCACCAATCTGTGAACAAGAATTATTGCCTGTGTTCATACCATCATCTATCAATAATATTTTGGGTAAATTTATCAACTAGTTTTTGCTCCATAAAATATCAATCATAATCTTACAATTTTAAACAAATTTTCTCTAATTAGAATATACATGGTTTGTTTTCATCAAATATTTAAATGCCCAAGTCTCTTTATATATCGTAGATATACCTATATGAGGTTGATTTATATTGATTATGATTTCTACCAATAACCATTTTCTAATCATCTTATTTATTTGTAAAATATTTATATTATAAATAAACTTATCTGTGTTTAATCATCTTTATTATTTTATTTCTCATATTTAGTACATTGAATAAACTTAACGTTTTATTATAACCATTAATCCCAATCTGTTCAGCTAAATACGAATCATTTAATAATTTCAATATATTTTTTGCAAATTTGTCTTTATCTCCTGCAGGGGATAACATTATTTCTCTCTTATTTTTATAATATAATGAAAGGTCTCCCACGTCAGTAGCAACGACAGGTCGTCCAGAAAGCATATAATCGACTATCTTTCCCGAAAAGCCAGCTTTATTAATAATGGTATCATTTCTTGGTAGTACCAATATCATTGAGCTTTTCAATATTGGATCCAATTGAACTCTGGGTATAATATTATATATATTTATAATATCATCTAAATTATTAGATGTGATTTTGTTAAAAAGTTCTTTAACATTTTCTTTATTATTGTTGTGAGCGCCATATATAGCAATATTTAGTTTTTTATGGTAAATCTTCTTTAAAATCGTAAAAGCGTCAACGAGAAAATCTAAACTTTCATAATTTGTAATATTACCAGCATATAGGACATCGTATTTAATGTTATATTTTTTATCATCATTTTTAATAGTGGCAGAGCATATTGTTGGGATTATGGTTATTTTCTCTTTACAAACAAAATGACTGATGGTTTCTTTTAAATATGTTGAAACAGTGATTATATATGGTTTGAATATTTTATATGAATACATTTGAAGAATGGTTAGAGCATATTTTATTCTTAATATATTAGATTTTATAATATTATACTCCCTTATATCATCAAATACCAGGGTAACATCATCGGCAATTACATAAACAATTTCATATCTATAGATATATTTATACAGAATAAACATAAAATCATCATACAGTGTAGTACCTATCAGGACGACATACTTTATATTCAATCGGTAGGTTTTTAGCTGCTTTAGATAAAATATTATTGAAAATATTCTATAGTATAATCTGAGTAATATATTTTGGGGAGTGTTAGTTTTATAGTAGTGGTAATTAATGCCATCGATACTGTTGTGTTTTTGAATATTATTTACTGTTACCCCCGGAGGATATGCGATTAATATTTCGACATATTCAGTAATGGATTTAAATAGGTGTGCATATTTTTTTATAAATTGCGAATGAGCCAGCCCTTCAGGAAAGTCAACAATCGAAACAATCAGCGTACGATCTTTATTCAATAATATTCACCTTACTATTGTTCTTAACCAAGCGATGAATATATGAAAATGCGTTCAATCCATATTCATGACATTTCGTTCGGTTTTCAATTAAATATTTCAATTCATTAGCCAATTCAAAACAATTATTTTTATTTAATAATATTCCTGTTTTCGCATTTATGATAAATTCCTCCGTTTCTTTGTATCGATATGATACTACAGATTTTTGCATCGAAGCAGCTTCAAAGATTGGGAGAGCAGAATGCGGTTTCTTGTGGGCTATTACCAATACATCTGAATTAGCGAGTAGAGTATCCACGCTATCCACTACTTTGAGAAACGTGATGTTATCCGGCCATTTATTTATGATATTAACAACTCTTTTATAATATCGTTTAAAACTGATATAACTAATGTTAATTATCGACAATATTTTATTTCTTTGCGGATAATGATGGACATCCCCGGCAATTAATAATTTTATTTTTTTATATTGCGAATGGCTAAGAATATTATCAACTGCTTTAAGAACATCTAGTGTGCCTTTCATTTCATGAATTCCACCCAAAAAACTAATAATAAACATATTACGATCTGTTCTACTAATATCATATTTTTTTATTTTTTCGATATAATCATATTTAACGATGGTATTTTTTGATTTTATTTTTTGAGCCGTCGCATTATTAATTGCTATAATTTCCCAAGATAAGCTTTTTAAAAATAATATATGAATGATGCCTTTTATTCCGTATTTAATGTGTTCTCTCACATGCCATAATACTTTTACTTTACATATTTTAGCAGCAATTGCAGGCCCCAACATTATAGATGAGTTTAAATGTATATAGTCTGGTTTTTCTCTTCTGTATATTTCAACAAATGGTTTAATTGAAAGTACTAGTTTAAAAATATCTCTTATTAACTGTGGGGTCCTGTACCATTGATAATATAATGCCGTTGTGTGAGCAAACACACCGTAATTATTTAAATAATATATTTTAGTAAGGTTATACTTTTGAACTATTTCTGTGATATAGCCATTTGAAGGGCATATTAAAACGTTTTCAATGTTTGAATTGTGTATTTGCGCAATAAAATTAGACAGCGCGTTATTGGCACCACCCCGGGTTGATAAATGAGTAACATGTATTATCTTTATCAATTAGCCAGACCTTTTTTATTTAGTAAAACGACGCCAATATAAAAGAATAAAATAAAAATAAAGCCGCCTTCAACAGGGTACCCTACCCATAAATCGGCATTTCCAATAAAAGCAAATGCAATCCAACCTGTTAGCAATGCGCCGGTAATAATAGCGCTTTTTTGTTCAGTTTTAAATAATCCGCTAATCAACCTGAATAAGTTATAAAACAATAATATAGATGCAAATAACCCGATTGATTGAATTGAACTAAAGATAAAATTATGTGATGGTAGTCCGGTTTTATAAATCTCATTATAATTATCAATATTTACCATAAAACGCAGTTGATTTCCAATCCCTCTTCCAAAGCCGTAATTATCAAATATGTGATTTAAACTTTGTCCCCATAGATAAAACCGTGCTTTAACAGCCGATATCTGTCCGAGCCCACTATTATAATAAATTGCACGACTGGGGAAGAAGATATTATTTACATTCTGAGCAATCAATGCAATTATGATAAAAATTATAACATATCTTACTCTCTTCTGAATACTATAGTTTTTATTTAACATCACATAAAGTATTATTATAAAGAATAATACCATCAATCCACCCCTGGAAAAGGTCAGAATTAACTCTATTAGTAGTAATAATCCTAGAATGATGTATAATAAATTATTTTTATTTTTTTTTATTTGAAAATAATTAACAACCGCAGTCATCGCTAAATATCCACCGTACGTGATTCCGGGGCCAAGCACACTTGATGCCCGCCAGTATTTTCCTACTGCTCCTGTATAGTCCGTATGATTATAGGAATATTCAATAAAATGCCCCCCATTATTTAATATGCGAAACATTATATATACTAAAAAGATATATGGCAGTCGTGAAAAAAATACAGCAACATCATTCTCATTCCTTATAGCAAATCCTGCGACTATTATGACTGCAAAATAACACCATATCCGATTTATTAAAATATAAATCGTTTCAGACATAGTGTTGTTGAATAATTGAGCAAATGAACCCAGTAAAAGTGAATAAAACATATACTTGATATATTTATTATTCATCAGTTTTCTGCAATAATCGCCGTGACTTAAAAACAGGTATAAAGAAATTAATATTAATAATAATCCGCTTGAAGAAAACTGAATACTAACCGATTCCTTTTTTAACACCGGTAAAAATTCGCCAATTCTTGATAATACCGGCAGCGAAAATAAAATAGTATAAAACAATGCCGAATATTTCCTTTTTAGTACAAGAAAAAATAATATAAGAATTATTGGTATTAGTAGTAGAATTTCTGCAACATCAACTACCGGAGTTACTACACTATTTAAAGCTGATCCAATCTTGTCGGACACTACCCCGAATAACATTGGATATACAATAATAGTAATAATTATGATCGCTAATATCAATATTACTGCACTAAAGAGGTTAGTATTTTGCGTTTCCACTACAGCGCTCTATTCTTTCGCCAGTTCTTCCAGCTACTAACAACGTTTAACGGTAAAAAGGACAGAATTAAATTAAACAATATTTTAAAATCGTAAGGTATGTATTTTAATGCGTTAAAAAAGTATTCACGTGAATCGTTTTGTGCTTTTCTTTCTTCAAGATAGATTTTACCAATGTTATAGTAATAATAGCCGACTTTCTTCCTTTTATGTTGGTTGGTAATTTTTTTAAGCCAGGTGGCATCATCTGCTGAAACAATATTGTTTTCAATCGCTTTATTGACTATGGCCTGTACTTTTTTCTCTTCTCTTTGGCTTCTGCGACTGTTTGAAGAAGGGACTAATCTATATTGCATTAAAACATCGGGCAGGTTTCGTAATTCACCGTATTTCGTCATACGATTAAACAGCACCGCATCTTGGGCCGTTAACATTTCTTCACAATACCCACCACAATCCAATGCAGTATCGCGTCGGAACATCACGGAACTATGAAAAAACGGTGTAATAGGTAGCGTTTTCTTTATTTCCGGCCAGGATTCCTTCTGACGGGATGTATAGAGATATTTACCATCTTTATCAATTAAATCAACATTCGAGCCCAATGATACACAATTGGGATTTTCCATCAGAAACTCGTATTGTTTTTTCAAGCGGTCAGGATAGCAAACATCATCCGCATCCATTCTTACAATGAAATCTCCATTGGCCACAGAGATTCCACGATTTAGTGCAGCAGAAAGCCCAATGTTAATTTTATTTTTTAATATTTTTATCCGAATATCATTATATGATCTAATAACATCCTGACTGCTATCTGATGAACCATCATCAATAATAATAAATTCAAAATCTTCAAATGTCTGAGAGAGAATACTTTTAATTGATTCATTAAGATACAAACCACCATTAAAAACGGACATTACAATGCTAATTTTACACATAATTTACATTACTTCTTTTTCTGCCAGTTTTCCCAAATAAAATAGTAATCATATGTTAAGGTATGTGTCTTTTTCAATTTTTCCCTAATTGAATTGCGGAGCGCTTTAGCATTACTAACACAATCATGAAATTGTACTTGGATATTTTGAATTTTATTTACCATCGTACAATCAGTAATTCTATTTAACAGCTCATACTCTCCTCCTTCAATATTGATTTTTACCAAATCAATTCTATTAATTGAATTTTCTTCAACGAACTCGCAGATATCAATTAATCTAATTTCTTCTTTAATTGAAGAGTGCCTATATACACTTGAGCCATCACTCAACTTTGAAATTTGTGTTTCCCGTGTTTTTCCTGATAAACCAAAATGATACACAGATATATTATCAATCCCAGAAAATCTAGTAACAATCTGATTGTAATATTCATTTACAGGCTCAAATATATGAATATTAGAATTGTATTGATTATGTATTTGTTGAGCCCAATCACCTTTATACCCTCCTACGTCAAAGACTATGCTATTACTGGACAAATTATATTTTATTCTTAATGTTTGATCTCCATTTTTTTTAATCCATTTTAAATATGCTACCGTCTTTTTTTCTCGTAGAACATATATTTTTATAAACTTCCAACACTTCCGAAAAACTTTTTCTATAAATTGATCCATATTAAATCTTTCAAAATAATATGTTGATATTTCTAATTACTTTGTATAATTATTATTTGAATTATGCAAGGTTTCTAAAACAAAAAAAGATTTTACAACAATATTCTTATATCTTATTTATTACTATATGGAAGTTTTAAATAATCACCCATTTCGACCTCAAACTCTTCCGGATGAAATACTCCGAATCCATTCTGATGGAAAAATGTGATTTCACCAAAAGTGATTTGGTCATTATTATAATAAAAATCTATTCTTACATGGATAAAATTTTTCGATAATTTCCGGCTTAGATCAATCATCTCATCCAATTTATTAGGTTTCTCTATAATATTGCTTTCATTTGGATAACTAATCTGGACATCCCGGAAATTCCAATTTAAATCATATATATTTCTTCTTGTTTTAGTCTTATCGGTAATACTTAAATCTACACAGATTATTCGCGGTTCGCCATTAAAACAAAAAAAACGATAGTCTTTTAATTCTTGTTGATTATCTGTTTCGATATATTTTTCACATATAATTCTTGGTTTAATCCCTTTATATACCCATTCTCTACCCCATATATAATATTCATCTTTCAGCCATTTCTTCATTTTTGTTAATTCTTCATTCCAATTTATGAGAGATTTATCCTTACATAAAATCACCATTCCAGAACCGTGAGTTGCTTTTAATACGAATGATTTTGGTAATTTTGCAATATCTATTTCATTAACATCATCATATATTCCGTATACCTCATTAAGATATTCATCTCCGATTGTTTCTTTTATATACTTTCTTACTTCATATTTATCTGCATAAATATGCGCCTTAGAATCTCTCCAGAACAATTTCAACCATTGTAATTTATCATTGTACTTAACTGGATTTGCTAATTCTAGCTCGCGTCCAAGTTTATGTTTGAAAATTTTATATGTAAATATTTTATCATTAATAAAATAATAATTAATTTTGTATTTTATTTTATAATAATATTCTATTATCTTTCTTTTTTGTAATCTTATTATAGATTTACTATTCAATAGTTCCTCTCACTAATAATATAACATATAACTAATACATCCTTATTAATTTTTATTATTCTCTCAATTTTGATATTTATAAAATCTATTTTCACAATATCATTATTTGTTAATTTTAATTAGACCTATATTTATCAATATATTCTACCAATCTTATTATTCTATGAAAATAGGTATTCTCAACAAATGTCTTCTTTAAAGCATTTATTTGAAAATTATATCTCATCTGTGGTTTATCTATATAATAATCAAATAGTTCTTGAAATTCTTTTTCATTAAGTGCAGATACAAGTTCAGTATCATTATAGTACCTCTTAAGCGCTGGGGTTCGGCTCACAATTTGAAATACTCCCATCGCTCCAAGTTCATAAACTTTCCCTCCGATTTCGGTTGGATATTTCATTGCGGAATCTACCCTTGGATTGGGACAAATTCTAACATGAGATAAAAAATCAGATATTTCACTTTGCTGTATGGGCTCAATACCATCCCCCCAATTATAGCCTTTAATCAATCCTTTATATTTTTTTATAATATTTCCCGTATATCTCATCGTTAAATCTATTCTAGCGCCTAAATCAGAATTATTGGTTACAATCCCCCAATCATACTCTTTTAAATTTTTAACAGGATAATGTTTTAAAGGATTCGCAGCCAACGGAATCGAAATATGTTTAGCCCCACAATTGATCCATTCAGTAAAATATTTTTCCCACCAGTCTTGTTCTAATAAGCTGTAAAATAAATCTGGTCCATTGTGACTAACATATCTTTTTAATCTCTTAAGATCACTTTCTAAAAATATAACCTTATCATTGATTAATGTCGGCAACACTGCTGATGATAAAAATAGTAATTGATGATTATGTTTATATTTTAATATTGAATTGATATCAACATAATTATCTATTTGTGGAATATCTATTGTAAGAAATACCGTTGGATTATAATTGAATAATAAATCAGATATGTTTTGTGAATTCCATGGTATAACCATTGATTTAACTCCCATAAATCTCAGACACTCATGTAGGTGATCCATATAATATTTGTGGTGTCCAAAATCGGGAGCGTGAATAAGAAAACGTAAGTCATTTCTACTTAAATAGTAGTTTAAATAACGACTTTTAATATCTCCAATAATTTGTTGTCCAAGAGCGAATATATCACCACTTAATTCATATTCAATATTAGTTATTTTCGTGTTTGAAATATATTTATTTATATTACAATATTTCTTATAATATTTATTAAACAATTTAGTTTTAATTTTCCATATCATGTTTTAAAGAATTATATCTGAATTTTAGGG
>CAYYNL010000044.1:0-27383 GCA_964472925.1 uncultured Fibrobacter sp. | reverse complement strand
AGGATCCCGCTCATACTCCTCTGTACCCTTCAAAGAACTAAGCAAGTCTTTCGATTCCCGATTTTTGAGCGCTTACATTCGTGATGACCCACTATTCAAACACTTTGATAGAACCAAAGACCCCATCATAACCAGCTTTGATCTTTACTTTTCCGGATCTGAGTCTGCCTATTCCATCAGCTACCAGATTGTCTGTTTTTTGCAACTCGTCAAGGGGAATATCCAGAAGAATATTAAATTCAGATCCGCATTTTTTTAATAAGCTTTCGTAATATTCTGAGATTTTTTTACTGTTTACACCAAGTTGCAGTATCTCTGAAAGTATGTTTTTAAGCGGGGTAACTGAATGCCAGATCTGTTTTTGTAAAAATATACCCTGAGTAAAATTCTCTGAAAGTTCAGCTACACGGTTTAAGACTCCGACAGTGACTTTTTTACCGCACACCGGACAAATTCCCTTATATTTTCTGGTCTGCTGGGGTTCCCAGTATACATCACATTTGCGATGACCATCCAGATGATATTTTCCTTCTTCAGGGAAATACTCCACAGTACCAATGAAACTTTTATCTTTACTTCTCAATGCATTCATGATTGCAAAATAACTAAGCTCAGTATCGAACAGGTTCGCTTCACGTCCCAGATTCTCCGGAGAATGAGCATCGGAATTGCTGACAAGCGCATATCTGTTAAGAATTTTGCATTGTCGGTTCATTGCAGGATCGGAAGACAAGCCAGTTTCAACTGCGAAAATGTGATTTGAGAGGTCACTGTAACACTCTTCTATAGAATCAAATCCGGATCTGGATCCTAAAACAGAAAACCATGGTGTCCATATATGAGCCGGTATCAGTACAGCATCAGAATCAGCACTGAGAACTATTTCCAGAAGATCACGAGAGTCAAGTCCAAGAATCGGTCTTCCATCAGAAGCGATATTCCCGATTTTACTGAGGGCTTTCTGAATTTTGGCCATAGAGGAAAACGAAGGGGCATAAACCAGATTATGCACCTTTCTGACTCTCTCATTCTTCTTGTAAATACAGCTTATTTCCGAACAAAGCATAAAATAAACCGGATTACCAAATTTAGCAGCTTCATTGTGCACCAGATTTTTTTGTAATTGAAAAAGACCGCTTTGCGAAGGAATCAATTTTTCTTTCAGTTCATCAAACCATTTCGGATGAATGGCATCACCGGTTGCAACGACCCTGATTCCCTTCTTTCTTCCCCACAGGTCAAGCATCTCAGGGGTTAATTGAGAACTGGTAGCCAGTGAATACCTTGAATGAATGTGTAAATCAGCTATGAATCTCATTTTCAATCCTGTTCTGTTGCAGTACAGATAATTACACCGGTATAGTAGGCCTTCAATATCTCTTCAAATGACTGATTGGCAGCGGCTCTGCCTATCGCTCCCATCTGGCACATTCCCACGCCATGACCATATCCGGTTCCGTTTATAAGCACTTCATTGGGGCATAGTGAGACTATTTTAAAATTGGCACTTCGCAAGATAGATTTATCTGGAGTATCACGTCTTATAATAAAGCGCAATCGATCTCCACCAATATCAACAGTCCAATTGTTACCTGAAAAAACGCATCGTTTGACTCTTCCACAGGGGAAATATTCTTTTACAGTAATCTCTTTTATGGGACCTTGAAGAACTTTTTCAGGAAATAATTTTAAAAGATTATTACGGATCTGATCAAAGAAAATAGAGTTTGTCCATTTCTCCTGCCAATTGAACCTGGGAGATATTTGGCAGTAAGGTTGTCCGGATGGATCCAGATCGCTTACTGATCTTAAATAGCTGCAGTATGGCTTTTCCCAGACATCTTCAATATTTGCCGTTTTCCCTCCGCAGGTGGAGTGATAATAGGCATTAATAAGACTGTCCTTAAAAACCATTATCAAGTCTTCGGTCATTTTAATAGCAAGATCCGATTCTCTGTATTCAGAATCAGCGCCTCCATAGACCTGGTCCTGGACCGTTGCGGCCATGTCAAAGGGGGCATTTTGGCGTTCAAGCATGCGTTTATAGGTGTAGGTTCTTGCAGCTACCGCCTGTGCCTTAAGGGCTTCAATCAGACTTTCAGGACGTTTTCCAATCTCCAGAGGGACAACACCCCTAAGATATTGTTCGACATCTATGTGATTAGCAACAGAGAATTTACCTTTTTGCTCTGTGAACAGAACCAGATTTCCTCTGTAAAGGACTTGATTGAACATGATAAGATCTTCGGTACCAGAAGAAGAAAGTGTGCACGGGAATGATATTTCTCTGGCTCCCTTAGAACCGGTAAAAAAAAACCTTCCATCCTTTGAGCTTCGCACAGAAAATTTTTGGGCGGTGATTCCAATATTTTTAGTGGATGTTTTCAGGTAGATTTTCTTACTGGTAGAGAAGGATGCTTCGGTAATATTCCTTTCCAGAGCGATTCGCACTTTTCTTTTGGAAATTTTGTGAGGTGGATACCATTTCGGCTGCAATGATGAGTCCCTGGGATTTGTGACAAAAGAGCCGGTATCGGTTGTTGAATCAAATGCAGAGCTGAAATCGATTTTAACAGTTGCACTTGTATCAAAAGCAGATGATCTGTCCACTGCTTCTGTTTCTGTTATTGTTGGGGTATCTACAGCAGTTTCGGTCTCAGGTTCAGAGATTGAAGCAGTGGAAGAGGAAATTGGTGGCTTATACTTAATGAGTCGCAGATTTGGGGTACACCGATAAAGAAAGCAGAAAAAAACTGCTATGAAAGCGAGTTTATTCAGTCTGAGATTTGTCACGAGAGGAATTTTTCAATTTTTTCAGTTTGTTGCCGATCATGGTCTTTTGTAAAGCTGAGACATGATCAATTATCATCAATCCATTGAGATGATCGATCTCATGCTGAAGAGCTTTGGCCAGAAGTCCTTCTGCATTCTCAATAATAAATTCCTTCCCTTCTGCATCCAGGGCTCTCACGCTGACTCTGACATGACGATTTACAGAAAGAGTAATACCAGGCAAGCTCAGACAGCCCTCGTCATCACACTCTTTCTGCTCAGAAGGATTGAAAATGACGGGATTGATAAGCACAATAGGATCCTTCTCTCCACTGGTTATATCTACCAGAATTACCTGAACCGATTCACCCACCTGGGGAGCTGCCAAACCGGCTCCATCCTCAGCCCTCAGGGTTTCCGCCATATCTTCAATTAATTTATGTAAAGCGGTATCAAAATTCTTGATCGGTTCTGCGATTTTGCGCAAAACCGGATCTCCATATAATCGAACTTCACGCATTACTGCTGTTTCTCCTTATCAGATTTGTCAATAGCTTTTTCTTTCTCATTTATTACGGATGTGATGGCGGATTTGGTAAATTCGACTACAGAATTTTCACCGATTTTTACCATTACAGTATTCTCTTTGATATTTCCCACAATGCCCAGGATACCAGCAGCGGTTAAAACTTTATCACCCTTTTTTATGTTTTTCAACATTTCTACACGTTCTTTCTGTTTTTTTTGCTCCGGACGAATCATAAAAAAGTAGATGATTACAAACATGAAAGCCAGCATTGGAAGAAGGCTTGCAAAACCACCGCTTGGAGAAGTTTGTTGAGATTGCTGGCTGAAAACCGAAACCGCATTCACCAGGTGGTAGGCTGCGACAGTAATAAGAAGATGAAATTTCATATTGATCCTTTCCGGATAAATTGTGTTTAACCTAATTTGACGATTGTTTGACCTGAATTGTTATAAAATCTATTAGGCTTAAAACGGCCCAGAAGTTTTAAGCAAGTCATGTCAAAGAAAAACCATAAAATGTTCATTGCATCAGTTCATAATTAGAATGTGGCAATCGTCCGATTCAGGTTTAAGATAATGGCTAAAAATAAGTGCAGTAGATAATGAAGTCAACCAGAGTGCTCTTTTATTCAAACCTAAATCAGACCATTTTTTGTATAAAATTACTCTTGTCTTTTTATTGATGGGTTGCAGGCTTATGACTGTCTGGTTCAAAGAATAATTCCTGAATATATTTTAGTTCTTTATGGAAACCATTTATTTCGCCAAATGGATACTTCTGGATTCTGGTGAATTGCTTCTTAACGGCGCTATTTCCATTTCAGAAAACCAGATAAGTTCCGTGGGGCCCAGAAGTAAAATTCGAAGAGGACAAAAGGACCGGATAGTGAATCTTGGAGAAGCCCTTATTCTCCCGGGTTTCATAAACATGCATATCCATCTTGAGGATAGTGTTTTACGTGGTGCCAAAAAAGATACGGACGAGACTTTTACTACTTGGGATATAAAAAGTCGTGCCAGGATTCGTCAGGCATCACCTGATGCGGTAAAAACCTCGATTAGACTAAAAATACGGGAACTTTTAGCCCAGGGGATAACCACTGTGGTTGATAATTCCCGTTTGGGTTATTCTTATGATATTTTGAAGGATGAAGAAATCCGTTCCTTTGTAATAAGCGAAATCAATGTTGATGATCCGGTACAGGAACTCGAAATTCTTGAAAAAGCTATTAAATCTCTTCCCCCAGCCACTTCAAAGATAAAAACAGGGATAGGCCCCCATGGAATCTATTCTTTATCGAAAACTGCACACCAGAGACTTCTTTCGTTTGTTGCTCAAAACGATCTTTTATGGGCTTCTCATATAGCCGAAAGTGCAGAAGAGCTGCAGGCGTTTTCTGAAAAAAGAGGAGATCTTTATTTTCAGCTCACCCGCAAACAGCCTTGGCCATACAATGAAGCTTCCATGGGTTCAATGAATTATGCTCTGAAAAATGATCTGATTCCCGATGGTGGAATCTGTGTTCATTGTAATTATGTGAATGGAAGTGAACTGGAATCTTTGGCAAGAAAAAACGTGCCAGTAGTTGTCTGCCATAGCTACACACAAGAACTGGGGCATAAGGGTTTTCCAATTGATGTTGCCAGAAACAGAAATGTCCTTATTTGTCTGGGTACAGAAGGAATTGCGGCGCCAGGATTTGTGAGCCTGTTTGATGAATTGTTCTGGCTGAAAAAATCATATCCTCACATTAGTGCAAAAGAGATGTTAAAATGGGTGACTATAAATCCTGCCAAAGCCTTGAAAATGGAGCAGCAGATTGGATCTTTACGTCAGGGTAAACTGGCAGATATCATTGCTGTGAGGTTCGCATGCGATCCTTCCAAAGATCCCTTGGAGGAGCTGCTTATGGCAGATCCTGAAATTATCACAGTGATAATTAATGGGGAAGAAATTGTGGCAAACTACTGAAGGCCTCAAGACTCTGCTCTTCCTCTTATTCTCAGGGTATCCTAAGTTTGACTTTCACCTTCCGACATAAAAAGTTATCTTTCTGATATGAAATACATATTAGAAAAACGGACTTCACCAAAAAAAACTGGAATCGAGCAGGAGCAAGAAGAAGCCACTCAAAAAAAATTCTCTACTATTGCCGGTGTTTTTACCCCTTCTATTCTGAGTATTCTGGGAGTCGTATTGTTTATGAGAGCCAATTTTGTGCTTGGCTATTCAGGACTATGGGGAGCACTGATTATTCTTGGGCTGGCAAAGACCATAACTGTTTCGACCGGTTTATCCATCTCTGCTATTGCCACTAACATCGATGTAAAGGGTGGTGGAGCGTACTATCTAATTTCACGCACATTAGGTCCTGAATTCGGGGCAACTATAGGTTTAACTCTTTTTCTTGCTCAAACATTATCTGTACCTTTTCATATAATTGGTTTTTCGGAATCACTGGTAAGGACCTTTCCGGTAATGCGTCCGTATTTTTTGCAGATATCGATTGTTGTGCTCATAGTTCTTTTCTTGCTCACATTTAAAGGTGCTGACTGGGCCATAAAGACACAATATGTAATTATGGCCTTATTGGGTTTATCCATATTAGCTTTTCTTTTGGGTGCACTCTTAAAATTCAATCCGGAAATTTTTCAGAGTAATAAAATGGCCAGATATGATCATAACTATTCATTCTGGACACTCTTTGCCATTTATTTTCCTGCGGCTACCGGTTTTTTGGCAGGGGTAAACATGTCTGGTAATCTGAAGAATCCTAGCCGTTCGATTCCCATCGGGACCCTAAGTTCTATCACAGTAGCAGGTCTGATTTACATGTCACAGTTTATTCTTTGCGCAGGGGCCATATCAAGGGAACAGCTCATTAACACTCCATATTACAGTCTGATTGCAATTTCACCATTTCACACCGGATTTTTAGTGGTGATCGGAGTTTTCTGTGCTACACTCTCCAGCGCAATCGGTTCACTTCTGGCAGCCCCGCGAGTACTGCAATCACTGGGAAAAGATCGGCTTCTTAAACCTGTTAATTTCTTTTCTAAACTGTCAAAAAGTGGTGAACCCAGACACGCGTTGATTCTGAGTTTTCTTATAAGTCTTATGATAATAATATTTGCAGGTAACAGTAGTTCAGGAGCTGCACTCAATAAAGTTGCGCCAATTGTGACCATGTTTTTTTTATGGACATACGGGATAATAAATCTGGCAGCGTTTGTGGAGTCGTTTAGCCGTAACCCCTCGTTCAGGCCCCGCTTTAAATACTTCCATTGGCTTCCAGCCTTAACAGGGGCAATTGCTTCTCTGGCGGTATCATTTCTGATAGATGCGATGGCTGCACTTACTGCAGTCATTTTTATAGGTCTGCTGTTTACTTATGTCCGAAAAAACATTATGGTAGCCTCATTTGGTGATGCCCGCAGAGGCTTTTATTATGCCCAGGTACGAAATAACCTATTGACACTTTCCAATCTGCCGCTTCATCCCAAAAACTGGCGTCCTACCATAGTGGTTCTCTCCGGAAATCCTTCCCGCCGTCTTACTCTGGTTAAATGTGCAGACTGGCTTGGAAGTGGAAGGGGAATAGTAATTCTGGTAAATCTGATTCTGGGTGATCTGAACAGACTGGCAATTGCCAGAAAAGATCATCTGGACACTCTTAACCAGTTTATTCAATTGCACCGAATCAAGGCATTTGCAGAAGTTCTAGTGACAAATGATTTTGATAACGGATTGATTCATTTTTTCCAATCGATCTCTATCGGTCCCATTAAACCCAATCTGGCAATCTTAGGATGGTCATCGGATCCCCAAAGGATAAAGTCGTTTTTTGATTCCATACGTATTGCCAAACAGCTTCACATGAGCACAGTGCTTGTGCGGGATGGCGGTCTGCCTGAAAAAACTGCGGGCAGGAAATCAAGAATCGATATATGGTGGCGTGGCAGACGTAATGGTTCTCTTATGGTAATATTAGGTTACCTTTTATCCATAAATCCCGAATGGTCTGGTTCGCAGATAAGAATTTTGCGGGCGATAAATAATAGTAATAATGCCGAAGAAACCCGCTTTGAGCTTGAGTCCCTCATTGAGAATTCCAGGATCAAGGCTATTGTCAAAATCATTGTATCAGAACTTGACTTCTCCTCCATTCTTAAAGAAAATTCCTCAGATGCAAGTATCATTTTTCTGGGTTTTGATATTCCGGAAATATCTGAAATCCCCGCTTTTAAAAGCAGAATAGATGAAATGCTAAAGGATATGCCTACCACTATGTTGATATCCTCGACTGGTGATGCAGATCTGTTGTCATGATTTACATAAAGCCTGTTAAAAAATGGCTTTCTTTAGTACTTTCAACTGACTTTTCATTCTGATTATTCATATATTATGTCTATACCTTAAATTAAGTGGTGATAATAGATAAAATGGGGTCAGAGATTTGGAGGAACAAATGAAGCTTTCAGCATTTCCATTATCGATTTTATTGGTTTTTATCTGCCTTAATTCGGTGGTTTTAGGGCAGTTAAATGGAAATTTTACCTATACGCTCCACCGTGAAACCAATCCGACTCAAGATCAATTGGATGCATATACAAAGATCAAAACTGCCATGGATTCAGCTCTTGGTTACTATAACCAATACACCACTCTGACCAAACATATAAACGTGTACTACAATACGGGTGTTAGTACCGCAGATGCCAGTTACAATGGTACCATCAGATTCGGATCAAACAGATCTTATATGGTTGTTCATACTTCAATGCACGAAATAGCGCATACTCTGGGCATAGGAACTACAACTGAATACAGAAATCTCCTTAAGGACAACATATTTACCGGAACCAGGACAACCGCGAAATTAAGGGAAATTACCAATGATCCCGATACACTTCTTCATGGTGATCAACAGCATTTCTGGCCCTTTGGGCTGAACTATGCTAATGAAGTCAAATCAAAACAGGACCTTATCAATCATTGCTTAATAGTAAATGAGATGTGCAAGGATATGTTCAGAGAGGAGTTTTATAAAGTCTGCCGTTTGCGTTCGAAAGCTGATGGCAGATATATGGTTGTATTAAATGGTAATACACTTTCCTTAAACAGAAATTATGATTCCACTTCGGTTGTGAGGATGATTACTTTGAATGAAGAAAATGTTTTCAGGCTTGAATTTGGGAATAAGGTACTGGAAATACCAAATGAATCAAGAACTGCCGGGGCAGTGGTCGGCTTATATGGCTGGAATGGGGGAACACATCAACGAGCTGTCTTTGAATTTGAAAGCCAGAATAAAAGTGAAGCCAGAATCAGAATGGCCCATAGCGGGTATTACCTGCGTGCAGATGGCGACAGGATCATTCAGGATGTCGCATCTGCTTCAAGGGAAAGTCAATACTGGGAGATAACCGATGTTGAGGATATTACTCTTAACAGAGAGCCTGGTAAAAAGAGTTGGCCCTTTAGAATTGAATTAAACAATAACCGGGTGACTTTCTGCACATCGGTAGCTGATGAAAAAAACGCACTTATACTGATAACAGACCTTCATGGAAGAATCATCAGATCTGAATATGTAAAGACAAATCATGAATATGTTTTGCCGGAAGAAAATTTGGCCCGTGGATTGTATATGATAACCACTCAATTGTCAGGGAAGAAACTAAGCAGGCAATTTATTAAAAAATAGCAACGAAGTTGTATCACTAATTATTTGAATTGTAAAAAATATATAAACTGAAAAGGCGAGATGAAAAAATTATTGATCTGTAAGTTAATAAAAACAATTTCTAAAAAAGACAGTTTCTAAGTAAGCCCGTTACCAGAATGTTTACATTATTTCCTTTAGATACTGTTTTGCTCTAGGCACAAACTCGCTTGCGGGGTATCTTTCTACCAGCTTTTTAAATTCTGCTTTTGCCTCCTCCGATTGTCCCATTTTTAAGTAACTGAGGGCAATCTTATTCTGGGCATCGTCGTCTTTCTGGCTGTGCTTAAATGTCAAAACTTTTCTAAAAGCACTGATCGCAGATGCAAAGTCACTGATCGCATAGTAGCATTCACCAATCCAGTAATATGCATTTGCTGCATATTGACCGCTTGGATAATGGTTGAGCTGATCGTTAAATAAGGCTGCAGCCTCCTCATATTGTCTTTTGTTAAAGATCTGCAGTGCCTGTTGATAAAGATCATACTCCGGAGAACTCACCAAAGAGATAGCAGAAGCAGGAGAAAAAGTCGGTGGAGAACTTTTTGGGCTTACTCGCATCGGAATAGCTTCGATTGCTTTTATCTGTGCATGAAGATCTTTATAGGCTTCGACCAAAAGTGCCAGACGGTTTTCCAGTTCTTCGATCTTAGCAGCAGAAACACTGGAAATCTCCTCTGAGAGGAGAATGATTTTATTTTCTAATTCAGTGATTTTAGTGGAAAGTGCGTTAATCTCAAGTTTGGCTTCCTGAGCCAGTTTAAGAGCTTCATCGGAGTTTTCTTTTACCTGTATGACATCTATTTCTGGCAATAAAGCTTCATTGTGAATCTGCTGCACAGAACCGGCACAACTCCCTAACAAGGCAATAGCCAAACCAGACAGTAGTAACTTTAATTTTTTCATAATTTTAGCCTTTGAGAGCAGCACAGCTTTTCACCTCTTTAAGGTTAATACCGCTTTTTTGCTCTATTATATAATAATCGGCAGAATCGGTCAAATACAGAGAAACTAAGATTATAGGCACATTCTTTGCGGTTAACTGCGGCTATTATGGAAAAAGCCATTCAAAGGAGTATTCATGAAATTTTTAATGTGTATAGCTACAGTGTTTGTTTTGATGATTCAGATACAGGCTCAGGATACTCTTATCATCAGGCCTACTCCTCGTTTCGAGATTGGCGCACTATTAGGAGAACCGATTGGGTTAAGTTTAAAATTTTGGCATGGAACCATAACTGCTACTGATTTGTCCGCAGCCTGGTCATTTACTGAAAACGGCACTTTCGAGATGCATGTTGATTTTTTGATTCACCCTTTTAACCTTCGGGTTATTACCAATGGAAATAACTTTCCATTTTACATAGGAGCAGGGCTTGCAGCCAGGGTAGGTGATGACTGGTTTTTGGGAGCAAGAGTACCAATAGGGGTTGAATATCTTTTTAATTCTCTTCCACTGTCAATTTTTGGGGAAGTTGCGCCACAATGGCAGTTTATACCTTCTGATGATTTTGTGCTCAGTGGTGGAGTAGGAATAAGACTTGTTTTTGGAAGCATCAGATAAAAATTCAGCAAAAAATGTAGTCCAATTAATATATCGGGATCAGAAATAATGATTAATAACACTATTGGTAGTTTCTGAGCCAGAGCCAGGACCTCCAGCCCAAATAAGCGGATGCCAGAAAACAGCGGAAAACACAAAAAACAAGATTATAATAAAGGATCTCATTAAAGATTAATCCTGCAAGGTTTTGCTGATGGGGAACAATTGGAAATTAAGGTGGTATACCCCGGTGGCATTTTTCTCTTCCTGAACAATCTTCAGAATCTCATTGCGGAATTCGGTCATTTTATTTTTTAATTTACTGAAACCATCTGCAGACAATGTGGCTGTGATGGTGGAGATGTCTCGCTTTTCCTGTGGAATCTGTTCCAGTGCATTGCTGGCAAGCTGAATCGTCTCTTTATGAAAGTTTAAGGTGGCATTTTTTCTGCACTTTTCTCCTGTAGTGATAAATCGATCGGTCTGATTGTATCTTCCATTTTGATCTTTCGAAATAAAGCCCATCCGTTCGAGTAATTCCACTCCCTCTTTTGCCTCGGAGGCCGTTATTTGCGGTACCAGTAGACCAGCCAGTTCTTTAAAATCACCGGTGAACGGATAAATTCCAATGAGCTCCCGTATTGCTGTGTAATACCATTTGCTGTAGAACTCATAGAGATCAGATTCAACGACTCTGCATCTTGGTTCTTTGTATGAAATTAGCTTTTCAAAGTAATTTTTCTTCTGGATATCAGATTTTGCTCGGCCGTAAAAAACCAGATTAGTAAAATACTCCGATTGACGCTCGTCCAATTTCAGCAGCTTTGCAAATTTGGGAATCGCTTTTTCTGGTAAACTTTTTTGTCCATTAAAGACTTTCACCAAAAAACCTGGATCTATACCGGTTTTGTTCTGAATAAAACGATAGGAGAATTTTATATCTATTGAATGCATCTCCTCGTAAGAATCCCGAAGAAATTTTCTATAATCATAATAGTCGAAGATGTTGACCATTTTTTTAGTTTATCCTTTTTTGGATATTATAAGTAAAATTAAATGCATCTGTTGAGAATGGGCCAAATTTATGTAGTCCCTATGGTCTAATACAATATATAAAAATATGGCAGAATTGCTATTTTATTTTAACCTGAAATCCGCAGTTGAATGCAGTGTATTCATGTCCCGATAATAATCGGAAAACCATTCACGCGGTTTGACCTTATTACCTTATTGGTAAGGCAGCTGTACGTTCAAATCTTATCATCTCAATATCTTAAGCTTAAACATCCAAATAAACTGAGGGGATTAGGTTTAAAAAGGAATTTAATAGTCATAACTCTCTTTGAAACCCGGATAGATGGACATTATTATCCGTTTTGAGCACACTATACCAAGCTGTTTATTTGGTGGCGGGTAATCTAAGCTGTCTTAAAAATCTGCTTGAGAGCTGTAGATACTTTTAGATCCATAATCCTAAAAACCGCAGTAGGTGACGATGAAGAACCGTAAGATATTGATGCAGAAATGTTTGAAGTCCTTGAAGGTTTTATCTACTGGAGATAAGACCGAAAGGACTGAATGCCTTTATGCGCAATCGATTACGTGTTATTCGCGTCAATCTACTGCGGTTTTTAGGATAATATGGAATTTATTCCACAAAAAGGTAGATCTCTGAAGGCTCTAGGTTCAATTCGCTTTCATTTTTTCTTTTTTTGAAAGGATCCTCAAAAGGCTTTATGCAGTATTTAAAATCCGCTATTTCATAAGGAAACTGGCTCAAAGGAACGGATACCGGGTTATACCAGTCTTTGTTAACTAAAAAACCCATTTTGAGCTTCTGGTCTTCACTTTCTCTCAACAAAAAGAGAATGTTTGAATCGAAACTCCATAAAGCCCTCCACTTTCCTTCCTGGCATAATAGAGGGGTGTTAAGTTTGAAAATGTTAACAGCTTTGATCCACTCTGTAACATCCCATTTACCGTATTGGAGGTCCTGAGGACGGGAATTTACTACATCTATTTTTTTAATCGCCCCTGTTTCATATCCCATGGGCATGAGTATCCCTTTTGAAAAAACCGCAGCCAGAATATAACGGTTTTTATGCCAGTTAAGTGAACCAGGAGCTTCTGATGGAGTGCGCAGGGTATCGTGAGATTCAGGGAAGCTTATCGATGGAGCAATGTGTTTGAATTGCTCATGCTGCTCCAGACACCAGGAACTGTCAAAGTTCCACCATTTACAGGAATTAAACAGGTAATCAAAACCGCACCCATTAAGATGCTGTACTTGATCTATAGTACAACCTAATGTTTCAGCAAAGAATAAAGTTCCATGATGTCTCTTTTTTGCTGCAGATATCAATGATTTAAAAATCTGGCTTGATACCTTATAAGCAGCATCGCATCGAAAACCGACAAAACCAAGTTCCTGGTAAAAAGAGATCACCTCGTCCCAGTATTTTAATAAACCAGTCAGATCGCTTGTATGTTCGAAATCAAGTTCTGCCAGATCCCCCCAGACAGTTACATTGGATGGATTAGCCGGATCGATTGCAAACGGATGAACAATATTTCCGCTATAGTCTCGCTTATACCATTGTGGATGCTGCTTGAGAAGAACCGATTCGTTGGCGGTATGATTTATCACCAGATCCATATAAACATCGATACCATAATCCTCACAGCTTCTTATAAACTGGCTGATTGGAGAAAAATCATCCTGGGCGCTTCCTTCTGGTAGAAACTCCTGATTCAACCGGTAATAATCCTTTATTGCATAGAGACTTCTGGAATTACCGGTTTGTTGAAATGGGTTAAGATAGATGCTGTTAAAACCCATGTCAGCGATTCTATCCAAGTGTTTTACCCAAAGATGCAATGATGCCACCAGGCGAGGGAAAAGATTATAGATCACCACTGCATCATGCAAGGACTGTCCCATAAATGCTCCTCTGCATTTGAATTATCGGAAGAGTTTATCTCACCGCTCACATTTACTCATTCACAAAATGCTCAAGATTTTTGCACCCGTAACAGGGTACAATCTTCTCAGTAAATAATTCGAGTTAAAAAATAGAGTTTGCTCCCTGAGGTGGAATATATGCAAACAACAGGCCAAGGCGGAGAGTGGATAAATCCATTTGGTAATTATAAAGAATGTGAATTATTTTAGTAATCGTTTTAATAGGAGGTATTATGAAAAAAAGCGTTGAAAACCTTCGCCTAAATATTTCATTTAACATAATGTTAATAATAGCTGTTATGGCCGGTCTTCTTACCCCAGAGGTTCAGAAAAACTCTCAGCTCTCTGTTGCTTACCTGGACCCAGGCACCGGGACAATGATAATTTCAGCTATCGTGGGAGTTTTTGCTACCATAGTTCTTGGAGTAAAAACTTTCTGGTATAAAATCACATCCATCTTTAAACCCAAAAAAAAGAATTAATTCACCGTTTTTCATTCACAATAACATTGAAAGCCGATTGTGAAACAAAATCTTCTGGTTTCTTTGAATCTATTTTTTAAATCTTTTCAAAACTATAAGGCATTTAACAGACTTACACCCGATGAACGAAACATAGTGGTTTATTCAGAGAGTGGCCAGGATTGGCATCATTTTCAAAAGATAATCGAAGAATTGTTATTGAATTCCAGGCAAGTCTGTTATATCAGTTCAGATCCTCTGGATCCGGGGCTTTCCAAAAAGCATTCCTTGTATAAGTCTTTTTATATTAAACCCGGTTTCTGGCAGATCACACTTTTTCAGTTCTTAAAGGCAGACTGTCTTCTGCTGACCATGATAGATCTGAACATTTTCCAATTAAAACGATCCATAAATCCTGTCCATTATATCTATTTATTCCATGCCATGGGGAGTACCCACATGGTTGATTTCGAGAACTCCTATGATCACTATGACACTATTCTTTGTGTAGGTCCACACCAGATTAAGGAGATTCGCAAAAGGGAGCAGCTTAAAGGACTAACTCCCAAAAATCTGGTTCCCCACGGTTATGCCAGAGTTGAGGAGCTTTATGCTGAAGCAGCCAATAGGTATAAATTACCCCAAAAACCTTACTCAATTCTGCTGGCTCCTACCTGGGGGGAAAATTCCATTCTTAATCTCTGTGGTAAAGAAATTGTAGGGGTTTTGCTCAATGCTGGTTTTAAGGTTACATTACGGCCTCACTACCAGACCCTTAAACTCAATCCGGAGATTATCGAAGAAATTCTAAGACTCTATGGGAAAAATCACTTACTCAAATATGTTAACCGTATGGGTGATAAAGATTCTCTTTTGGATTCTGACCTGCTTGTCTGTGACTGGTCTTCCACATCTATAGAATATGCCCTTGGTCTAGAGAAGCCGGTTTTATACATAGATGTGCCCCGTAGAGTCAGGAACCCAGCATATCAGGAACTGGGGTTGGAGCCCATGGAGGTAAGTATCCGTGATGAGGTGGGATTTGTACTCAAAATGGATGAACTCGAGAGTGCTCCACTAATAATCGAGAAACTCCTGTCAGATCCAGGACGATTCAAAGAGAAAATAGCTAATTTACGGGAGCGTATCCTTTTTAACTTCGGAAAAAGTGTTGAAACAGGAGCCCAAGAGATTATCAAAATTGCAGATGTTCAGAAACAAAAAAGACTCCAACGCTCCTTAAACTCCCCAAATTCAAATAATAAATATGAAAACAAATAATCAACCAGAGATCCCCTCTGTTAAATCAAACACTGCTGAAAAAACAAAAAAGAGAAGCTTTCTTTTATTTAACAACTCTTGGTGGCAGATGAAAAATAGATTGGAACTTTTCAGATGGAGTGCCGGTTTTTTTTCTATTACTGCTATCCTGATGATTCTTATTGGTTTACTTTATATCTCCGCATACAAACTGCCAGGTGATCTTCTCTCAATTGTATATACTTTTACCGCCTTTACCAGTCATTTTGCATCCTTTTCGATTATTGCATGGGTTACTCTGATTTTTCCTCTTATCATTTTGCTGCCTTATCGCAAGTTTATCATTACAGTATGTGTGTTATTAAGTTCTGCGTTTCTGTGTATCGAACTTCTTGATGCGCAGGTGTATACATCTCACCGGTTTCATTTTAACATGCTCACTATAAAGATACTTGGATGGAAAACCTGGGGTTTCGGTATCTTATATCTGTTTATTTTACTGGTATTCAACTCATTTGTGGCTAAAATGAGCTGGAATAGCTTTGTTATTGCCCGAAAAAAGATCCACATTTCAATTAGTCTGCCACTTACTCTGGTATTTCTGCTCTTTACTCATGTTACCCATATGTGGGCTGATGCAACAGGGTATGTGGATATTACCAGGTTTACTACCACTTTACCTCTTTTTTATCCATCAACCAGTAAAAGGTTTATGATCAAGCATGGTTTTGTGGATATTTCCAACCGGCGAGCACTTCCCAAGAAATTTGCCAGCAGTGGAAACGAATTTGTCTATCCGCAAAAACCACTTGAGTATGCGAATGCAAATCCTGGCAGGAACATTCTCATAATCGCTATTGATGGTATGCGTTATGATATGATGAATCCTGTAAATGCACCACGCTGTTTTGATTTTGCCCGCAGAAACGGTACCATTTTTAATAATCATTATAGTGGCGGCAACTCTACAAAGATGGGCACGTTTTCCCTTTTTTATGGAATACCACCAACCTATCAGCAGTATGTGGAGTCTCACAAACATTCTCCGGTTCTTATTGACAGACTTATTGAGGTCAATTATGATATAGGAATATTTACCAGTTATAAGTTATATGCCCCTGCAAACCTGGATGTTACTGCATTTGTTAAAATTGAGAATCTTAGGCTGGAGACTGTCATACCGGATCCGCAGGCGCCATATCGGAATGATTCAGCTATTACAGATCAATGGAAATCATGGTTAGACCAGAAGAAGGCAGATAAGCCCTTTTTTGGTTTCCTTTTTTATGATGCGCTCTGTACAGAAAGTTATCCACCTGCATATAAAGACAGAATTCATTATGATAAAGCAATGACTGAGATACAGAAAAAATTTGTCCGATATAAAACGAGTCTTCAATATACCGATTCACTGGTGGAATCGGTTCTGGATGATCTGACCAGACGTGGTTTTCTGGACAGTACTGTGGTAATAATCACTTCTGATCATGGAGAGGAATTCGATGATAACGGTCTGGCGTATACAGGTCATGGCAGTTCTTTCAGTGATTGGCAAATCAGAACTCCTTTTGTTACCATATGGCCGGGAAAACCAAAAGGTACTATTGAGAGAAGAACTTCTCATTATGATATAGTTGCCACATTGATGAAGGATGTTTTCATGGTGACAAATCCTGAGTCTGATTTCTGTTCAGGTAAAAATCTGTTTTCAGAAAAATCCTGGGACTGGTTACTTACAGGAAGTTACTTCAATTTCGCGATCGTGGAACCAAATGTGGTTACCGTTCAGTTTCCCGGAGGATATTATGAGGTCAGAGATAAACATTATCAGATTATTAAAAAGCCGCAGATTAGCCCTAACATTGTTTCTGCATTAAGTGAAATGGGCAGGTTTTTTAAACAATAATCATGAAAGCAAAGATGTTTGAAAGAATCTTTTGTCTATATATTCTTCATTTAGCACTTTTCCCTTGCATTTCTTTCTCACAAAAAACAGAGATACTGCCTGATTCATCATTTGCTTTCACTCTTCAGAATCAGATTGTTCGATTTACTTCGGAAGGAGATCTTTTTGACATCCAGTTATCCCATAACTATTGTGATGTTGCCAAAATAGATAAAATATTTCACAGCCAGAATGGTGTTCCACTGATAAGGATGGAAACCGGAAATGATTTACTTCGAGATAGCAGCCCCAATTTGTCACTATATAAAATGCACAGAACACAATCTGATACAACTTTGACTTTCAGTTTTTTTTCATCACCTGTAGCATCTGGCATCCAGGTAGTAAAAGAGTATACTTTTCATAAAAACAGTTACACTCTTGTTTTTTCGGGCAGGCTGATTGGTAATGATCCGGTAACTACAAAAGAGAAGAATCTTCCAGAGTTGAAGTTGACATTTCCAGATGATATCAGAAACGGGGGGGATCTGGTCTACCTAGATAAAAAAGTAAAAGCTCTCAAACCCGAAAAGCTTCCTGAAACTGACACTTTAAAAGCAGGTGACTGGATTGGAATTCACAACAGGTTTTGGGGGTGTTTTATTCAATCTACTGCGTCAAGTCTGCCCATAATATATAAGAACGGTTCTTTTAATGTTAAATTTTCTCAATCATCCAGTTTGAAGATGTATTATGGTCCAATAGTATACAGTGAGCTTAAAAAAACAGACCATCATCTTGGCAGGCTTCTTTACCAGTTGCCATTCTGGATGAGATGGTTGTCCTTTGTTTTTTTATTTGTTTTTGATACACTCCTTAAAATATTCCATAGCGTTCCGTTGGCATTACTTTTATTATCTGTTTGTGTAAAGATTGTGCTGGCACCTCTTTTCAAGCTTGCAAGCGTCTGGCAAAAACAGGTAAACCGCCAATCCTCACTGCTTCTGCCTCGCCTAAATGAAATTAAGAGAAAGTACAAGGGGGAAGAACAGACAAGAAAAACACTGGAGGTTTATAAGGAGCTTGGAATCAGCCCTCTTTATTCATTGAAGAGTCTGTTGAGCGCAGCCATTCAGATACCGGTATTCTTTGCCGCTTACCATATGCTCAGTGAACATATAGCTTTGAGTAACACCTCTTTTTTATGGATAAAAGATCTCTCTTTTCCGGATCACCTTTTCAGGTTTCCCTTTAGCATACCGTTTTTTGGGGAATATTTTAATGTTCTCCCATTTATCATGACCTCTTTTACCATCTGTGCTTCCTGGATACACACCGATCCATCACTTTCCACTGCTCTTCAGAAAAAACAGAGAAAAAATCTTTACTGGATGGCAGCTTTATTTTTTCTTCTGCTTTACACATCACCTGCAGGAATGGTTATTTATTGGACAATGAATAATATATTGGCATTTCTGGCCACTTTTTTTGAATTCATAATGCAAAAGCAGGAGAAAAGAAAAGAAGAACCAACCCAAATTCAAATTCCAGAAAGTATCTGAAAGGAACCGGGCAGAAGATGAAAGCAATAATATTGGCAGCCGGTTATGGAAACAGAATGCGACCCTTGACAGATTCATGCCATAAAACCATGCTGAAAGTTGCCGGGAAAACCATTATTTGCAGGATAGTTGACGGGCTTGTTGAGAATGGTATTCAAGATATCGTGGTAGTTACCGGTTATCGGGCGAATGAATTGACGAGTTATTTGTGCGAGTGCTATCCTAAATTGTCATTTCAATTTATCCATAATTCCAAATACCGTGAAACCAACAATATCTATTCCATGGCACTTGCCTTTGAGCATATCAGTATTGACAGTGATATTATTCTTATTGAATCGGACCTGCTTTATCACCCGGAAGTGATCAAACGGCTGATAAATTCCCCCTATAAAAATGCTGCTTTGGTTGATAAGTACAAAATCGGTATGGATGGAACTGTGGTTACTGTTGAAAATTCAGTGATTACAAACGTAATACCACCTCATCTGCAGTCTGAATCATTCGATTTTTCAGATAAATACAAGACGCTAAATATTTACAAGTTTTCCAGAGAATTCTGTGATACTTCATTTAAAAAACTGCTTATCTATTATGCCAATGTTATAGACCGTAATTGCTATTATGAATTGATCCTTGGTATATTAATTTACATGCAAAAGGAAACGATTCATGCAGAAATTGTACAGGGAGAAAACTGGTCTGAGGTAGATGATCCTAACGATCTGCAGGTTGCAGAGTTTGATTTTAACGAAAACCGGAAAGAAATTCTTGAATATGCATTCGGCGGGTACTGGAATTATCATTTTACCGATTTCTGTTTTATCCGAAACATGCATTTCCCCAATGCCTCAATCATTTCAGAAATGAAAAACGTGCTCCCAAACCTTATGCACAATTATGGATCACGACAGGCCCTTCTTGACCGTAAAATGGCCTGGTTCCTTTTGTGCGATGAAAAAAGAGTAACTGCACTTAACGGTGCATCACAAATCTATCCCATTCTAAAGTCAAGATTTGGCAATTCACCTGCACTTATTCCCTGTCCCAGCTTTGGTGAATACAGCAGAATATTTAATAATTTCAACACTTATAAGGACGATGGCGAGTTTGATATTACTGAAATACAACAGAAAGCCATGAATGCAGAATGTGTTGTCTTTGTTAACCCTAACAATCCAACCGGAACCCTTCTTGATACCGACTGGATCTATTCATTTGCGAATACATTTCCTCTTAAGAAGATAGTGGTCGATGAATCGTTCATTGAATTTTCTGAATTTCCATCTATCATCACAGCACTGGAAAAGAAACCGCTCTCAAATGTCCTGGTTATCAAAAGTTTAAGCAAATCACTGGGTGTGCCTGGAATCCGGCTTGGTTATTTTTATAGCTGCGATCAGGATATTAACACTTATGTAAAACAGAACATTCCTATCTGGAATATGAACTCGATTGCAGAACACTTTCTGGAACTCATCCTTAAGCACAGAAACGCTCTTAACAGCTCTTTTGAGCGCACTATTGGTGACCGAACCGATTTTGCTGCTGAATTATCTACAGTTCCTTATATAGACAGAGTTTATAAAAGCGGTGCAAATTTTCTTTTGGTCCGATTGAAGGGAAATGCTGATTTCGCTCATTCGTTGAGCAGATATTTATTATCTGAAAAATCGATTTTTATCAAAGATGTCAGTTCAAAATTCTCTGACGGAGCCGGATATTTTCGTTTTGCTGTGCGCCTGCAGAGTGAGAATCGGGATCTGGTTAATCATCTGCTAAATGTTAATCCCATTTTGCTGTGATAAAAAAAGATGAGCTGGTTTTAAACTGATTTTCAGTTGTCCGGGAACTCTTCTTGATTGGGAAGTCTCAATGTTAAGAAATGTAATTTTAATCTCTTTAATAGCCGTAAGTGTATCATTTGCTTGGGATACTTCTAACACTATTCAGAAAAGTAATTTTAACTTCGGGCATCAGAGTGGATATATGTACTCAAGAATTGGTGATGCCTATTTTAAAGAAGCTGGTTTCTGGGATTTTCAAACTGGTTTTATGGCTTATTACACCAGAAAAATGCCTCTGGTAAGAAATCCCTTCTGGGAGGAGCGGCTGATGTTGACTGTACCACTCTATTTCACCATATATCCCTGCAATGCCATAGCACTGGAGCTAGAGGTTACGGATCTTTTTGTCGAATTTCCATATCAGAACAAACATAATACTGGTGGGAAAACGCCCCGCTTTAAAACTAAAATGCGTCTGCTGAAAGAGGGCCGTTACAGACCGGCTGTTGCATTCACTGTGGGGGTTGCTTTTTCCAGTGCAAAACCCTACACCATCTGGGATAATAATCATAACTATTATGAGAGCAATGGACTGGCTGGGGCTGGTACAGGAGAAGCTGATTATCTATTGTTATTCAATGTCTCTAAAAAAATAGGCTCTTCACTGATAATCAACTCACGGTTGGGTCTTGCCCCATTAGGCAGTCCGGTTGAATATGTCAGGGGTTCCGGACAGGCCGATGAAATTCCCTATGGAATATCGGTTTACAATAAATTCAACAGTTCTTGGGCAGCACAGATGGAAGTCAGTGGAATGTATAATGGATTGTCATCCACAAAACTCGCTCATTATTCAGTGCTTAGAATCCAGATTCATCATGAGACCAGGTTGAGCACCATAACTTTGAATCTTGAAAAAGGGCTAACCAGAGAAACCGATGAATTTGTCGCCGGTTTTTATAACACATTTCATTTCAGAAAAAAATGAGGGGATTTTAATCCCGGGGGGTATCTAAATGAAAGCAGCACTTCTTTGTGGAAGTCCCAGAAAAAACGGTAACACTGAGTTTTTACTGAAACGCTGCGCCAATCATTTTGAAAAAGCAGGCATAGAAACTCAATTATTTTCTTTATCGAAATTGCTGGTTAAACCATGTAAAGCCTGCGGCAGTTGCAGAAAACAGGAAAACAGGTCCTGCATAATTTCAGATGATGATTTTGATCTTATTTTTCAGGCAATGTGTGAAGCGCAGATTATCATATGTGGATCTCCGGTTTATTTTGGCTCTGCGACTCCAGACCTTATGGCACTGCTGGACCGGGCTGGTTATGTCTCAAGAGCCAATGGGAATCTGTTCTCCAGAAAGATTGGAGGACCACTGGTAGTGGCCAGAAGAGCCGGACAAAACTTCACCTATGCACAATTACTTTACTGGTATATGGTAAACGATATGATCGTTCCAGGCTCCAGTTATTGGAATATTACATTTGGAAGGGAAGCTGGTGAAGTGGCTGATGATCAGGAAGGACTATCTACCATAGACAGATTTTCAGAAAATCTGGTGTGGCTGTCTGAGAAGTTGTTTTAAAGACGACCATTTCCAAGAACATTTTTCCAAAAATATGCAGGTTGAATTAAAATGAGAATCCGATACAATTCTCCGGTGATTTTGACATTTACTTTAGTAAGCACAGCTATACTTTTTATTAATGCAATTCATGGAACGTTCATTAGAAATTTTTTTGTTGCATACCCCCAGATGAATTTTTCCAATCCATTAACCTATCTGCGCATTTTTTCGCACGTCCTTGGACATCAGGACTGGAATCATCTTATAAGTAATTTCGCTTTTATACTGCTTATTGGTCCTATTCTTGAGGAAAAATACGGCTCAAAGAGAATTCTTTCCATGATGATAATCTCTGCTGGTGTAACCGGGATATTGAACAGTTTGCTGTTTAATACCGGCCTGATGGGTGCCAGTGGAATTGTTTTCATGTTTATAATCCTGGGATCCTTTACCAATTTTAAATCTGGTGACATTCCTCTCACCTTTATTCTTATAATCTTTTTATTCCTGACCAGAGAGATTCTGGAATCATTTCAAAGCGATAATATTTCCCAGTTCGCACACATTACCGGCGGTATCTGCGGAAGTGTATTCGGGTTTAAATTCGGAAAGTGAGGAGAGAAAAAATCATGAAAATATGTACCGGATCTCTAAAGACGATGTTACCTGCCATACTTATTCTCTGCTTATCAGAATTATCTGCAAAATCCAAAGTTGATACTTGCGGAACAGGAGCTATCGAGAATGCCCTGAATACATCTCAAATAAAAGCAGATGAATATGAACATTTTAACTATTTCAGGAAATGGCTCATTGAACTCGGTAAACCATGCAGCACCATTGTCAAGGCTCTTGAAGCGAGAATCAGCTTTTTGTCAGATACATCTCGTTATTCTATCGACACTACAGGCTTGTCCTTTGTTGGAGACAGCTTGGCACCGGTTCAGATAGTGATGTATATCTCTCTTTCCTGCCCTCTGTGTAAAAAAGTTTACAGTGAAATCTGTGATAGTGTAACAAAGGGCAGTTTATTTGGTAAGGCAAAACTGGCGGTAAAACCTTTCGGTGTTAATTTGTTGAACGGTGCAATGGTTGCCGCATCCCACTGGGGAAAACAATCAGAACTCCTGAAAGCCCTCTCTTCAATTAAGGAAAGAATAAATATTGAGATGGTGATAGATGTGGCAGACAGCCTGAAAATCCCCAGAGAATCATTTATATACCGGATGGATAATCAAAATACTGTTGAATACCTGAGAATGTCTCAACTGGAAGCTCTTAAAAACGGAGTGGAACTAACCCCCACATTTTTCATAAATTTTCGCCATTACAAAAGCTATAAAGACAGCCGATGGGTGAGCGAGGCAGTTGAAATGATCTATCAGCGTTTATCAGAAAAACGTTGAAAAGCTCTCAGTGCTTCCAGTCCTGACATTTGGAAAAAGCAAATACCTTTTCGATAAATTTTTCGCGAAATGGCAAATCCTGAAGCTGTTTTTCATCGGTTACTGGCAATCTCGGAAATCTCTTTATGAATGCAGCTGCAAAAAGACCGGTGCCTTTTTTAACCGAACCATTGTGTAAGGCAGTAAACACCTTTGTATCAAACAGGCCGCAACTGGGAGATTTTGATTTAAAGATGAAGCCACAGAGGTTTTCTGAAGAGATAGAATTTAATATGGCTTCAGTATATCTGTTAAAACGCTCTGTGAGATCAATCTGAGTTCTGTTAGTCAAAAGACGAGGGGAGGATAGATCACCAACAAGATGCATTGCCTCTCTGGGAATAGGCAAGCCACATCCCACTTCCGGGCAAAATGGCACATACTGAAAAATCTTACCCAGTGTTTCAGTGATATAATGATCCAGCTTATGGTTACCATCATATCTGACTTTGTTTCCCAGAAGACAGGAACTAATACCGATTTTTAATTTTTTCATTTTTAAGGAATTGGGTGAATTGGTTAATGGGGGCGATGCGACAGGAAATATAACGCGCATCACTGAATTATTGATGCGCGAAAAAGATGCCAGATTATTCGATACCAGGAACTGGAAATCCTTTACAAAGCTCTGCAACTTCAGATGCGATTTTTGAAAGAACGGTATCATCATTTACATTATTGATTACTTCGTTCATCCAAAGTGCTATTTTTTTCATTTCAGCGGTTCCAAAACCACGGCTTGTCACAGAAGGAGTTCCCAGTCGAATACCGGAAGGATCAGATGCTTTTCGGCTTTCACCTGGTACGGTATTATAATTAAGTACGATACCTGCCTTTTCCAGGGCGACAGCGGCCACTTTACCGGTAACGGACTTATTTGATAGATCAATTAACATAAGGTGGTTATCGGTGCCGCCTGAAACCAGGTTAAAACCTTGAGAAATCAGCTCACTAGCCAGGCACTTTGCATTTTCTACAATCTTATGGGCATAATCTTTAAATGAAGGTTTCAGAGCCTCTCCCAGGGCAACGGCTATTCCTGCGGTAGTTGCATTGTGTGGACCACCCTGAAGGCCGGGGAAAACCGCCTTGTCGATAGCTTTTGCATGCTGTTCTTTGCAAAGGATCAAAGCACCCCGAGGGCCCCTTAGTGTCTTATGAGTAGTGGTAGTTACAATATCTGCATAGGGAACCGGGTTAGGATGAACTCCACCAGCTACCAGACCTGCGAAATGAGCCATATCTACAAAAAGTATAGCCCCGCATTCGTCTGCAATGGAGCGGAATTTTGCGAAATCAAGAATTCTGGGATAAGCGGAGTGTCCGGCAATAAGCAATTTGGGTTTATGCTGAAGTGCCAAACTGCGGATTTCATCATAGTCGATCAGGCCGGTTTTGGGGTTGAGACTATAATGTACAGCATTAAACCATTTTCCGGTGATACTTGCTTTGGAGCCATGCGTAAGATGGCCGCCATGACTCAGATTAAGTCCAAGAACGGTATCTCCCGGCTTGGCAAAAGCAAAGTAGACCGCCAGATTAGCAGGGGAACCTGAATAGGGTTGAACGTTGGCATGTTCAGCGCCAAAAAGAGCCTTAGCTCTGGCAATAGCCAATCTTTCCACGCCATCACAGTTAACCTGCCCCTGATAGTAGCGTGCTCCTGGATATCCTTCAGAGTATTTATTTTGAAAAACTGTGCCACAGGCTTCCAGAACTGCTTTGGAAGTATAGTTTTCGCTGGCTATAAGTCGGATGGTGGATTTCTGATATGATTCTTCAGATTTGATGAGTTGAAAAATCTCAGGATCATTTTTTTCTAACACGTTCATGGGCGACTCCTTTGTTTAAAATTTCGATGCCCAGACGCGCGGCAAACCAATCCCGCACTCCCCTGAGGTGCTCCTCAACTGCGTCAGTTATGCGGAAATGGAAAAACTACATTACGGAAATTATTGTGGGCAAGTCTTGTACCGTGCTCTTTATAATGGCAAGAAGGAACTCTTTATGGCTAAGGTTTTTCCTCATAGCCCAAAGTTTATTTGCACACATTGAACTCTATTGCTAAATCTAATCTCTACTATATCTTTGCAGAGCTGCCAAAATATGCCTTTTGCGCAAAATAATCGTCTTTTTAACCCAATGGGTCATCTTTTTAGCTCAAGTAATCATCTTTTTAACATAAAAACCTAAATCTAAGTTGCCCGACACCGAATCTAAAGTGCCCGCCGATTAATATGACTTTCAAGTATAAAAACAGATATGAAAAATATTACCTTTTATGGAATGCAGTTTTTATTCGACGATGGAAAAAAAAGAATGGGTGGAAATCGTGCTTGGACAGGGAGATTGGGAGGATTGCTATTCTGTGTGAGAAACATTATTATACTATTTAATACTGCTAAACTTATTTTATGAACATAATTTGAGGTTACGGTATTATATTTGCCCTTATTAGATTAATTAAATAGTCTAGCATTTCAGAAAAACGCCCTTACCATGCAAATAGACGCCTATCACGGTACACACGCAAAAAATGAGGCAAGTATTAGAGCTTCTGGCTTTTTGAAATCGAAGGAAACCGAATATTTAGGTGAAGGTGTTTATTTCTTTGAAAAAGCAACTTTTTGCGACGCTCTGGAAGAAGCAAAATGTTGGTGTAAATTTGTTAAAAAATATGAAGCTAAAGATATAATTGTTTTTCAGGCCAGCATAGTTTCGGAAAAGATTTTAGATTTAGTTGATAATATTGAGCATCGCAAAATATTTGACAAAGTCAAAGAGACCCTAAGGTTAGAACTAAAATTAAATAAAAGTGCAACTGATAAGAGATTAGAAGACTTTAGAGTATTTCACTGTATTGATAAGAAAAAAGCATTTGATGTTATACGTGCTTTAATTGATGGTGCAAAAAGAGAAGCGGATTTCCACACGAATATAGTTAGGCGCCCACAAATTCAAATATGTGTAAAGGATTTGACGTCTATTAAAAGCTATAATATCATTTATAGACACCAAATCGGGAGGTACAAACAATGGACTACGCTATCAGAATGTTGAAAGAATTGATAAAAGAAATACAGAACACTCCATACGAAGAGCTTAAAAAAACAATCAATGAAGCAGATACTAAATATAGGGAAATATTGCAGAAAAGAGGCGAACAGGTTAGTGCTCCAGCTATTCTGAGGGGAACATACAAAGAAATTTGCTTAAATGAAATTATTGAATCAGCATGTGATTATCCTTTTAAAGTAGCAGCATAATGAAAGAGAAAAAATTTATTAAACACGGAATTAATTTAGTACATGTTTCAGTTAGAGAACTGTCGTTTAAAGCCTTTGATGGTGACAATACATTAAAACCACCTTCAACGCCTAAATTCTTCACAGCAAAATCAGAATACGATAAAGAAAATCACAGCGTAAGTGTAGGAATGTTAGTCAAACTTGGAGAGGAATCGGATTGTAGGTACACCAGCACAGTTGAGATTGTAGGTATTTTTACTGTTGATGAAAGCAAGTTTGAAATTTCGAAGCTAGATGATTGGAGCGAATATAATGCTCCTTATATATTGCATCCTTATCTTAGAATGTACCTTTACAAATTAACATTAGAATGTACAGGTGAAGGATACTTGCTGCCATTAGTTGAAGTGCCTACTTCGGGAAAACGGTGCGAAAGCCAAGCGTAGTGAATATTTGTGCTTAACTGATGGTTATGGATCAATAACACAATATTTTAAACTTTTGACTCTTCCCATTTAATTAAAGATACTCTCTCTCATTTTTTAAGCCCTTATTATCCTAAATTCCGCAGTTGGATGTGGCGCATTCGCGTAACCTATTGATTGCTAAGCCAATCAGGTGTTTCGACTTTAT
>CAYYNL010000043.1:0-27485 GCA_964472925.1 uncultured Fibrobacter sp. | reverse complement strand
CCAGTTTACCACAGATCTTTATGCAACCAGCACCTTCTTCTTCTGCGATTTTGCGTACCGTTCTTACTGCATCATTATCTTCAGTCATCCCATTCTCATCTACATTTGCCACATAGAGAACTGGTTTTGAGGTAAGCAGATGAAGTTCATGAATGATCTTTACTTCTGCAGGATCGGTTATAATTTTGCGAACAGAAATCCCCTGTGAGAGTGCATTCTGGACTTTTTTAAAAACTTCCAGTTTGATTATAGCTTCCTTATCACCCGATTTTGCCACTTTTTCTACTCTGGTAATACCGCGCTCTACAGTGCTCAGATCGGCAAGCATTAATTCTGTTTCTATAATGGAAATATCTCTGGCCGGATCGATGGATCCCTCTACATGCACAATATCATCATCATCAAAACAGCGTACTACATGAAGTACAGCATTGACATCCTTTATATGGCCAAGAAACTGATTCCCCAAACCTTCACCTTTGGATGCTCCCTTTACCAGACCAGCTATATCTACCAGCTCCAGAAAGGCTGGTACTACCTTATCTGTAGGAATAAGAGCGGTAATTCTGGCAAGTCGTTCATCTGGCACTGCCACTATTCCATGGTTAGGATCGATGGTGCAGAATGGATAATTGGCCGACTGGGCGTTTCCATTGGATAAAGCATTGAAAATGGTGGATTTCCCTACATTGGGAAGCCCTATGATACCTGCTGCAAGACTCATGAATTAAACTCGTTTCTAAATTTCAAAAAGGATTTTGTTGGAAGTAACTCAGACCTATAACGTAGGTGTATAATGCACTGGCATTTCACACTATTTTTACGATCAACAAATATAGATATTTGAAGCAAATTTGCCAATGTTTCATGCTTTCTGGGGAAAAACATAATTCTTATGTATCGGTAAGCTTGGTAACCTGGGGTAATCGAATTGATCTCTGGTTTGATTTTGCATAACGGTTAAAAGTAGATTTGAACAGAAACTTTTTGTATGTTGTAGGTTAAGATTGTAAGCCTGGAAATGATAGTTGAAATTACTTTTTACTTTGTCAAAGTGTCATACGCGATTCACGCCAAACAGTGCGGTCGGACCAGATAGAATTACCTTTTGATGAAAAAAGTTTTGATTTTTATCCTGCTTTTATTAACACTCATAGATTCAGAGACGTTGGTATTTCCTCCTTATGGTCACTCTTATGGAATACGAAAAGCAAAACCGGCGCATCTGTTTATGTTGCTAGGTCCAAGAACGTTTTTTGATGATCCGCAGGGATTGGCTACAACCCGCTTAGAAGTCTGGGAGGATACTACTACCAAAAATGATGATGATGAAGTGGTGGTGTATGGAGTTAATTCCGGGCGTCATCAGATTATTTACAATACTTCCATGTGGACCTTGGATATTTATGGAGAGAAAGGGGAGGGGATTGATCAGTTTTGCAATCCAAAAGGTATTGCTGCAGATCCAAAAGGGAATGTATATGTTGCAGATTCAGGGAACAACAGAGTGGTACATCTTTTTAACTCTGGCAAGAAACTTCGGTGGGAAAAATCGTTTAGTGGAAAGCTTTCCACCGATAATGGATTGAAAGGCCCCTCGCGCATCTCTCTTGATCAAAGTGGGAATATTTACGTAAATGATCCTGGAAACAGCAGAATAATGGTTTTTACAAAAGATGGGGTGTTGCTGAATAAAATTCCATCCGATAACAGTTTCTCATTTGAAAAAGGGCCTACGGCATTGGTTGTTGCCGATGGCACAAGCAGATGGAGTCATTTCAAAAAAGAACGTTTTATTTTCTGTGCTGACTTCAATGGAACCAGATTGTGGAAAATTGATTTGAAGGGGAAGATAGTCAAAAGAGCGACTCTTCCGGAAAAATACCAGGCTTGCTATGCTGCGATCGATTATTATCATAATATCTGGCTGACTGATACGTATAACCATTGTGTGCTCAAATACGATCATAATCTGCAACTGCTTGATATTTTCGGGAGTTACGGTACCGGAGACAATCAGTTTGTTGAACCCCGCGGAATAACCATATACCAGCGTTTCGGACAAGTCTTTATAGCCGAAAAAAAAGGTGCACAGTACTACTGGATCGGTACCGATTTAAAGAGTTTTGATCTGTCCCGACAGAGGCCTGGAAAATATAACTTGACTGTGAATGCTACTGAATTTAGCTTTGTAACTTTGTTTTCAGTTTCCGGCAATGACACATCGTTTCTTTTAAAGAACCAGATGATTTCGCCTGGAGGAGATGGAATTCCTGTGTATCAGACTGAAAGCGGAAGAATTAACCAGAAACAGTTGTATCTGAAAATCGAACCAACTTACTCCTCATACACCTACAGTGCCTGGTTTTTCCCGGTCAGTGTTAAAGAGTAACAGAAAGAAAGGAATCAAATGGCATTACGCAAAGAAGAGATAACTCGCAAGCTTCTGCATCTTTTTGCACTGGTTATGCCTGTTGGAATATTTTACTTTCCCAAATGGTCGCTTCCTTCTTATCTTCCTTTGGCCATTTTATCTTTTGTTCTGGCTGGGTCGATGATAATCGAAAACCTGCGCTTAAAAAATCCTGCCATACAGAGACTTTTTTTTCAATTCTTCGGTTCTATGCTTCGTGAAGAGGAGTCAAAAAAAACCACAGGTTCTACTTATGTGATTGGAGCCGCTGTTTTGTGCAATATTCTTTTCTGGAAAACTCCTTATATATCGTTTATGGTGTTAAGCTTGTTTATTCTGGGGGATGCCGTGGCTGCGATTGTGGGCTTGAGTATTGGAAGAATAAAGATAGGTAAAAAGAGTCTGGAAGGATCGATGGCCTGTTTTCTTCTTTGTATGACTTTATTTTATGCTGTTTTCCCTCTTCTCCCTGGAATCTTGCAGCCATGGGGAGGTAAAGTCCCAATGATCATTGCAGTAACTACTTCTTTGTCCATTACCATATTCGAACTGATCCCTTTGCGGATAGCTCCCAAAATTGTGATAAATGATAATCTGGCAGTTCCGGTTATTTCCGGGTTTGTGATGCTTGCATTGTCAAAAATGGTTTTTGGAGTTTGATCTGAATCGTAGGAATTAGCTTTAACATCTGATGTTGTTATCGGTGAGGACTGGAAATCTCCTGTCTGAGAGCTTTTTCGTACACGTACAGTATACGAAAAAAATGCAATATTACATAATAACATCAACTCGATATCAGCTATCGTCTATATTACTAATCGATTATCCATAAAAAAATCCCATTTCCGGATTTGGTAGCGTTACCCCTTTTTCGACCAGATCTGGAAAATTATGGTAACCCGGCCTGTGAATCTCAGGTCGGGTCTTTTGTTGTGGCACAGTCTTAGGCTGCTTTTATCGATAAAACTAAAAAAGCAAAAAAAAGATTTATCTGAAGCAAAGGAAACGGTTAAGCATCCGGATAACCTGGAGGCAGAAGTCTTTAAAAAGCTCACGATCATGTAAGTTGAAGCTGTTCTGGTCATGAATGCTGTATTTGCTTTTATCGTAGATGGAAAGAGATCCCATTATTTTGCCATTGAAGCGTAAACACATACTGATAACCGATTTGGCAGTAGTCTGCTCATTTAAGAAACCTACATTTGAGAGGTCAGGGATAAGAATCGGACTGGTGTAATTGATAACCTCAGATGTAATGATTTTATCTGTACTCTCCAGTTGCCTGAGATGATTCTGGCCCTTCAATGAGAATGACTCCAGAACTTCAAAACAGGTCATAACATCGTTGTAAAGGCTAAGGATGCAGTTTTCTGCCTCAAATAGTAAACAGGTGTTTATTACAATCAGTCTTGCGATATTACGGATATTGTGAATCGTTGAAAAATCAGATGAAATTTCAGAAAACGCAGAGTACTTAATCAAATTCAGTCTTGCTCCTTCCAGAAGCGATAACTGGGCGAATTCACGTTCCAGATATTGAGCAATTTTTTTCAGCAGTATTTTTTCGGTCTCCAGTTGAGCTCCTTGATTTGCTATCAGTTGAAGCAGTATTAGTCCGGAAATCTCACTGTTAGAGAAAAGTGGCTGGGCAATGAAATATTTTTGCAGATTCAGTTTTTTCAGAGGTGTAAAATAGGTGAATTGCTCCTGGTAGCGAAGAATACGACCGGTAAAAAAATCGTTCAGCCTTATCATCTGGGTATATCTTCGGTTAAGATCATAGTAGCTGGATGCCTGCACATAGAAACACTTGTTTTCTTTGTCAAACTGGTAAAGGTTACAGATCCTGCCATTGAAACTGATTACTAGCTTCATCATCAGAAGATTTAGTCTTTCCTGAAGCGGATAGTTGAGACGAAGTATATCACTGGTGCTGGAAAGAAGTGAGTGAATAGTGGAGGTCTGTTTTGTTTTCTGGTATTCTCTGGAGGAATCTATTACTCCTGCAGCAAACTGAGCCAGATCAGCTGCATATTTGAGATCATCATAATCAAATACCTTACAGCTTTTTTTACTGCTCAGATTTAAGACTCCGATAGTCTGGCTGTTTATGAGAAGCGGAACAGAGATCGATGAAATAAGGTCCTGTCGCTCCAAAGCGGAAGCGTTATTCTCTGGTTTGCCATTGAGAAGAAGCGGCTTACCGGTGAAGGCAACTTTACCTGCGATTCCTTTTCCAATCTTCTGCTCAGTATTACTGATAATAGCTTCATCTATCCCATGTGCCATTTCAATTTTCAGATTCCGTTTTTTGGGATCGGTTAACATTATAGAACCACTGTCAGCATTGAGGGAGTTGATTGCAACCGAAAGGATGAGAGTCAGACATTCCTTGATATCGCGGGTGAGGTAGGCAGTGTGACATAGATCTTTCAGGCCTTGAAGAACTTTAGCCCGGAAATTGGCAGTGTTGCACTTGTTTACCTCTGGAACAACCGAACAGAAAAGAAGCTTTGCATTTAATGCACTTAACACGTTGCAGCTTGAGGATTTTATCTTCTGCAGAACGGCATCAACGGATGGGTCGGTTGATGCATTTATGATTAGATCCGGATTGTAGGAGTTTATATACTGCAGAAACTGGGCTGTATACGGATCAATGTTTCCAAGCACCTCGAAACGGTCTGAAATATGTAAGGCTTTACGCATTTCAGCACATTCGGTGTCGGTACCCACTATGACAGCACGCAGTTTTATCGATCGGTTCAGCATAGAGAATTTTGAGCTAAGGTTAATTATTCAGTTGTTTCGCTTTTTTTATTAAGTTTATTATTTATACTTACAGCTAATGCGGTCTGGTTGGTTATTACCGACCATGTCAATGGATCTTTGAGTACCCTGTTAATCTTTTCCGATGTATCGACTGTCCATACAGCAATAGAAAACGGCTTTGCGGTACTGTCGAAATAATCACGGTTATAAAAGAATGTGTCATAGTCAGGGCAGAGAAAGTCTATCCCTTTACTGTATTCGTTAATGGCAGCCATCGAATTAAACAGTAAACCAGTTTGCAAAGAATAGTCGGTTTCCTTCAGTTTTTTGAGTATGGCCGGATTAAACGATGTAAAAAAGAAAGGGGGTTTAACAGATAAATCTGATATCATTTGAAGGATTTCCTGCTCGCAGTCTTCCTCTTTCAATTCTATATCCAGGCCGACTTTCCCGGAAAAAACCTGCAATATCTGCCTGATTTTTGGAACCTCAAAATTTTGTTCTGAGGCGATACTTGCCAACTCATTATATGTCAGATCACAAATACTAATCTTTTCAGAACCATTAACAATATAGGGGTCGTGATGTGCTATCAGAAACTTATCTCTGGTACGGCGCACATCGAATTCGATAAAATCCGCACCTGCCTGGCATGCCCTGAAAAACGATTCCATGGTATTTTCATGTGCCAGAGATGGCGCTCCACGATGGGCGATTATTTTTTTCATAAAGCATTCACTTATTTAAAAGAAAATCCAGTAAAAGACGCACTCCGAAACCGGTTCCATATTGAGGTATTTCACCCCTGGAACTGCCATTATTAAAAGAGGTGCCTGCGATATCCAGATGTGCCCAGGGAATATTATTGATAAACTCCTGTATGAATGCAGCACCGATTATCGAACTGGCATAACCTTTTTTAAATTTGGAAAGATTTCTCAGGTCACCAAGTTCACCTTTGAGAGAATCGCTGAATTCTTTGTACAAAGGAAGTCTCCAGAGACGTTCATTTGTAGTTTCTCCTGATTCGAATAACCTCTGCGCCAGCTCATCGTTATTTGAAAACAACCCTGACACATACTCACCGAATGTGGTGAGGATACCACCGGTAAGAGTAGCAAGATCGATAATTTGCGATGGCTTGTAATTAGCCTGGCAATAGGAGACGGCATCGGCAAGAATCAATCTACCTTCTGCATCGGTGCTGTGTATCTCCACGGTCTTGCCACTGTAGGATCTGTAAATATCACCCGGGAAAAAGGAATTGTTACCAATCGCATTGTGTGCAGCTGCTATAACTCCAATTACATTGACAGATGCTTGCAGACTTGCCAGTGCTTTCATCACTCCCAAAACAACCGCGGCCCCGGCCATATCCTCCCGCATGGTTTCTATGCTTCCGGTGGGTTTTAGATTCTGACCACCCGAGTCGAAAGTGATCCCTTTTCCAACCAGGGCGGTTCTGGTTTTGCTATCCGATCCATTATATTCGATAATGATAAGCCGGGGAGGGGTAGATGAGCCCTGACCAACCGCACTGATAAGACCGAGTCTTTCACGCTCAAGCTCCTTTGATTTGAGAACTGTCACTTTGACATTTTTAAATTTCACCAGCTCACCAGCTTCTTTGGCAAGCCTCTCCGGAGTGATAACTGATGCATTTTCATTGACAAGATCTCTGCTGTAATTGACTGCATCACAAATAATAGTAAGTCTCTGGATATCATTGTTGCTGATGGGGCCAATTAATTCGACATTAGCTATCTGAAGAGCCTTTTCGCTTTTATATTTGTCAAATTTATAGGAGCCCAGTATTATTCCCTCGATGATAGCTTTACCGCTCTTTGCCAGAGTATCTGATGAAGGGATAACTACCGATATTTTATCTCTTTTAAGTTCGATTGCTTTCTGAATTGCTTTAGCAGATACGTTTCTGATAATAGCGGTTGAGACCGAATTCCTCTCTCCCATTCCCCCATAGATTATGGTATTCTGCCCTGAGTATCTTACGCAAATTTCTCCTGCTTCTGCCATAAAATCCGGTATGCCTGTGACTTCTTCCTTAAAGAGGAATTGTATCTGTGTGGAAAAATGGATAGATTTTGAAACTTTTAATTTCATGATGATCCTGCGGATTTAAATGCAAACTATTGGATTAATCTAAGCAATGATAAACAGATCTGCTTAAGTTTGATAAATAATGAATATAATTTTCTGAAATTAAAAAACAGCAATTCGAAGCCCCCTTTGGTGATTTTATGGAGCATACCCTGTTTAGGATTTAAAATTTTGGAATTTCGAATTTTTCCTTGCATACTGTTCAAATGTTCAGTATATTTGAATGCAGATCTCAACTGTGGAGGGAAAGCCATGAAGTATGAAAATCAGATGTATGAACAAACTGTCGAACAGATGTCCTTGCCCCTTTTTCAGCCGTTACGGCTGTGGAGTCCCCGTCCTTCGAAAATTCGCGCAGATAATGGCCGCAAAGATACTAATAGTATGCTTTTAAGAACACCTGTCAGAACTTTTGCAATGAAAGGCAGGTATGTGAATGATTCCAATGGCATACGCCGGATGGTAATTTCTGGAAAAATCTTTAAAACTGAAGGAGCATTAAGACTGGCATGACCGGTTATGAACTCACCTCTGAGCAAAAGCGGGTTTACTCTTTTATAATCCGCTATCGCCAGCAGACCGGATTTCCTCCAACAGTCAGGGAAATAGCTCAGGGCTTGGGATATAAGAGTCCCAACAATGTTCGCCAGCATCTGAGGCTTATAGAACAAAAAGGTTTCATCCGCTTACTGCCAGGTAAGGCTCGTGGTATTGAAATTACTTCGTTTGAGGAAAGCGTGCCTGATGAGATTGATGAGGGGGTATCTGTGCCTCTTATCGGTGCGGTTGCAGCTGGTAAGCCGATTACCGCCATAGAAAATGTAGACGGGTATCTGACCTTAGATAAATCGATTTTCAAGGGGGAGGGGCTGTTTGCACTCAGGATAAAAGGGGACAGCATGAATGGTATGGGAATACTCAACGGGGATATAGTAGTTGTGCGAAAAAAGTCAACTGCTGAACATGGAGAAGTGGTTGTAGTTATTATCGATGGGGATGCCACCCTCAAACGATTCATTAAAGATGGTAACAGGATACTTCTGCGGGCTGAGAACCCAGCCTATTCTGATATTGTTCTTTCATCATCCAGTTCGATTCAGATTGCTGGTAAATTGGTTGGGGTGATCAGAAAGTATTGAGCTATGGATGTGATATCGAAACTGCAGATGCTCTTCGATGCTTCTCAGTATGATCTGTCCTGTGTCTGTGGTATTTGCAACTCTGATCGTCGTTATCGCGGAAGCGATAGAGCCTGGCTTTACCCGGTTTCGCCTCCCAGAGGTGGTTTTTTGGTGATGCTTAAGACTCTGATGTCAAATGTCTGTGTCATTGATTGTAAATACTGTCTTTACAGAAGTACGGTCGATCTTCCCATTGTACGTCTGAAGATGGCTCTAAAATTTATTTCTCTATAGAGTATCGGTTTATTCAAAATGGCTGATTTTAAAAATTGTTCTTCGGTTATCCGTATTGGCACCAGTGGCTATTCTTATAAAGATTGGGTAGGGGTATTGTATCCTTCAGGCACCAGAGCATCGGATTATCTGAAGTTATATGCATCGGAATTTGATTTAGCTGAGCTTAATTTTTCTTATTATCGCATGCCGGAAGCGCAGCTTAGCGCCAGGATGGTATCGGTGACTCCGCCGGAGTTTCTTTTTTCGGTGAAGGCGCATAAGACCCTGACACATCAGTTCTCTTCGGTGGGGATGGCCTCTGATGTGGCTGAGTTTATAAAGGGGATAGATCCCATAGTGGAAGCATCAAAGCTGGCAGTGATTCTTTTGCAGTTCCCATTTAGTTTTCATTATAACCGGGATAACCGGGAGTATCTGAGTAAGCTTTGTGATCAGTTTGGGCAGCTGCCCCTGGCTGTGGAGTTTCGTAACCGCTACTGGCAGCGGGATTCAGTTTACAAGGGACTCAGAGAGCGTAATGTTACATACGTTAATGTGGATGAGCCAGAGTTATCTGGACTGCCTCTTGCTCAGGATATTATTACTTCGGGAACCGGATATGTGCGATTTCATGGCCGCAACAGCGGCAACTGGTGGACTGGTGATAATGTGAGCCGTTATGATTATCTTTATAGCGACAGTGAACTAAGGGAGTGGGTTCCACGGATTGAGGCGATGGCGGCGCAGGCTTCTTTGGTTTTGGTGGTTTTTAACAATCACTCCAGAGGACAGGCTGTGGAGAATGCTAGAAAACTAAGGCAGATGATAAAAATTTGAGAATTGAGATTTCAGATATTCGATTTATGGGAATCGGATGAGAGATTTGAGATTTGATGGAACGAACGATTCTTCACATAAACGTGGTGAATTTTTTTGTGGCGGTTGCCCGGGCCCTTGACCCATCGATTGCCTCATATCCGGTGGGGGTGAGGGCGTCTGGTTCGCGCAGGGTTCTTATGGATGTTTCCTCCGAAGGACGCGAGGCAGGGGTGGTGCGGGGGATGACAGTGGAGGCGGCCAGGCGTAAATGTCCTGATCTGCGGGTAGTCGACCCGGTGCCTTCAGAGTACCAGCGGGCCGAGAAGTTTCTTTTTGAGCAGGCCGCCAGTCTTTCTCCTCTGGCAGAGCTTGCAGGGCCGGGACATCTGTTTGTCGATCTGAGCGGGACAAAGCGGCTTTTAGGGCCTGCGGTGGATGTGGCAGATTCGATACGTAAGAGGATAAAGCAGCAGTGCAGTTTTGATTGTACGGCAGGACTGGCAGTCAATCGTCTGGTAAGTAAGATTGCCACACGGGTCATAAAGCCGGCCGGACTTTGCACAGTTATATCCGGTTGTGAAGAGGATTTTATGTCACCGCTTCCGGTGTCGTTTCTTCCCGGCCTTGAGCAGCATTATTTAGAACAGCTTTTACAGTTCAATTTGCGGCTGATTAAAGATCTGAACCGGATTCCGGCATCGACTCTTGCCACGGTGCTGGGACCTTCAGCATACGAAATCAGCCGCCAATCTCGTGGCATAGATGACACTCCGGTGAGGGAGATTCTCAAACCGGCTCCATCGGTGGTAGAGAGAATCACCCTGGGAGAGCAGACAAATGATCGAACCCAGATCGCTGCAGCGCTCTTTGGTATGGTTTCTGATGCTGGCTCCAGGATCCGTAAAATGGGACTGGCTGCCGGCAAGATTCGTCTTGAGTTGACGTATGCTGATGGATCACAGGTCTCACGTTCTCTAAAACTGTCAAGACCACTGCGGGGTGATCTGAGCCTCTTTGAGCAGTGTTCTATGTTACTGGATAAAATATTTACCCGCCGGGTACGTATTACCGAATTGACCGCAGATTTTCTGGAGTTAACTTTTCCTTACGGCCAGATGGATCTTTTCTCAGACAACCAGCGGGAAGAGAAGCTTATGGATGCTTTGGACTGTATACGGGATACATTCGGAGAAAAAGCGATTAAGTACTGGGGACGCTCGGTTGCCTGAATTTTAAGAATTAATTCACAATAGATGAGGTATAGAAATTCAGAAGTCTTGAAAAGCATATCTACCTGGTGATATGCGAAAAATTTCTGGGCCGATAAACAAAGGGATCGATGCAAGCCGCGTTAAACAATCGTAAGATTTAGGTATCAGTAAAATCTTCCACGGAAGTGCTCACCTTAATTAGGGTGAATTAAGGGGGATTTTATAATGAGGCTGTGAAAAAATCATTTAAATATGAACTTCAAATAGAAATCGGGACCATTTAAAATGGTTTTTACTTTGGATAATCTTCATTACTCTTATACGAAAAACGATCGTTTTTTGCTGGGGCCACTCTCCTTTACCTTGCGCTCAGATACCATAACCGCTCTGGTTGGCTCAAATGGCAGCGGTAAAACCACCCTTATCCGGGTACTTCTTAATGAGCTTATCAACTACGGTGGGGTTTACACTATCGATTCAAAACCTGTACGCGATATTAATGGAACAGTTCTGTATGATTTTGGAATCGGCTATGCTCCCGAAGATCCTTTGCTTGACGAGCAGTTAAGCGGTTACGAAATACTCTGCATTGTAAAAGAGATCCATCATATTAAAGAGGAAATTTTTGAAAACAGTATCACTCAATTCCGCCATCTGTTTCAACTGGAATCCTGGTTCGATATTGCACCATGTAAAGAATATTCTCAGGGGATGCGCAGAAAGGTTTCTCTGATGATTGCTTTTCTGAGCGCATCAGGTTATCTGATTATCGATGAGCCCACTAATGGGTTAGACCCGCTGTCGGTTTTTGGAGTAAAGAAACTTCTGACGCAGTATAAAGAGCAGGGAAGGGGCGTACTGGTTTCTTCACACATGCTGGATTTTGTGGAAAAAATCGCCGCAAATATTATCATTCTAAAAAAGGGCAAGCTTGTATTTGCCGGCACCGTTAAGGAACTTATGGAACGCTGGCCCGGTAAAGGTCTCGATGAAATCTATTATCATCTGTTTACCAGTACCGGTTCTTTGGAGGAGCGGCCAGCCTGATGTATAGTTCACCGGTTCAGAAGCATTTAATAAGGAATCTGGTCGGGACTCTTTCCGAAAAAAAACGTTCCTTCGCAAAGGGTGTTACCTTGGGGGTATTGTTATTTGGGCTCTTTGAATTCCTATCTACGATAAATCCCAATGCTCCCCGTATTCCGGTGCCCTGGCTTCTGGGGTTGACGATATGGATCGCCCAGATAGCTGTATTCATTAAAATCGCAGCTTTTCTGCGTTATCCACGGCGTGAGGATTTCTTTTTTGTTATGGCAATGAACAGTGGCCAGCGTAAAGAGCTGGCAGTTGCTTCAATGACTTCGGTGCATAATGCAATTACTCCCTTCATCTGCTCTTCACTGGGCACAGGCATGTTGCTGGAGTTTTTGGTTATAAGGGAGCGTTCATTTATAAATCTTCTGTTGTTGCCATCTGTGGTTATTATTGGGGCGTGGCTTATTGCCATGATTTCTGTAAATCTGTTGAATCGCGGCTTTATTCGTCCATTGACTCAGGATGCTCGCCGCAAGGGCCATCTGGTGATATACCCCCCTGTCTTATCCTCGTTGATAATAAAAATCTCCAAAGTAATAGGTTCTTTTACACCACATAAAATCAGGCCATTTGTGATCAGAAATGTGATGTATCTTTTGCGCACCGATTCGCTGCAGTTCCTCTTGTTTACCTGTGCAGCCCCTGCACTTCTTCTGCTGTTTATGATTCTGACAATTAAGCAATCTTCTCCCTTTATGGAGTTTTTCACTCTTCTTACGGTTTTTGTCCTTAACTCATATTATTCATCTACTCTTAAGGAATCTGCAGCAACACTTAAGAAGTGTCCATATTACCGGTATGATCCGCGGCTTGTTTTTTGGGCGCATATTTTTACGGTTGCCTTTTTTTCATTTCCTTTCATACTGGTTTTCTCAGGCACTGCAAATGTGTATTTGATTTCATTAAGCGGTCTTTTACGTATAATGACCTTTCTGATTGCATTTGCAGCAACACTTTTAATAAACTGCAGGGCAGTACTGCATCCGCAAAGAAAAGATTCGGAAGCTGCGACCGATTTTGTGATTTTTATTCTGGCTGTGGCCACCGGGCTTTTTGTTCCCCTGTATGGATGGATATTTCCCCTGTTGGGAATCGTTGCAACTGTTCTTCTGGAATGGGATACGATTATTGCAGATACATCCGGTCAGAAGTCTCTGCAATAATCCTTTCTCCAAGACAGATAACATCATGAAAACAATCCTGAGCGCAATCAGTAATTTTTCTATTCTACGGGGGGTACTCTCGCCAAAGATGATCTGTAAAACTGCCTGTGAAATGGAATATGAGGCAGTTGCCATTACAGACCGCAACAATCTTTATGCACTCCCGGAATTTCTTCATTGGTGCAAAGAATACCGGCTTACCCCCATTATTGCTGCAGAACTGGTTGATTGCAATGGTGAAGTGCTGCTTTACGCAGAAGGGGACAGGGGATTTTCCAATCTCTGCCGTATTATCAGTGAATATCATTGCAGGAAAGATTTCAGCATAGTGTCTTCGATCTCGGCTGGTTCCGATGGAATTCATGCTGTGTGTGATTCACTCCCTCTGATTGATTCCTTGAAAAGAGTACTTCCGGTTTATTACCGTATGAGACGACCCAAAATTCCTCCCTTATCTGTGCGCAAGGATAGAATACCATGTATTATTGCTCCACCGATGGTTTTCTTTTCTGACAACGATTTCCAGATTCACCGTTTGCTGAGAGCAATCGACAACAATACTACTCTTTCAAAATTGACCGAAGCAGAGACGTTCCCTCCGGATGCATTGTTTATGTCATGGAAGAAGTTATGTGATCGTTTCGAGGTATTTGACTATGCTGTCGACGCAACAGAAACGTTCTGCAAAACCATCTGCTCAAGAAAAGAGTTTGGGAAACCGCTTATGCCTGAATTCTCATGTGGGATCTCATCTTCAGAGTATTTACGCTCAAAAGCATTTGAGGGTGCACGCAAAAGATATGGAGAGAAACTATCGGAATCTGTGGTTAACAGATTAAACTACGAGCTGGATCTAATCGAAAAGAAAGGATTTTCCGATTATTTCCTGATAGTGGATGATATTGTCAGACAGTCACCACGTACCTGTGGCAGAGGTTCCGGTGCTGCCAGTATTGTTGCGTTTTCATTAGGCATAACTAACGTTGATCCCATAAGATACAATCTTATGTTTGAGCGGTTTCTTAATCCTGGAAGAATCGATCCGCCTGATATCGATATAGACTTTGCCTGGGATGAGCGGGATGATGTTCTGGATTATGTTTTTGACAAATATGGAAATGAACATGCTGCCATGGTAGCTACTCATCTCACTTGTGGTGCGCGTATGGCCATAAGGGAGGTTGCCCGTATCTATGGTTTGACAGAGGATGAGATCAGCAGGGTTACTGCGAAAATACCTTACTTTGTGGACCTGGAGGAATATGCGCAAAATATTACGGAAGTATTGAAGCAGTGGCCGGCCATGAAAGGGGTTGTGCTGGATCAGCCCTGGCCAGAAATTCTGGAAAGGGCAGGAAAGATTATCGGGATGCCAAGAGGGATAGGAACTCATTGTGGTGGAATGGTGATAACTACTGCACCTATCAATACCATAGCTCCGATTCAGTATTCGGCAAAAGGTTATCCTATAATCCAATGGGAAAAGGATGGTGCGGAGGAGATGGGGCTTGTAAAGATTGATTTGCTGGGAAACCGTTCGCTTGCAGTTATCAGGGATGCCATCTCAAATATAAAGTCGGAAGGTATTGACTTCGATGAACAAAACTGGGATCCTCAGTCCGATGCTTCCACAATAGAGCTTTTCGCAAAAGGGGAGAGTATGGGGGTTTTTTATGTGGAGTCACCTGCCATGCGTTTATTACAGAGAAAGAGCGGTACCGGGGATTTTGAGCATCTGGTGATCCATTCCTCTATTATTCGTCCTGCAGCAAATAAATATATCCGGCAGTATTTAAAACGGCTTCATGGTGAACCCTGGACTGCTTTGCATCCGAAACTTAATGAAATTCTCTCTGAAACTTTTGGTATTATGGTTTATCAGGAGGATGTTTCAAAGGTAGCCATAGCACTTGCGGATTTTTCGGTTGAGGATGCTGACATGTTAAGAAAAATCATGTCCAAAAAGACAAAGGGCTCCAGATTTGAAGATTACCGGAAAATGTTTTTTAATGGGGCAATCAAAAACGGGATAACTGAATCGGTGATTGAGGAGATCTGGGAGATGATGCTTTCTTTCAGCGGATACTCTTTCTGTAAACCTCACTCTGCAAGCTATGTTCAGGTCTCATTTCAATCAGGATATCTCAAGGCGCATTTCGGTGCCGCCTTTATGGCAGCGGTATTATCTAATTATGGAGGTTATTATTCCACCCAGGCATATGTAAGTGAGGCTATGAGGATGGGAATCAGGATAATTCCTCCAGATATTAACAAAAGTAAATACCGTTATTATTCCAGTAAAAATAATATTATTGTTGGCTTATGTCAAGTAAAGGGGCTCAGTAACAGTGCGCAGCAACGTATTGTGCAGGAGCGATCTAAGGGAGGGCCTTTTTGCAGTATGGATGATTTTTTATCAAGGACCGGTGTTTCGGAATCCGATGCAGAAAAGCTTATTCTGGCGGGTGCATGTGACTGCTTTGCCCCAGGTTTTGCCCGTCCGCAGCTTTTCTGGCAGATGCGTCGTTTTTTCCGCAACAGTACTGCTGAATCGGTGCCACAGTTAAATGCTCTTTCACCAGCCCAGTTTCTTCAATACCAATATAAGACCCTTGGTTTTCTGACAGTCTGTCATCCGATCACACTGGTAAAATTTTCCAGAAAAATCACGATCAAGGCCAGGGATATCGATAAATGGGTAGGTAAGCGGATAGTAATTGCTGGATGGTGTATTACTGCAAAAACGGTCTCCACAAAACTGGGCACCACTATGGAATTTGTCACTTTTGAGGATGAGACCGGGTTGATAGAAACAGTCTTTTTCCCTCAGGTTTACTCCAGATACGCTGCGATACTTCAATACCATGCGGCGTTTGTAATAAGTGGTATGGTAAGCAGCGAGTTTGGGGTGGCAACATTGGAGGTGGAAAGGCTGGAGCGTCCCTGAGAACAGGGTAAGAATTAATTGCAAAAAAATAAGAGAAGTAAATAGCAATAGGATTCGCGTCGGTTTATTTAACAAACATAAGACTGCATAAGAAGCAGGGCTCGCAAATTTCAAATCGCAAACATCAAATCCTAAACAAATCTCAATAGCCAATTATTCAAATTCCAAATAAGAAAAGAGCAGATAGAGGTCTCTATCCTGTTTAGAATTTCGGATTTTCTCATCCTAAGGATTTGTTTCAGATTTCGAATTTTCTCATCCCAGATTCTGTTTCAGATTTCGAATTTTCCCATTCCTGTTCCTGTTTAGAATTTGGGTATTTATTATTTGTGATTTGATGCTTTCAGGTCTGAAATTCCAAATCTCAAGCTGTAAGAAGGCAGTTTGGTGACAACATCGAAAGAAAAAAGACTTGAACGTACATGATGCCGTAATTATACCTTGATAGCTTAAGCTCCCTTATATACTTTTTTTATGTTGCTGGTATTTTTTACATATTTAGGAGGGTTTTATGAAAAACGTTTCTGTTTTTCTGATCGGTTTTCTGGCGGGACTGAGCTTTGCGCAGCAAGAGCAGGCCGATTCTGTCAGTACAGTTAGCGCACCGGTTGATCAGAGGAGCGTGGTCAAGTCGATTCTTGATCAGTGCGGGATTACCAATCTTGGTATCGAGGATGTGGCTACCTTCGAGAATGGAAATGTGGTAGCACTTAATCTCTCAAATAGAGATGTAAGTAAAGATGGAATAAGCAAAATTCCTGTGGATATCGGCAAATTGACCTTTCTTCGCAGCTTCGATTGTTCTGGAAATATCATCTCCAAAATTCCTGCAGAGATCGGTAAATGTGTAAATCTGCAGAAACTCAATGCTTCAAGTAACCGTCTGGATTCCATACCAGAGGAGATCGGTTCGTTACTTAATCTGGTTGATCTTGATCTTCGTCATAACCGTCTGGTATACATTCCATCCACTATAAGCAAGCTGGTTAATGTTAAATATCTGAGGTTATGGGGAAACAAGCTGGAATCACTACCTGAAGGGCTCACTGCAATGGCTTCTCTGGAGGAGTTATATCTCAAGGATAATCGCCTGACAACGCTTCCGGAGGGCATAATCAACATGGAAAAATTAAAATACGTTGATTTTATCGGAAACAAGCTTTGCAATCTTAGCCCGAAACTTAATGCCTGGGCATTAAAGAAGGATAAACAGTACAAATCGGCACAAAAATGCTGGTAATTCCACTTTTTTAATTCGCCCCCTTATTAGGGGGGCGCGTTTCCAGCGCGGGATATTGCTAACAGGTTTATGTGAATTTACGTGTTTCTGAACTACTGAAGCTCAGAAAAGAGATCTTATCCTAAATCATTTCTTACCAAAATACGCTTGCGGGAGAATTTTGCCGGCAAACCATTACCTCTGAGTCAAGTACTACCTCATAATCGGTAGCTTGATTGAGCGGCAAAGCCGCGAAAGCAAGAAGGCACGATAGTGCCTTTACCAGACATTTGGCTTCACTGGCTTAGCCAATGGTTTTCTGAAAGCCAGAAATGAACCACCTTAATAAACTTTCTATATGTTTTTATTACACAAGTGTTATAACTTATCTATATTAAGGTTTACGTAACAAAGGTATGCTTCAGAATAAATCTAATCAGATAAGGCCAGATTTAAAAAGAATTCTTTTCTGATTAGATGTTGTTCTGATTAAATCTTCATTTTTTGACTAAATATTTAATTTGATAGCATCTGAGCAGTTACAATCATTCTTTAAGGAGGTCGGTTATGTGCCATCATTTGTTGTTCTGTTTAGTGACATTGATCGCTTTGACGATAAATGTCCAGACGGTAGATGCCAGTATAAGCGGTAAAGTACTCAATAAGGAAAAAAAGCCTATTGCCAAAGCCATTCTTACTCTGGTAGGTGCAGGAATAAAAGATACTACAGGATCTGACGGTGCCTTTTCTCTTGCCACCACTGATGTAAAAGTTCCTTTAACCCCTAAAAAAAACAATATCGCCTTTCATAAAAACTTTCTGGATTTCAGCTTGTCTGATCCTTCACCAGTGAAGGTCGAAATTTTCGACATTAATGGTGCTCTTTTGAAAAAGGAGATATTTAAGAATGCTCAGACTGGATTTTATCGCTTCAATATCGCAGAGATCACAAGTTCGGCAAAACTTCTTCTTATTCGGGCATCAATTGGTCAGCAGAAGACGGTTTTACGCTATGTTCCACTGAATAATGGTAAGTACACTTTTAGCTCTTCTGTTGAGGGCTCTATGCCCTCTGGTGGAAAGCTGGCAAAAATAACCGAAGTTAATGATACATTGAAAGTTACTGCTGAAGGTTATTTGGACAAGAATGTGCATATTGATTCTTACGATATGGTGATTGACATTACCCTTGACTCTGTTAGTGATGGGCCGGTGACTTTACGGCTTGATAAAACTTTCCAAACCATAGATGGATTTGGGATCAACAACACCTGGGCATCTGCGATGTCTGATCAGGATGCTGATCAGATGTTTGATTCTGCAAAAGGGTTGGGTCTGACTATACTGCGTATCGGAATGGGTTCCGATGGTAATCCGTATAATGGTAACAATTGCTGGAATGATATCAAGAAGGCAATGCAACGTGGATGTAAATATATCATAGGGACATGCTGGACTCCTCCTGCCCGCATGAAAACCAACAACAGTCTGAATGATGGTGGTCATTTAAAACCGGAATTTTATGAAGAATGGGCTAATACAGTAGCCGGTTTTGCTGCCAAAGTAAAACAAGGCTCCGGTTATAATCTTTATGCCATGTCACCGCAGAACGAAACTGATTTTGCATCCTGTGGTCGAAACGAGCCTTGTAATGGAAACTATGAGACCTGTTTGTGGACTGGTAAAGAATATGCGGCATTTTTCAAAATCGTTGCTCCAAAGATCAGGGCTGCTAATTGCAAGGCGATGGGGCCAGAGGCATCCGAATGGATTCATGTCTGGAAAGATATTTCGGCATTTGGTTCAGAACCAGGAAATAAAGGAAGTTCAGATCCATTGAAGTGTGGTTATGAAGAGCCAGCCAAATGCACCCCAGGAGACGGATATGATTACGGCCACTGGCTCTATAAGGACACAACTGCCTGGAATAATCTGGATATACTTGCGTTACATCAGTATGATACCCAGGTCGCAGAACCATGGCCCAATGATGTACCAAGGGAAAACAAAATTGGCAGAATACCAATTTGGCAGACTGAAATGTCTGGAGTTAAGTGGTGGCCTGAGCAGGGACCAAGTTCCAATATTGAAAACGGAATCGCAGTTGCCGGTTGGATTCACAATGCTCTTACCGTTGGTGAAGCATCTGCATGGTGCTGGTGGTGGTGGAAACCATTGGAGACTGATGATAACGAGGGCTTATGGCTTAAAAACGGATCGGACACCAAACGTCGCCATACATTCAGTAATTATTCCAAGTTTATTCGTCCGGGATATGTTCGGGTGGATATGATCGGGGGAATTCCTGCTGGTGTTCTCATTTCAGCCTATAAGGGTGGGAATGGTACTGTTGTTGTTCTGGTGGCTATAAATAAAAACAGTACATCTGTTACGATACCTGTCAATATCACTGGTGGGAATGCGCCATCCTCTTTTACTCCGTATGTGACATCTGCAAACGATAATGTCAAGGCTATGTCAGCAGTACAGGTTAATAATGGTGTCCTAACGGTAGAACTGACCGGAAAGAGTGTGACCACTTTTGTAGGAAAGTAGTCATAACTGTCAATTCTGATCAACTTGGTTTCAGTATATCAGAGGGGGACTTTTTGGGGTCCCCCTGTTTATTTAAAGGACGGAACGGCCTTTACCCGGCAGTTCTGAAATGAAATTCAGGTTTAATCTTTTTTAGATGACCAAAATTATTATCCTAAAAACCGCAGTAGATTGACGCGGATAACACGTAATCTATTGCGCATAAAGGCTTTTAGTCCTTTCGGTCTTATCACCAGTAGATAAAACCTTCAAGGACTTCAAACCTTTCTGCATCAATATATTACGGTTTTTCATCTTCACCTGCTGCGGTTTTTAGGATTATGGGGAAAAAAATGGAAAAATTGAAAAAAGGGTCGGTTGCACCGGATTTTGAACTTACAGATCAGAACGGCAAACAGGTGAGATTGAGTAGTTTTAGAGGACAAAAGGTGCTGATCTATTTTTATCCTAAAGCACTTACTTCCGGCTGTACTGCGCAATCCTGTTCGGTAAGGGATGCAAAGCCGTCATTAAAAGTTAAAGGAGTTGAAGTACTGGGGATAAGCCCGGATCTTCCCGAAAAACAACTGGAATTTGACAGAAAATATAATCTGGGTTTTCCGCTATTGTCAGACCCTGAGCACAAGACTGCCCTGGCCTACAGAGTTTGGGGAGAGAAAAACATGTATGGAAAAAAGTACATGGGGATAATCCGATCGAGCTTTCTGGTGGACGAAAACGGAATTATCATCAATGCCTGGTATAAGGTTTCTCCGAAGGATACGGTTGTTAATGCTGAAAAAGAGTTTGACTAAATAACCTGATAGATATGATCTTTCTGTCCTATGCAGTAGACTGCTACGGAAGGAAGGGACAAAACTTCTGCACCGCTAAGCTAAAAGGCTCTATGCAATTCAATTCAAATAATCGACGGATTTAATAGTAAAACACCTTAATTGCTTGGTAATCAATCCCGATTATTATCGGGACGCGAATGCGCCACATCCAACTACGGAATTCAGGATCATATTAGATGCTTCTTAACCAATTTAATTCATAGATGAATAGTAATTATTTGATACAATTGATCGGAGAAAAATTGAAATCTGGACAATAGTGATTATGGATCTATTTTGACAATGTAATCTCCACTGGATAAATTGGTGAGTGAATGGACTTGTGAATAGATTTCACCAGCCCTGGTTTTAACTGAAATTGATTTTACCAGTTTCCCGTTCAGATCGAATAATTTCAAGGAAGCATGGTTCCATGGAGCAAGAAATGAGACCTTCATGTTAGAACGATTGCAGATAATATTTTCAGGCAGGCATTTTTTATTTTTACTTTTAGCTGATATGGCTGTCGGAACGAATAATTTTACAGATACATTATCGATGGTAACTGATTCCGTTGAAGCACCAACATTGAAACTTATTTGGCAATTGGAATCTGTTGACTGCTTCATTGTAAATACATACTCGAACTTTTTTCTTTCAGTGGTGAGGTCAAATACCGGTTTCTGTGGCAAATAGCTTGTCCAAGGATCAACAGCCTTCTGAAAATTGATCTCAATCGACCTGTCAGAATAAGCGTAAGCATCAAACTCTAATTTATATGTTTTCCCGTATTCAATTAAAAGTCCTTTCTGAATCAATTGTATGTCATGACTGCTGACAGCAGGATTTACTATGTTGACACAGAATTCGTTATTGTATACTCTTCCTGTCGCGGTTCCGCTCCATACATTGAAAGTCCAGTTTTCTGACTCCTGACCAAAATCACCATTTATCACCATATTGCCGTTATTATTGTAAACGACAGGAAGTATATAGGTAGTGACAGATCGTGCCATAGATATAGCCGAAAAAGTTTTATTCGAAACAGAGATACCATCCAATTTCCTGAAATTTTCTGTTGAAGAACTTCTCCAGACAGAAGCTATCTGACCAACCTGATCAAAATTTAACAATCGGTATTCATTTCTTAAAACGGTATCAGTTGCATTTCTTTGTACTATTATCAGTTGATTCTGTTGCGGCGAGAGGAAAGCTACAGCGTCTTCGTTATCAATTTTGATCATTCGTGAAAAAGGTCGGATAAAATTCGAGAATTGTCGAAGAACATGGAACTTTTTTGTGATGTAATAATTATGACCACCATTAAAATCGGCATGAATACATCCCCAGTTCTTGTTGAGACTGATCTGCGTCTGCTCACTCTCTACAATTTGCCAGAAAACCCATCCATTAGCCTTTAAATCCCGCAAATCACGGATTATTCGGTTTGCAATATCTAAACCGGGGATTATATCATTGTGATTATGTGGCCACTGATCAAATGGTTGCTCTGCACCGCTGCCGTCAATTTCAGAAGCCCAAAGCCTCTTGCCGACTCTCTGTACTACAGCTTTCAAATCAGTTCGGCTACCTCCAAAATACCCATGTGTATTGATTTGGGAGATGCATGATTTGACAGTTTCATCGTAGGAATTAAAGGCTGTAATAGTTGCTCCATAAGAAGAACCATCTGGGGCAGAAATCAACGTAGATAAATTTTTTTCATCAAGTTTATTTTTTACCTCACGGATAAGTCTGGACTGGTTTTCATGTGAGAATGAGCAACCCTCCTGACCACCATTTACTGTCCAGGCTATATCTGGTTCATTCATGGGTTCAAGTGTGCGAAAGAAGATACCCCAGGCGTCCTGGAAATGTTTTACTACAGTTGTAAGATAATCTGCAAACTGTGTGTAGTAATCATTTTTGAGATTATTACTACCATTAGCTCCTCCTGAAGCACATTCGCTAATGGTCATCCAGTATGGGGGAGAGTTGGAAAACGCTTCAGCAATGAACCATTCTTTAGGAATGCGACTTTTTGCTGCATTTACCACCCATCGCTGCTTTTCATCCCTGGCCCAATCATACGCTGCCTCTTCGCTGATTTTGAAACCTTCCATCATTTTTCCAGTTCCCATGTGGGTATGTGAAGGATTATCACCGCCACCAATATTGTAGCGTATTATGGAGAGTCCCAAACCGTCAGTTGTATCGAAAATCAGGTCCATGATGGAATCGCGGGTTTTTTCGGGATAGCCGCCTATTATGTTTCCCCACCAGCAGATGGAAGTACCCCAGCCTTCGAAAAAATGATGTTCTACTGAAGGGTTCACATTAACAACTTCTGCACTACCGGTAGCAAAAAGCAAAGCGAGTATTATCACACTGAAATTTGTTATCGTACTCTGTTGTATTCTGTTCACGTTATCTCCGTGTTAATGGTGTGAATAGATTATATGATTTTAGTATTATGTCTACTATCATCCCATTGTTAATAAGATGGCATCCAATAATTACCAAAACGTTTGCATTTTACTGCTTAGAGTACGGGAAGATCATATCTACAGTTAAATATACTACCAATAGATACGCATTGCTTTGTAATACTTTCATTCCAGAGAAATATCTGTTCCGACAAATGGAACAATCTTTATTATCTTCTTTAGATTTTCTGATTATCCTATTCCTGTTTCGGATTTCGAATTTTTAATATGTCACAGATCCCTATCCTATGGCCATGGTCTTTGACACACAAAGAATCGAAGCCCACCGAAGCTTCTTCGTGTAGGCTCCCAAAACTCTTTTATTCTGATAGAATAAGGCTGCTTTTGTTTAAAACGCTTTTTCATGCTGTTATCTTTCTGAAAAATTAGTAGAATTAGATAAGCAATAATTTAATTTGAGATGAGCAGAGAATAATCATGGTAATCAAAGGTCGACAGGTCAGAGATTATTTTTGACTTTTTTCAATTTATCGCTTCACAGCAAACACCCCTTCCACGATTAGAAGAGAAAATCTTCAAAAAAGGAGAAACGTAGAATGATGTTAATTAAGCTAAGCTGTCTGATGGTTTTCATTTCAATAGCTGCTGTTAATGCTCAATATTCCGGAGGTGATGGTACAAAGCAGAACCCATATAAAATATCTACTCCGGATGATTTGGCTTTAATTGTAAAAGACGCCTACTCGACCAAACATTTTGTTCAGACTAATGATATCGATTTAACGGAATACCTTGATACCTGCTCCAGTACGACTGAAATGGGTTGGCTCCCGATAGGAATAAACGGCTCTCCTTTTAACGGATCATACGATGGCGCCGGATTCAAAATAAAGGGATTGTGGATAGAAAGACCATCGATGGAAGGGGCTGGTCTTTTTGGGTATGCAAGCGATTACACTATAAAAAATCTTACGATTGAGATACCGGATGGAAAAACGGTAACCGGTGGAACATCGGTAGGTGCAGTCTGTGGCTTTGCTTCGTTTGGGCAGATTATTAATTGCAAGGTATCAGGTACCATTCGGGGTGAATCGGAAATCGGCGGAATAGCTGGAATAAACTGGGGAACTATACAGTCCTGCTCGGTAAATGCAATCATAAATGCATCGAAGGGAACATGCGGTGGTATATGTGGAAGAGCCGCTAATCGTAGCTGGATTGTATTCTGTCAGGCTAATTCAATTGTTACTGGCGGTGACAGAGTGGGTGGAATAACTGGAATGTCTGATATGGGTAACACCATAGTTTTCAACAGTTTCTCATCTGGTACTGTTACCGGTAAAGCCTATGTCGGTGGTCTGCTGGGATACGGTGATAATACCGCAAGATTGTGTAACTCCTACTCTTTGTCAAAAATAACCGGTGATTCTCTATGCGGAGGGATTGCCGGTGTTAATGAAGGAAGTATAACTAACTGCTATTTTTTGAAAGACACCGATATTAATGTACAATTATCCGGTTTGGGGGAGGACAAAAAAGATCAATTGCGTAACACTTATGCCATAAACACCTCTGGTTTTAAAAATAAAGCCACATTCAAATGGTGGGATTTTGATTATGTATGGAAAATTGATCCATCTGTAAATGACACTTTCCCTTTTCCTTCACTTATACCTGCAAATGAAATCTTCAGCGGGCAGGGGACCGAAAATTCTCCGTTTATTATTTCCACTCCGGAACAGCTTCAGGCATTGAATTATTTCGGAGCCGATTCAACACTTTACTTCAGATTGGGTTCAGATATCGATATTTCTGCTTATTTGTCACAAAGTGGCAAAGGGTACAACAATGGATGTGGGTGGCTTCCCATAGAGGTATTAAAAGGCAATTTGGACGGAGCCGGTTATTGTATCAGGGGACTATGGTTAGAGCGACCTTATGAGATCTATGCCGGTCTGATAAATCTGTGCTATGGGACGATAAAAAGTCTTGGGGTTGAAGTGGATGTAAATAAATGGATAACTGGTTGGAACTATTCAGGTATTCTCTGCAGTTGGGTGTTAAGCAGATCATTTATAAATAATTGTTACACCAAAGGAAGAGTCAGGTCAACTAATCTGTTGGGTGGAAATAATGGAATGACCCGGCAGATTGGCGGGCTGGTAGGGGACAATAGTGGAACAATACAAAATTGCTATTCATTGGCAGAATGTCATTTTGAGCAGAAAGATTCTGTTGCCATATATAACGAAAATGGTGTTGGAGGATTAGTTGGAATGAATGATGGGGGCAGTATAATTGACTGTTATGCTAAAGGGAATATAACCTGTAAGTTTTCCAATGCCGGAGGCTTGGCAGGTGTTAATAGGGGCACTATTAACAATTGTTACGCTTCAGGAGAGGTTCTTTCAGAAGGTCGAACAAGCAGCGCAGGAGGACTGGCTGGTGAAAACTGGCAGGTTGATAAAAAACATCCCAATTCCGGTCTTATAACCTTGAGTTATGCGACTGGAAATGTGTTTGCAAATGGTACTTTGGCAATGGCTGGTGGTTTTATTGGAAGAATGTACGCCAGTTCAGGTGGGACTGTCAGGAATGCATTTTGCACTGGTAATGTGAGTATATCCGGAACATCGGCAGCGGCCGGTGGTTTTGTTGGATACAGTTCCGGGGTGATTGAGAACTGCTATTCATTGGGATCTGTCAGTTTGACAGGAACCGATTCTTGTGTGGGCGGATTTTCAGGTGAAAATTATAAATCAATTATAAATTGTTATTACCTGAAAAGCCACAAGATTAATGCTGGTTTCGAAGCCATAGGAAGTGATTTCAATACTAATGACCCTCAGTCAGGTAATATAAGTGGCAAAACCGATAATGAATTGAAACTGAAAGAAACTTTTTCAGGATGGAATTTCGATTCTGTCTGGACAATTAATGAAACTGTTACTTTTCCTACGCTGAAAAGCGGGTTGCCAATCATTGTCAAATTATCAGGAAAAGCCTCCGATAATTTGCAAAGAAAATTTTTAAGAATTGGTAATGGTACACTTCTTTACCATATAACGGAACAGGAGCAGAAAGCCGATTTGATTCTTTTTAACAGCAAGGGGCAGATGGTCAGGAAATATTCAAATCTGAAGGGTTCTGGTGCTCTCAGGCTGGAGGGGATGGTTTCCGGGCTTTATTTCGCAGAAATGAGAAGCTGCAAGGGGAAAGGGTATTATTACAGGGTGAATTTTGTAGAGTAAAATTCCGGTTTCTTAAAATAAAAATTTATAAAAGAAACGTTTTAAATCCTTTGTCTCTCCATCGATTTAATAACAAATGACAAAAATAATATTGGTGTGATTTCGAAATTAAGAGATTTTAAAGGTGCTTGTCAGCAAAATGCACCCACTGGAAGCATCCCACTTATTGAGAAGGTATTTTTAACTGTGTATGTGGAACAGGAGCAAATAGCTATTGGATATAAACCTGCCAAACAAGGCCTGGCAGTTATCACTCTTCAGTACCTTTTTTATGCAAATAAGTTTTACTCTAAACCTTTGTATTTGTTTCAACCTTGGTAGCAAAGGCAAACATTCACAGGAAAAACCTTATTATTATTTTCACAAGTACACAAAATGCTACCATTAAATTAGGAACTTATTAATGGTAAACCCTATAAATGATGAGAAATTAAAAAAAATCAGATATAAACCTCTGCCATTTTACTTCATGAGCACATGCACTTTACGCAGTATCTTGTCAACACCGATTTATTATTTCACACTTTCACCGAAAAAGATTTCCCATTTGGGAGAATAAAGGTAAGTCCCCCCTTTGCCTGGATCGAAAATAAACGAGAAAAACAGCAAAGAGATAGTTTACGACCTTACCTTTTCTCTTCCAAAAAGCAGGGCATCGGAATGTAAACTTATTTTAAAACAAAATGGAACTGCTAAACTAAATATTACTGACTTAAGTAACATTCCCAATGCAAAAACCGATATAAAAGAAGCTCTGAACGACACTACCGGAGCAGGATCTGGGAAGTTGCATTTTAAAAGTGAAACAACAGATTTCTACTTATACCGTTTTTACGGATATCTTGAAGCCGATGCTGATGATTCTATCGATGTGACTTTGATAGATACAGCCGGACTGGTTATGGATACTTTAAAGAGCCCTGTGGGTATCTCTGAAGACATTGGATATATGAACATTATTTCTACTATCTATGCCTTAACCGCTATGCCTTCTGGGACAACTGACCCATTGAATCAGGATTCGATCACCACCCTTCCGGATTCTTCAAAATTAAAGCTTCTTATCACTGCCATGGTGGACCTTTCTTTAGCCCACAACAGCCCTCAACCGGATGAGAATGAACAGAGTCAGGGGATTTTTACAAATTATATGCAGTTCATGGATAATGTGGTGGGGAAGTGGACAACAATTGGAGCTGGAAATAAAGGAATAATACGCTTAAGGAATATCCACAATGCTATTTTAGAGCAGAACAGGGTAG
>CAYYNL010000042.1:0-28410 GCA_964472925.1 uncultured Fibrobacter sp. | reverse complement strand
ACATTATTATACTCTTTCTTTATGATTTGTTTCCTGTTGTATCTGATGTGTTCTTGCCCATTTCTACCTTTCAGGAAACCACGCCAGTGGAGCCAGATGTCTCGTAAAGGCACTATCGTGCCTTTTTGTTTTCGCGGCTTTGCCGCTCAATCAAGTACTACCGCCTGTTTGGCGGTAGTACTTGACCTGTGTTTTCCGTGCGTACCCAAAGTTGTATAAACCATATAATGCTCAAAATAATATATAATATTTACATTTTCATAAAGGTAGTCTTTTTACAAACTTTGCAGAGATTCATAGTAAGGCATTATTTCTGATGGCTTGGGACAAGGAGGTTATGGAGACATTTATCATAATCAGATAAAAAGATTTGAGGCTCATTAAGAAACCACGCCCTCTTCAGGGGCGTGGCAGGGTACGTTTTTTTTGCAAGAATCATTCTCCTGGCATAGGAGGTGTACCTTCATCAGGAGTTGGTGGTGTGGGAGGTTCATCCGGAGATGGTGGTGTTGTGCCAGCAGTATCCTGTGGTGCTGCACCATCTGTTGCAGCAGGTTCGATAAAAGTGGCCACATTTCTATCTTCTTCAGTTATATACTTCACCCGCAGCTCTGCATTTAACCTAAGGATTTGATCCGCATTCTCCGCAGAAAAATCGGTCTCAGAATTATAATAGATGGTATCTGTTCCTTCTTGGGTGTTGATTATAAACATACTGTCTTGTAAGTTAACAGATTGGACAGTTCCCACTACTTCCATTGTGTCGGTCATCATTCCATTGCCAGCGGTATCCTGGCCGTTTGAAGGACCGTTTCCCTGTGCAGATATTAAGAGGCACATGGAAAGAATCAGAAATGAAATATTTCGGAAAATCATAATAGACTCCTTTAATAACTTCCATGTTACAAAACACACACGCCCTTCTTAATGGTACACCGTTTGCAAACTTCTAAGCAGGGTATTCAGCAACCACTATAATCTCCCTACTTAATAATTCGGTCGTTGTGGGAAAAAGTTTTGAGATCCCATTTTAAACCTAAAATCGATTGAGAATGAGGAATTTGTACTGTGTACTGTTTTCTATCTGATCAGATAATTATCTGATGATTGTTTATCTTAGTGAACTAAGTAGTTACTTTCTTTTGCTTCGATATTCGATATATTTCTTTTTCTTCCACGTCTTTCCATTTGTCACTGATAAATAGCTGCATTCTTTTTAGATATCCGGTTATGGCTTCACAGGGAGCCCTCAGAAAATTCAAGCCGGAAATGCTCTTTTTGCTTTTGGCAAACCTTATCAGGTCGGGAAATGATTCCAATGCCAGGATACCTGCAATCAGAGTTGCCTGATGATTACGGAAAAACAAGCCTAAAACAGAAAAAAAAGTCTCATGAAATCGAAACTTTGCAAGAAGAAATCCAGCTTCTATCCATATCCATACTCTTAAGATCTGTAAACCTGCATTATTTAATCCTTCGTAGGTAAGAAAAGAAAATAACGGAAGCCGTTTCCCATAGGAAAAGAATAAATACATAAAGAGAACGAATAGAAAAAGAGGCCAGAATTTTAAGGGATAGGTTATTACTTTCCATGAATGGTGGATTAAGGAGAGTAAGCCTGTAAAGATCGCCGCAATAATAGAAATGAAAAGAATATCATCGATAGCAAAAAGGGAAAAACAAAACAGAAGTACTAAACTGCATCTTATCGTGTTTTTTGCAGATAAATTTTTGGCGGCAGAAAGACTACATTTTACTTCTGGCAGCTCCATACGGTTTAAGACATTCCATACCGGTGGAACGATCAGCCCTGTGAATGTGCCAAAAAAGATCGATGCAGCTCCCATGAAAGGAAGTTGGTAAAAAACCGAAACATTATGTGTCAGGAGGAAATAAACGACTATCAATTGAGCAATGTTATGAAAAAATGCCCCTGCAATGCTCAATCCGATAGTGCCTAGCATCTCCCGTTTTCCCAGGACATTCCATGCCAATCCCATCGCTGCAGTTGCCATAATACCTCCTGAGAGCGAAAGAGAAAGGGTATGAAAAGAAAATCCGAAATAAAAACCGGAAATCCAGGAACGAAGAAGTGTGAAAAGAATTGCATCCTTTACACCATAACGGATTATCCATGCAATAGTGATACAGTTTGCCAGACCAGGTTTTAGCCACGGAAGAAATGGGATTCGAGGTAAAAACAATTCCAGCGCATTCAGAGCAATTGCCAACAAAAGCCAAACGGTTTTTATCGAAAACTGATTTCTCTCATCGTGCGACTGCATCAAGCATTTCACCTTTTTTTGCGTAGATAGTTATCAGGATGTGGTTTGGGATACAGACAATCTGGCTGGCAGTTTTACTAATACGACCCTGGCGTACACAGAGCTGATGAGGGCAGGGGGAACTGCAAACTGACACAGACCGGTCTTGGATTTTTACTTTTATTATCCCCATTTTCCCCTTAACATCGAAAATCCGGTTTTGATCTATGGGATATTCTGCAATGATCCGATTGTCCTCAAAAACCAGCACCGTTTGTGGCGAAAGAGACCTGATTGCTGGAAACGTGAGAAAAATTCCAATTAAAAGAATCGAAATAATTACAACATCACACCAGGAAAACCGATGCAATACCAGGCGCTCGATCTTATTGATTTGGTCGGTCATTATGATATAATCAGATACGTTTTGGGGTTAAAGTCATTTTCAAGATATACGATTCATATGGATTCTCTAATATATAAAACATCACGAAAAGAGGGCTGTTCAGAAAGTAAAATTCCTGTGATTGGACGGGTTTTAGCAGATATAACCATTCTGGCTATCCTGTTGTATTTAGTGAACAGTATTTTTTTGCATCTCATTTGATTTTAACTTTGACTTAACTATTAATTTGGCATAGTATCTGTAGTTGCTGGTTGCCAGACCTGTATACACAGTTGCTTCCGGAAAAGTCCATAATTTCAGTACAGCCAGCCTACCCTGAGTTATGTCAAATCTTCCCACACGGTAAGAATGATCAGCAGTTCTTCCGATTTTTCGCTGCATAATTACAGCCATCGAATCTGCCTGTGGCCTTGCCCGCGAGTCCAAGGAATCTAAAGGAACGGTTTCGCTTTCCAGTTCATATTGGTCCAATAACCCATTTCTATCGAAATGAAATGCACCTTTCAATACTAATGATCCAAAAAGAATAGAATCCAGGATTACTGAATTCCCTTCATCATTTAAATTTCTGAACTGGTTTGCCAGAAGCATAAACCCTTTTTTGGTGATTCCCAATGGAATATTTCCGAACTGATATGATCTGGCAGGTTTTTTCGACAGTTCCTGATGAAGGTAAAGAGAGTCTGCTCTTTTTCTTATAATTTCTTTTTTACTCTGCTCCAAAAGCTCTGCGGTTTCTTTTTTCTCGCGAAGCTTTTGGATGTGCCAGTTTCTTATCTGGCAGGGAAGTACATCCAGAGGATCGAGTCCGGTTTCATTTGCATAACTCTTAACAAGTTCAGAATACTCCTGAGATTCGATTAAAGCATTGATATCAGCTTTCCATTTTAACAGTGCCTTACGGGATGGCAGGGAATCCCCTGTACAGAGCCGATACTCCTGGAGCAGTTTTTTTTCCAGTTCCGAAAAAAACAGGCTATCCGAATCATCCTCAGAGAAAATGGTAGAGAATATAGCGCTTAAAAAAATAATGAAAAATCGAATTGTGCGATTCATTAGTCACCAATAAACCTTCCTGCCCAACTGCGTACCGTTTTTCCGTTAAGGATATGGAATTTGCGTAAACGTCGCAATGTCTCGTTAGAAAAAGTGTTAATGGGGATCCACAGAAGATGTTTTTTATATTTTGATGCCAGATTTCTAAGAAAAGCTCCTGGCTTTTTCTGTGCTATGAAGGCGACGATCCGCTCCTGGCTGAAAATAAGTGAACCAATGGTAAGGCGTACTGCAAGGTTAGGGAGTTGCATGTCTTTGGTGATTTCAAAGACATTGGGAATTTGTCTGGGTGGATAAAGAAGTGCCAGACCCCCATAACTGCATTGCGCGATTCCCGGACCGATGAGATTCTCAAACGGGTCGGTGGCATAAAAGCTAAGAGTGGATTCCTCCTGATATTCAGCATACCATGTGGCGCAATGGGGATAATCCTGGTCATGGGAGTCATCAAAAATTATAACAACCGTATCGACCTTGCCCCGTGATGGAGGTATTTCCTTTACGTAAATATCTCCGGTGTGCCAGTTTCTCAATGTTTCCCTGATATCGATTCCGTCTTTTACAGAAGAACTGAATTTTTCGTTTCGGATAAAATCTTCCACCATTATTTTCAGACTTTTTTTTCTGATATAAGCATTAAACCGTTCGATACGTATGTCTTCGGGAATATGGGAACACATTCCGAAAGGATTCCAGGTAAAACGATATTTTTTCTTACGTTCGAGGGATGGATCCGGTTTTATGGAAATTGTCCGCCACTGAAGCTCAAAGTCACGGAAAAGATTAACTGCGTCTGTTACTCCCCATTGCGGAGTACTGATCCGGTTTATTCCAATTCCAATATAATCGGAATCCTCTTCTATGGAGATATAGGGATAATAACGGGCGCTCTTTAGAATTCTGAGCGCGAATAAGTTGCCTCCCACACCTTTGGCCGATTCTATTATATCAAAAAGAGAAGGCATCAGCCTTCCTGAGGAAACGGTAAGATTCCGCAGAAAGGTCAGTGCAGCTTGAATACGCACTGGGGAAAGGGAGATGATTTCTTCTTTCTGAGTGTAATAATCATCTCTGGTTTCCCTGAAGAGGTCTTTTATGGTCTCGACCTCATCAAAAGGTTCAGTGAAAAGATCATGGCGCTCCTTCTCATATTTACCGGTAATAAAAGGAAGCTCTCCTAAGGCAAAATAGAGATGGTCAGGGTTAATCAGTGAAGAAATTATGGAACAGTCATCAGGATCTTCAAATTTCAGATTGCAGCTTTTTTCCTGGAAATAATGGAAAACGGTTCGGATAAAAGTTCTGAAGTGAACCAGAACTAAAATGTTGCTGTATCTGATCCTGAGTTGGTGAATCTGTGAAGCAATATATTGTGCTTCATGATCATTATCAGAGCCTTTTTCAGGGTTTTCCAGTGCTTTTAGACAAAGAGTGCTGAAAAGATCAAAACCTAGTCTGTAAGCTGCGTAGGGATCAGGTAGTGCAGGAAGTGGTGTTGGTGGCTTTAAGTTTGGTGAACCGATACAGAAAAACGGTTTGTAATTCTGCATGGATTGCCTGACTGCCTCTATCGCTGCATCGCAAGGGTCGATCGGCAAATAGAAGATGGAGTCGGAAATTGTTTTTGCTGCCAGGGCGCTGATAAGAGGCAGCCTGTCAATAGCATTCCCCAGGGATTGCTGGAAAACTGATGGTATGTCAACTGCAATACAGTCAAAGTTTTGCTTGAGAAAAAGCGATCTGATATATCTGGCAAAGAAAATGCTGCCATGAAGATATGGGATAATGGTTATTCCTGGGCTCAGAATCACGGATCAGTCCTCATTGCTGTCGGGATTGAGTGAGTTGTCATCAGAGAAAAAGAAATCTCCCAGATTCATTGATGGTAAATGCTCACCGGAAAGTTTTCTTTTGGCGGCCAGACCCTCCATATCCAATGCATCTTCTCCTAATATCTGTACAACGGCTTTCTTGAAGAGCTGTTCGGTATCGATTGAATCACCTGAGTTCTTTAATTTCAGGGAATACCTGAGTGCACTAATACCATCGCGTATGGAGTAGGAAAGGTCCAGATTGTGAGCCCTCTGCAAAAAATCCACACATATCTGCAGCAGTTCTTCATCGGAAAACGGCAGGTTATATTGCAGGATTTTAAGTTCGTCCTCACGGTTGGGAAAAGGAATCTGAATTCCGGGTTGAAGCCGTGACATTATGTAGTCTGGGATTTCGAATGTAGAGGAATCCTCATTCATGGTAACTGCGGCTCTGAATTCTTTATGGGCTGTAACAGTGATACCGGCGATAATTGATTCCACAGTTCTGCGGTTGTCAAAGAGTCCGGCCAGTGAGGCCCATGATTTTTCGGACATGCGGTTTCCTTCATCCAGAATTGCAACACCACCGGTGATTACAGCAGAAAGAAGGGGGCTGGCATGGTAGGTGATTTTGCCATTTTCCGATAATACAGGGGTAATCAGAAGATCTTCCGGCCTTGTGTCGCTTGTACACTGCATAATGTAAACATCCTGATTGCGTTCACGTGCTGCAGCTATGGCCATAGTTGTCTTACCTATACCTGGATGTCCGATTATCCGTGGAGTCAAAGGTAAATCATCTTTATCTATTACCATCCAACAGGCCTGAAGCTGGCGCAGAGGTTCGTTCTGCCCTATCCACTGGACCTGGCTGGCCAGAGGATGAGAAAGTACCAGTTCAACATTATCAATCACTTTTTTCATCATTAATCCTTAGGGCTTAATGTGCAGTTCTAATAGAAACAAACAAATGAGAAGGTGAGTAGGGAATTCGTTTACTTATCCTTAATATTAACCTAAATGTACGAATCAGGTTTAAGGATGGTTATTTTCGTAATTAAAAATATATAATAACCCCAAATTAGGGAATTAATCATCTTTTAGCTGAAATCTGCACAAATAAGCCATTTTTTAACAATTTGACCCGGTTTTTCACGTACTGTTTTTAAATCCTTCCGCAGAATGTAATTTATCCACTCCTTAAATAAACCTGTAAATTATTATGGGACCATCAGAGAAGATGGTTCGGTGAAGAATTGTTAAAAGATGAGTATAGACAGAGATAAAATCAGAAATATTGCAATTATTGCTCATGTTGATCATGGTAAAACGACTCTGGTAGATCAGCTATTCAAACAGAGCGGAATGTTCAGGGAAAATCAGAATGTTGCGACACGGTTTATGGATTCGATGGATCTGGAAAGGGAGCGTGGTATAACCATAGCTTCCAAGAACGGATCTTTTCGCTACCAGGGATACCATATTAATGTTATAGATACTCCGGGACATGCTGATTTCGGGGGTCAGGTGGAGAGAATTTTAAAGATGGCAGATGGGGCATTATTGTTGGTGGATGCCAAAGAGGGGCCGATGCCTCAAACTTATTTTGTTTTGAAGAAAGCCCTGGCTCTGTCTCTTCCCATTATTGTGGTGGTCAACAAAATCGATAAACCTGCGGCGCGCCCTTCCTGGGCAGTAGACCAGGTATTTGATCTTTTTGTCAAATTAAATGCACCTGATCACATTCTGGATTTTCCGGTGGTTTATTCCTCTGCCAAGGCAGGTTATGCCCGTAACAATCCTGATGATGATGGAATGACACTGGAACCATTGCTGGAAAAGATCATCTCTTACATTCCTGCACCCCAGGGCGATCCCAAAGAACCTTTGCAAATGTTAATCAGTTCAATCGACTACTCCCCCTATCTGGGCAGACTTGGAATTGGTAAAATTACTGCCGGTACTTTAAATGTTAATAAGGAGATCGCGGTGGTGCTGCGTGATGGGAAACTGGTACCTGCCCGTATTACCAAAGTATATAGATTTGATGGGGTGCAGAAAGTGCCTGTGGAAATGGCCGGAGTAGGAGAGATAGTGGCAGTAGCAGGCATGGATGAGGTGACAGTGGGGGTCAGCTTTACTGATCCGCTTCAACCCAATCCTTTGCCTCCGACGGTTATCGATCCGCCAACCATTTCGATGAACTTTATTCCCAATGATTCTCCTTTTGCCGGTAAAGATGGCAGATTTGTTACTTCCAGACACATTCAGGAAAGACTTCAGCGGGAAGTACTTTCTGATGTGGCGCTGGTGGTTGAGGAACTTCCCGATTCTATCGGTTACAAGGTGTCTGGACGCGGAGAATTGCACCTGTCAATTCTCATAGAGCGTATGCGCAGAGAAGGATATGAATTTCAGGTGACCCGTCCTCAGGTGATAATGAAAGAGGAAAATGGGGTGAAGCTGGAACCTTATGAAGAGCTTACTATCGATGTGGATGAGAAGTACATGGGTTCGGTTATCGACAAGATTAGCATGCGTAAAGGCGTACTCATGCAGATGCACCAGGAAAACGGGCTTGTCCGTCTGGTATTCAAGATTCCTACAAGAGGATTGCTGGGATATCGTTCGGAGTTTTTAACCGATACTAGAGGCATGGGTACCATGAATTATGTGTTTCTGGAATATGGAGCATATGCTGGGGATATCAGGACACGTGTCAACGGGGTATTAGTTTCAAAGGAGACATGCACAACTGTGGCCTATGCCCTGTTTGGACTTCAGGACCGGGGGATAATGTTTTTGGGTCCGGGAGTAAACGTTTATAGGGGACAGATTGTTGGTGAGCACTGTCGGTCCAATGATCTGGTGGTAAACCCTGGTAAAGAGAAGAAACTGACCAATATGCGCGCGGCTGGCTCAGATGAGAATGTGATTCTTACACCTGCCCATGAAATGAGTCTGGAAGACTGTATCTCTTATATCAACGATGACGAGCTGGTGGAAGTAACTCCAAAAGCTATACGGTTGAGAAAAAAAGGATAACCTTCTGGTTTCTGGCCTGTTTTTTGCTATGATTCTATAGTATAATACAAAACCGTTTAATTCAACCGGAAAATAGGGGTTAAGCGTGAAAAACCCGAAAGTACTTTTAATCGAAGATGACGAGGCCACACTTTTAGGTTATTCAAAATATTTATCTCTTAAAGGGTATTACATCAAGACAGCTAATTCTCTGGCCATGGGCAGGCAGTTATTAGCAGCGGAGAATTTTAATGCTGTTCTTCTGGATTTAAAATTACCGGATGGTTGCTCTTTGCATCTGATTAGAGAGATCAGCTTGTCCAGTGAGTCTACAGCCATAATCGTGATCTCAGGAATAAGCGATATTTCAACTGCGGTGGAGGCTATGCAATATGGAGCTTTCAATTTCCTCACCAAACCGGTGGAGATGGAAGCCTTGGAACTCAGTCTTCAAAATAGTTTACAAATAGAAGAGCTTAAAAGACGTGAGCAGATTCATAAACGTTTACTTCCAGAAAATCCCCGGATATACTTTGGCACAAGCCAGGAAATCGAGAAAACAATCGAGTATGCCAGAGTTGCAGCACTTAACGACTCTGTCGTTTTGCTTTTGGGGGAGACCGGAACCGGTAAAGGGGTTCTGGCCAAATGGATTCATGATCACAGCTCCCGCAGAAACGGTAACTACGTAGAACTTAACTGTTCCAGTTTACGTGGCGAACTTCTTAGAAGTGAACTTTACGGACATACCAAAGGAGCCTTTACATCAGCTATAAAAGACAGAGATGGTCTCATTGAAATAGCCGATGGTGGAACGTTGTTTCTTGATGAGATCGGCGATATGGATCCTGAAGTTCAGGCAGAGCTTTTAAAGACTATCGAAGAGAAAACTTTCCGCAGAATCGGAGAAAATAAAACCAGGAACAGTAATTTCCGACTTATCTGTGCAACTAACCGCAATCTCAAACAGGCTTCACTGGAAGGCGTTTTCCGTTCTGATCTTTATTACCGAATCTGTGTTTTCCCTATTGAACTTCCTCCTCTGCGAAACAGGAAAGAAGATCTGCCTGGTTTAATTGCTCATATTTTAAGCAGTTTCGGCTTGAATTATCAATCGATAGATGATTCGGTTGTCAAATTGCTTTCGGCCTACTCCTGGCCAGGAAACTTAAGGGAACTGAAAAACATGCTGGAGCGGGCAGTGTTATTATCCCAGGGCAAACCTTTGACTGTTGAACACTTTCCAGGTTTGCTTAATGTTAATAATTTTTCTACTCAGCAGTCCTCTTATCAGTGGAATCTGGAGCTCCTGGAAAAAAAACATATCCTTAAAGCTATCAAGCACTTTGGTGATAAAGCCGAAGCCAGTAGAGCTCTGGGCATTTCACTTTCATCCCTTTACCGAAAACTGGAAAGTTACAAGGAGCCAATCGTTGTCTGAAAGAATATAACCAGAGTCGATTTTCCTCTTTTTCCCTCCTAAGTACCTCATTTTGGGAGTCTAAAAAATTTTTAGATTCATGTTTTTTTGGAAGAGAAAAGTTTTTATATTAAGATTCCATTATCTCTTTTCTCATTTTTCCCATTTCAATTCTCGATTTTTAGAAAAACGTCTTTGTCGGGCACAGATAGCTCTGTGGCCGACTATGTGCATGTCCCTGTAGTAACCATTTATCTGGAGTAAAGAAGTATGGAATGCATTATTCGTGTTTTAATGGTGGAGAATTCGGATGAGGAAGTGACTAAACTGGAGTCTTTATTATCCAAAGATGGATTTGATCTTTATTCAGAACGAGTTGAGACCGCTGAGCAGATGTTGGAGAGTTTAAAACAGAAATACTGGGATTTGGTTCTTTTCAGCAATGACATGGATAATTTTACTTTGGAAAGTGGTATAAAATTGGTCAGGGAATTTAATCCTGAATTACCCTTTGTAGTGATTTCATCTGAAGCGGATGAAGAGCTGATTGTTTATGCCATGCGTCTGGGGGCTAATGACTTTGTAAGCAGGAAAAAATATTCAAGGCTGCTTTCGGTAGTGCGAAGAGATGTTTCAGAATTTCAGATGATACCACGAATCAAATCAAACCAGTTACAGGTAGCTAAAAATGAGGAGCGTTACAGACGGATAGCTGAGAGTATAACCGATGTTTTAATCGTGCTGGACTCCAATTTAAAATGTGTTTATTGGAACAGAGCAGCTGAAAAACTAACCGGAATCAGTACCAGATCTGCCCTGACCCGTCCTTTCTATGAGCTTTTTCCGGAAAATCCCGGACTGGAGATTCAGGATATGTTAAAAAATGTCCTGGAGCAGCCCAAAACAACCATCTCCACATTCATCATGACCAGGGAGGAAAAGGAGTATCACTATGAAATCTGTGCTTATCCCAATGAATCCGGTTTAACTATTATCATCCGGGAAATTCCACAGTATCAGTTTACTCAGGATCTTATTAATCCTCAGGTGGAGAAGGAAAATCAGTTGACTCAGAGTCAGAAACTTCGCATACTTGGTTTACTGACATCTGGAGTGGCTCATGAGGTGCGAAATCCTCTGAACGCTATTTCAGTGGTTCTGGAAGCTCTTTTTCAGGAACTGGGGGATAAGCCGGATTATCTGCTTTATAAAGATCACGTGTTTACCCATGTAGAGAGGCTGACTCGATTAATGCAGGATCTGCTGGAACTAGGTAAGCCCATAGAGCGTTCCAAGGTGGTTATCGTTAATTTTTACGAGCTCGTAAAAGAATCGGTCGCTTTGTGGAAAAGCTCGGGAAATCATGGCGACTACACTATTGAGATAAAAAACTTAGAACCAGAGGAGGAGTTAAAAGTAAAATGTGATCCTCTGAAGCTTCAGCAGGTTTTTATGAATATCCTGGAGAACGCTTCTCAACACAGTCCCAAAGGAACAGTCATTTCCATTTGGGTGAAAAAAGAGGGCAAATATGTGAAAGTTAATGTTTGTGATCAGGGAACTGGAATCAAAGAAGATGATCTCAAAAGGATGTTTGAACCGTTCTTTACCACCAGAAAGAAAGGAACCGGTTTAGGACTTGCTATAGTAAAGCATATTCTGGAAGTTCATAATGGGACAGTTTCGATTCATAATAGTAACCCCGGCCCTGGTTGCACTGTAGATATTGAGCTCCCTTTATATCAGATCAGAAAAACAGGAAAGCTTAATTCAAATGAACTGGTAAAGATGGCTGCGGTATGAGGGAAGAAAGCTGGGCGATCAATCGATCGCCCCAGATCTTATGCGCGGGGTGTTGCTCCCCCTCTGGGTCTGGTTGCTTCACCCTGAGCACCTGTTCGGGCGGCCCACCAGATAGCAATACCTACTATCAATAAAAGCATTACTACCCAAAACCACCACCATCCAGAAGACGCTGCACCATCTGCAGCTCCATTATACGCTCCCGTATCCCGCATGGTATCGGTTAATTGACCTATTATGGTAGCAGGTAATAGTGTTAATCCAATCATTAAATTCTTAACCCATTGCCAAAACATAAGTTCCTCCTTGGCAAATTAAGGACAGTCATCTCTTAGAGACTGCAATTATCAGGCCGCTCTCTCAGGCTGCTTTCTTTTTCTGAAGCTTTTTTTCCAGCAATGCCTGGTAGTCCCCCAAGTTATCTAATTTAAGAAGCTCCTCTTCTCCAAATTCGATTCCAAAATGTTTTTCCAGTTCAAAAGTAAAAATAATCCGATCGTGTGCTGTTCTTTCCAGTGTTTCTATCCGGGTTTTTTTGTTAATCAATCTCTTTTCTACAGAAAAATATTCAGAAACAAAACTCAGGAAAGCATCATTCATAATAGGATACCTTAACAGCTTTATCAAAGTTCATGCATCTAAAAAAGATTCGGGTAGGTTATGGAAAAATTGCTCCACTTTCCACTCTGGTGTGATGATGGCCATTAATACTTTCAACTTATTATATTCTGATCCATGCGACGCATCATTTTCCATGTAGATATGGATGCATTCTTTGCCTCGGTTGAGCAAAGGGATAATCCTCAATACAGAGGGAAACCGCTTATTGTGGGTGCCAAGCCGGGAAACCGGGGAGTGGTATCCACTGCCAGCTATGAAGCCCGTAAATTTGGTATTCATTCTGCAATGCCCATCAATGAGGCATTCAGCAGATGTCCCCATGGCATTTTCATTACTCCCAGGATGGAGGTATATGAAAGAGTCTCCTGGCAAATAATGAAAATCTTTGAGCAGTTCTCACCTCAAATTGAAAAAGTATCTGTAGATGAAGCTTTTATTGATATGAGCGGAACAGAGAAACTGTTCGGAGAACCATTGAATGCTGCAAAACTGATCTCCCAGCAAATTAAAAAACAACAAGGCCTGACTGCTTCTATAGGAATAGCTTCCAGCAAATTTGTAGCAAAAATTGCATCTGATATAAATAAACCGGATGGAATAACATGTGCTCCATTTGATGGTGAACAATTGGAAAAGTGGCTTGCTCCTTTGCCTCTGAGACGGATGTGGGGGGTAGGAAGCAGAAGTGAAGAAATTTTTAATCGCTGTTCTGTAAATACCATAGGAGATATGCAGAAACTTTCGATGAATTACCTCTGTGAAAGATTTGGTAAGCAGGGGGTGGCTTTCTACTATTTGTGCAGAGGTATTGACAACAGACCGGTGATGCAGGAGAATTCTGTAAAATCTATCTCCAGAGAGCATACTTTTAATGTCGATTGCTTTGACAGGCAAGAGTGGAGAAAAACATTACATCGATTGTCCCAGGATGTAGCACGACAGGCAAGAATTATGGGGGTAAAAGCAAGTACCGTATTTCTTACCTACCGCAGACCCGATTTCAGCCGTCATACAAGGCGAAAGTCATTGTCGGAACCGACTAATCTGGCCAAAACTATCTACGACACAGTTATCGCTATACTTGAGGAGCTGGATGAGAGATGTTTCCGGCTCATCGGGGTAGGTGTTACCGGATTAGATCAGCAGATTCAGCTCAATCTTTTTGCTGCGCCAGACTATAGTGATCCACTGGAAACCTGTGAACGCGCGGTGGATAAAATTAATGCCAGATTCGGATCTGAGGTGATTAAAAAAGGGCTGGAAGTGGGTTCCAGAAAATCAAAAGAATAGTATAGGCAAAAATAATAACAATTATTATAATTTACTCCCAACACGGGAACTCTCTTATCAAAACTATGAGGATACTATGATTAGCGTGATTACCTGCTGGGCCAGACCTGCTGAAAAAACTATTCAGGAGAGAAATATTGCTAAAACCATTGGTGTAGATCATCAATTCATTATGGTCGATGGGAGCAGCGGAATCGGACTGGCAGAGGCGTATAATCAGGGAATAGAACATGCAACTGGTGATATCCTGGTATTTATTCCTGAGGACGTACTTTTCATGAAGCCGGGCTGGGGAATGGTTCTGGAGAAAAAATTTGCTGCCGACCCCTGGTTGGGTGCAATCGGTGTAGCTGGAACACAATACCTTTTTGCAGAAAAGTATTCCTGGACCGCTGCAGGCAGACCCTTTATTAAAGGACGGGTGGTTCATCATCTGGAAAACGGTGATTTCTTCGCGGTGGTTTTCTCTCAGGAAAAAGGCGATTTTCCGGTTGTGGCAATAGATGGAATATTTATGGCAATAAAGAGACCGGTTCTACAGAAGGCAGCCTTTGATCAGCAGTGTTTTCAGGGCAACTGTTTTTATGATCTTGATTTTTGCATGCAGATTAACCGTGATTACCGCTTAATTGTTACAACAGAAATAGTATTGAAAAGACGTCATATTACTTCTTTTGACAAAGTCTGGAACAATTACGGTCAGCAGTTTTTAGCCAAACATGCAAACAGTCTTCCACTCAGTTGTGTAGATACAGTTCCTGATCCGGAAAACTTTATATCAAGTCAGGTAGTAGATCTAAAAGGTAAGGTCCCGATAGAAACGATCTGCTGATTTCATTTCTGGCTTTCAGGAAACCAGCTGGCTAAGCCAGTGGAGGTAGATGTCTCGTAAAGGCACTATCGTGCCTTCTTGCTTTCGCGGCTTTGCTGCTGTGGCGGTAGTACTTGACTCTATGTAGTTACTGATTACTCGAAAAGATCCAAGAACCGGTTTTCATACAATTCGTATAGATTCCATCGGTCCAGTTCTTTTTTCAGTTGTGATGCTAGGCTTTTATCCTTTATTGCCTGCTGAAACATCTTCTCTATTTTCTCCATTATATAATGAGGCACATTTTCATCTTCGATCTCGGAAATCTCTTCATTTTCTTCTTTGTTGATAGAAGGAATGTAGTCCTTTATCCTTTCCTCAATCAGTTCATACTGATGCTCCATCAGATGTACGCTTTCCTCAAGATCGGAGAGTTCGACATTGAATTTAAGAATGTTACAAATGGATCTGACCTGCTCAAGTGAAGCTTTAGGATAATCAAGATTCAGGGCATAACCGGGAATGGTGCCCAGAAGGCAGGCAGAGTCAATTTTGTGTGATGCCGCTACACCCAGAAGTAAGCCGTTCTGACCCGCTATATAGCCATCGGGCATGGGATTTAAGCCTAACTTGGTCATCTTCTCCAGCATTGATGATGAATTGCATCCAACCAGAATTTGTGACTGGCTACGATGTGAAGTGGGCTGGGCAAATGCTGCAAAGGTAAAAATCTGGCTGGTGTTAAACTGAAGAATTACATTGAGAATCATTTTGATTATCATGATACCCTCTCGACCATTAATCTGTGCATTGCTTTGGAAAATGATCAGATTCGGGTTATGGGTGTAATAAAAAATGCTGCTGGGGATTTCTGGAAAATCGGCGATACCGTTTTTTACCAGAATTGAATCGGGAATAAAAAACGGGCTCATATCGATCTCTGCAAACGCTTTTGCATTTAGTTTGCGTCGCAGGTAATCAACCGTAATGAGTCCGACATTGCCCATTCCCGGCCAGGCAGCAAGCATGGCTGGTGAACTATCAAACTGAATCTGCTGATAACTTTTCATGACTGATTCTCTCATGGGGATAGTATTATTTTTGCTTACTCCCGGAAGAATTCCAGATATGATCGTATTTTGATAAAATTATACTTATAGATTATTTTCCAGTCTATGGATTTTCTGAATAATAAAGTAATACTTGCGCCCATGGCAGGGATAACGGAAAAAGTATTCCGTTCCATTTGCAAAGAACAGGGCGCGGATATTGTTGTTTCTGAAATGGTAAGTGCAGAAGGGCTCTTTTACGGAGCCAAAGCTACAATGGATCTAATGAAGTTCAGTGAGTATGAACGCCCCATAGGTATTCAGCTTTTCGGTTCTGATCCGGATCATATGGCAAGAGCTGCAGCATTTGTACAGAAACATATTAGACCTGATTTTATTGATTTGAACTCAGGATGTCCTGTGCCCAAAGTAGTAAAGAAAAACGGCGGATCTGCCCTATTGCAGAATGCATCTCTTTTCCAGAAAATTCTCAAAGCAATGAAAAAGGAGCTCTCCATTCCTGTAACAGTCAAGATTCGTTCCGGTTGGCAAAAGTACCAATGGGTGGACACAGAATTCGCCAGAATCGCTCAGGATTGCGGAGCCGCAGCCCTGACTGTTCATCCCAGATCACAGACTATGGGATTTTCGGGGCACTCTTTCTGGGAAAGGATTGCAGAGGTAAAAAAAACGGTTTCGATTCCGGTAATCGGAAATGGGGATATCAATACTCCTTCCGATGCACTAAAAATGGTTAGAGAAACCGGATGCGATTCAGTGATGGTTGGAAGGGGAGCGTATGGAAATCCCTGGATTTTTTCCCAGATTAAGAGCGTTTTTACGGGCAAGAGTGTCTCAGCTATCTCTGTTCAGGAGAAACTGGATATGGCTATAAGGCATTTGCTGGAATTCTCCAGAGAATATGGTGAGTACTGTGCCTTAAAAGAGATGAAAAGGCATATCGCTTGGTATATTAAAGGGATGCCAGGTGCGTCACAATACCGTGATCACATATTCCGGGCTCAATCCCTTGGGACACTCTTAAACTGCATTTCAAACCTCCGAGAAGACTCTTTGACCTTTTCTGAAGACTCTTTATCTTGAATGATGATAGATGTGTATATAACAATTAAAAATATGGAATAATAAAAATTTTAGTAAACTATAGCAAATCTATGTGCATAGGACAACCAGTGGGAAAAAAAATTCCATTAATATTCCAGGTTCGCAATGAAAGTGTAAAGTTCTCAATACAGCTCATTACGGTTGCACTGTGGTCGAGTTAGCTAACCCGAAGTGTCCTTGCGAAGGGATTGGATTAAGCAAACTTTTTACCACATTTAAGGCATACATAAACTTTACATCCTAAAAATTGGATTTTTTCCAGAAGATTCAATTTTTGAGCTTCCTTATATCCTCTTGAAGTACATCTGGGGCATTTATGAGATTTTTCGAGTGATTTCTTTGGAGGACGTTTAGACTGTGGCATCTGATCAGGTTCCTTTCAAAGGCTGCCTTTTTCTGTTACAAAGGTGGCCGTGCAAAAAAAAGATTTATCAGGATATTTCGTTCTTGTCCTTGAAAATATTAAAATGTGTTTGAGTTTCCGAAGTGTCCGTGGTATCATTAGTCGCGGCTGATCAGATTTTCGTAGGTATCCTGGAGAGATTTGTAGTTTCCCAAAAAAACCAGGCGATTAAAAATGTTTTTGAATGCCAGACCATAACGGCTGCTTTTTTCATCAAATGTAATCAGATATTCCTCTTTTTTTAATATTACCCACAGATTTAAGAGATTACCGCTGAAATCTTCAAACTGGCAGTGCCGGGGATCCAGAAACAGGGCTGCAGTTTCTTTGAACTCATTCTTAAGAGCTGCGGCATCCTTTTGAATCATTTTTATGATTTCGGAACTGTCCATTCAGATACTCCAATTATCTTTAGCTAAAATTACTCAATTTAAAGATGCAAAATACATCCAACAGTACAATATTGGCCAGAGAAAACAGCCCAAAATGATTTTGTGCCTTGTGATGAGTTAATCGCAATTACTCGGTATCTGACAGCAATAAATAACCTTGTTTGATGTTTAGTAAATATAGGTAACACTAAATCATTTCATTTTTGTGGGGGTGCAAAATTAGCTGGACTTCCAATGTGTTTGATATGGCCGTTACCTTCGGGAAATGTTCACAATATGGAAGGAATGGCCGATGGAATGGAAGATTTACTCACAATATTACCAAAAAGTCGACGGCTGTACATTACGGGAGCAGATATCGGATTTTGCGGTGATTCATACCGCTATGCTCTGAGAAAGGTGTTGATAAACCATATTATCGATCGGTACCAGATCAAAAGTGAGATGGAGCAGCGATATTCGGTGCAATGCAGATTACCAAACAGTGGATACAATTGACTACATGGGAGAAGTCTTTTCCTGTATTAAGTTTGAAATAAAATTTACAGGACCTTTACAAATAGATGAAAATAAAGGGTAATAGTATATAGTAAAAGCAGGCTTACTGGTACAAAACAAAAAAAACCCTGAAAATGCCCTATTTACAAAAAAAATTGAGCAATTTCAGAGGCTTTTAAAAGCACGCCCTGAGGGAGTCGAACCCCCAACCCTCTGGTCCGAAGCCAGATGCTCTATCCATTGAGCTAAGGGCGCGGAACGGAATTTGAGATTAAAGATTTCAGAATTTATGATTTCGGAAATTAGTAATCCAAATTTAAACTTGTCTAATATAATTTAAGCCATCAATCCAGGTAACATACTCCCTAACTTCCCTGCACAAAACACTGCCAATTTGGTAATTGGATACAGATATCTTTTTTTATATATTACATGCTCAACTGAAATAAAATTTCTCAAGGCAGCTTTTTTTGTGCATGAATTAAGAGAGTTCTACGATATAATAATCATCGGTGCCGGACCTGCCGGGCTTAATGCCGGAATGCACATAATTAATGCAGGATTTGTTAAAAATGTTCTGTTAGTAGATAAAACTACCCCCTGGGATCATCCCATTGCCTGCGCCGAAGGGGTAGGGAAGCTAGGCTTTGAAGGATCTGTTTCTGTCAGAAAATCCTGGATTCGTCAGGAAATAATGTATGCCCGTTTCCATGCGCCCGATGGTACTGTTATCTCCTATAAAGATAAAAATGGCGGCTACATTATAAACCGCGCCCTGATGCAAAAAGATATGGCATCTCAACTGGAATCTTCCGGAATACAATGCCTTTTCAACCACAGAGTTTTACGGATCCAGCCACCGGTTAAAGGCTTAAGAACAGTTATTTTCGAAAATGGTCAGAAAAGCACAGCCCGGGTCATTATCGATGCTTCAGGACCACTCTGCTGTTTTGGCAAAGAAGAAAATATTAATAGCAAACCAGGCGATTTGGAACCATCATACTTTGCCTGGGTGGAAAACATCGATATCGAGAAGGATCATATCCATATCTACGCAGGTAAAGAACTTGCCCCAGGTGGATATGCTTGGGTTTTTCCAAGAGGCGAAAACGCCGCAAATATCGGTATAGTCTTAGGGAGACACTCTGTCACTCATGCAAACCTTAGAGAACTGCTGAATACTTTCCTTTCCAGACACTTCCCATCAGTTAAAATTGTCCATCGCTTTGCAGGTGCTATCCCATGCGGCTTTAAAAAAGTACCCATTGCAATTCCCGGATTCATAAAAACAGGAGATGCCGCAAATACTGTGAATCCCATTTCCAGGGCTGGAATCTCAGAAGCTCTCCTTTGTGGGGGGTTGGCTGGCGATGCAGCCTTAAGGATGATCGGTACAGAAACAAACAAACAACTTCTTTCTATATGCAATGAATATCAGAACGAATGGTTCAAAAGAAGGGGAAACCGGCACTTTAAATTAGCCAGAGTAAAAAACTCCCTTCTGGCTGTTCCTGATGAAGATTACAATAACGGAACACGGCTGCTTTTATCAATACCACGCGAAGAACTCACCATGTCCAAAATATTCAGGGCAAGCCTGGGGAGATTTCCCAGGCTGGTATGGGCTCTCAGACACTTGATGTAGAATAAATATCGAATAACTGTTATCGAGGTGCAAATAATTACACTTACCTGTAATTAGTTCAAAAACTTCAAGGAGTTTTTTACTTCACACGGCTCTCTTAACATTTGGAATTTCTTGTCAGGCAAGGGTCAATTTCCTGTTGATGCATGAAGGGAGTTCGTTAGGCTGATGGGTTACAAAAACGATGGCAGTATTGCATTGATATGCCAGTGTATCGACAGCAGTAATCACCAGTTGACGTGAATCCGGTGGCAGCCCCTGGCATGGCTCATCCAGAATGAGTAGTTCGGGGCCCTTAACAATTGCCCTCAAAAGAAGCAGCAGTCTCTGATTTCCTTCCGACATCGAACCGAATGGGACTTCTTTGAGTGCAGAAATCCCAAAAGCATTAAAGAGCTTTTCCACTTTGCATCTTTTCTGCTTTGAAGGGTTACAGAATAACCCAATCGAATCGGAATATCCTGAGAGCACTACATCCAGTCCGCTACTTTCCTGTGGATAACACACCTGAAGCTCCGGAGCCATCCATCCGATTCTTTTTTTGATACTCCAAATATTTGAACCCTGTCCCCAGTGTACCCCAAAAACCTCGATATCATTTGCATACATCTGTGGATGATCACCCAGGATAAGACTCAATAGAGTTGTTTTCCCGGATCCATTGGGTCCTGTTACTGCCCAGTGCTCTCCTTTTTTAATTGTCCAGCAGACATCTTTCAGAATAGTCTTCCTGCCGGATTTAACATTCACATGCGACATACGCACCAGAATCTCATGGCTCTTAAACCGTTCACTAAAAAGAGCAGCTATTGATTCAGCCGTACTCTTTTTCATAGATAAATTTCCCGGAAGAGACTTCATTTCTTTTGCTCTTACCCTAGCGTGTTTAAAAGGACCTGAGGAGGTTATTTTAAATGCGTCGATTTCCAGAAGATGAGTTACATTTTGGGGTATTTCGTTTTTATCGCTGGTAATAAGCATGCAGTTTATCCCTTGACGAATAAGCGAAGGTATTATGCTGTTGCGGAGAAGATCTCTGTAACTAAAATCAAGTCCCTGAAATGGATTATCTAAAATCAGCAGCGCCGGATTTTTTAACAGTTGATGCACCATAGCCACTTTTCTGCATTCTCCATTTGAAAGCATGTCAATTTCTCTGTCCAAAAGATCTTCAATCTGAAACATTTGCAAGAGTTTCTTCTGCTGCTTTTTATAGGAAGTAGTTTCTGCTGGTTGATTTTTAATTATCTGAAAGGGATTAATCTCATAGACCCGTTCCTTGCTGAGATACTCTCTTACACTCAGTGATTCATCATTACTCCAGTACCTGGACTGCACAAAACGGTTTTGATCCGATTTCATCTGCCGGTTCATATCAAATCCCACATATCCGATTCTGGTCTGTGGCTCATCAGCCAAAAACGGATTACTGCTTTGCTTGAAGTTATAAACTATTTCACCGGAAACCAAAGGAAAATCTCCACACAGAGCTCTGGCTAATACCGTTTTTCCGGAACCGGTATTGCCACAAACAGCCCAGAACTGATCCGGATAGATACTCCAGGAAATTTCATTAAAAACGATTTTATCCCAGAGGCGAATGGATACCTTATTCATAGAAATCAGAGGAAATCGTTTATTATTCATAAGAATAGAAGTTAATTTTTTCTGAGTAACAAAAAGGAAAGGCTGATTAATTGTATTTGCGCACCAAACATGCATTGCCAGGGGATCTTACCCCTGACAATTATTCAACAAATGGGATCTCCTCATGAACAAAGTACCATTGTTCCAGGTGACTTTTCACCATCTCCTGAAGTTGGTCATACATTTGTTGTATAACGTTGCTTTTTGAGGGATCTACAGAATTAATTTGAAGCTGATAGCGATCATCATTCTCCCTCAACATAAAAGCTGTAAAGCAATCAACAGGTGAGTTAGTAAAGTAAAGCAGCTTGTCCAGACCGGCACCACCATAGACTTTTTTTCCAAAGAGTGTCACAGGCTTGGAATAATCGGTTTTTTCATCGAATACCGAAACCAGTATCTCTTTTTTTCGTAAGGCAGCAGCCATTTCCAGTGCAGCAGATGTTCCTGGTCTGCCAATTTCAATAAAACGGATTGGTCCAAAACGCCCGCTTTTTTCCAGTGCCTGAGCTCGTTCATGGGCAATTCTGGAGAACTGTTCTGTTGAGAACCTCAATACTACATTCAAAGGAAACTTTGAAGTAGCAAGTACAGGTGCAAGAAATTCGATCGCACCAAAATGAGCTATAGCCAGTAGTACTCCTTTACCTGCATCTATTGAGTTTTTCAGTTTATCACAGGCGTTCTCACAGTTTATCTGATTTTTAAGAAAATTGAAGTAAAAATCCGGACCGCCGCTCAGTGGAAGCAGCTTTTCGTAGTAGTGAAGTATCACATGGTACCGGATATCATCAATTAGCTGTGGAGTAACTGGAAAACCCAGCAAATTAAGATTATTCTCTATAAGCCTGGATTCTTCAGGGTTCTTCTTATACCAGAGATTTCCTTTTTCCAGTACTGCGGATTTGAGTTCAGATGTGGTCTTACCTAATATGTTGTTAAGCAGATCAGGTGATTGGATAAATTTACTGAGATTCATGATTACCTTGCTTGCTATCTGCTAAAGCGGTCTGATTGATGGTGAAAGATCGGAGTGTATCTTTATGTTCTTTGTTTTTGTAAAATGATTTCCACAAATAATAAAATCCATCCATGAGTTCTTTTTCTGTAAAGTTTTTAGGTTTGAATACAATGTTGCCATGATTCCAGACTGAGTAGTTTCTGTGAAGAATTCTGTTCTCCCGTGTCATCTGCTCCCCAAGTGGCGTACCAGGAAAAGGAGTGATGATATAGAATTCTGCCAGATCAATCCCACTTTCTTCACTGAATTTAAGTATACGATCAAAGACGCCCTTATCCTGCTCGTCAAATCCTATCCCGAAGGAAGCAAAAAAGTGTATACCTGCATCTTCATTCATCCTTACCAGATCAATTCCTTTCTGCCACTCATCAGCAGTACAATCGGAGCTTAGAAGTCTTCTGGAAATCCGGTCAAAACCAAAAATGGTATACATTGAGCAGACGCCACCTTTTTTAAGTTTACGATAAAAATCCGGATCATGATTCATCATCATGGTCGAAGCCAGAAAGATGTTTACATCCAGTTCCTCTGTTTTCTCCATAATTTTAAGGAGAAAATTGGTGTATTTTTTACCAGGAAGCATTACGGTGTCATCTGCAAAATAAAACTCCTTATAAGGCATGCTCCTGATATCTTCGATGATATTATTCACCGGGCGTAGCCGAACGTGGGTACCCTCTTTATTGGGTATTGGACAACCTCCACATTTAACACTGCAGCCCCGGGTTGTCAGCACTATATGAGCATCCCATTTGTAGACATCTCTGGGGAAAATATCCCGTTTAGGTATAGGGAAATCAGCAAGCGAATAATCTTCGGTCGCCTGATAAATCCTTTTAAGCTCTCCTTTTGCACAATCCTCCAGTATCTGATGCCATACCGGCTCTACTTCACCAATGCAAATAGTATCTGCATGTTGAAGTGCCTCCTGAGGAATGGATGTGGGGTGGATTCCCCCAAGAATAACCTTAGTTTTTCTCTTACGATATTCATCAGCAATCGTATAGGCACGCTGAGCTTGAGGCGTAAAAAAACTGATCGCCACCAGATCTACTTTTTCATCGTAATCCAATGGCTGGTGGATATTGTCATCGGTAAGGTTGAATTCCACCTCTGGTGGAGTAAGGGCTGCAATAATCGGAAGAGCCAGAGAGGGGGGCATAGTGTAATTACCTACCAGATATTTTTTTAAATGGGCATCAAGCTCCTGGTGTCCTTGAAGAAATTTCTGAAAATGTGGATAGATACAACGCAGTTTTAATTCTTCAATCCTTTTTGACATAAGCATCCTTAAGAGGTTTATTGGCAATCATAAAAAATAGTGAAAGAATTTATCAAATTCGAGATGATTTTAAATTAATTGCATTAATTGCAGCTGTTTCCTTAAAATTGAATTTTCCCTGTAATTAATGGCAACTTTAGCACAGCTAACGCGCTGAACAACAATATAACTTATTTGAAACCGTATTTACTTGTACAATACAACAGATTACCGATTTAAATGCACTGCAATCCTAAGGAGAGGAAATAATGAATACCTTAAAAACCACCCTTTTATTGGCGACTCTGAGTGTTCTGCTGGTATTACTGGGTGATTATCTGGGCGGCTCTCAGGGAGCTTTGATGGCACTGATAATTGCCGCAATAATGAATTTTGGCAGCTACTGGTTCTCAGACAAGATTGTACTTTCCATGTATCGGGCAAAAGAGGCGGGTCCTACTGATGTGCCAGTACTTTACTCCATAGTAGAGCGTCTGGCCCAAAGAAATCAGATGCCCATGCCAAAAGTTTATCTGATTAACAGTGATTCCCCCAATGCTTTTGCTACTGGCAGGAGTCCTTCTCATGCATCTGTAGCGGCAACAACCGGAATATTACGTATTCTGGATGAGCACGAACTTGAGGGGGTTATGGCTCACGAATTAGCTCATGTACATAACCGTGACACCCTTACCAGTACAATAGCCGCTATTATTGCCGGCGCTATCACCTGGATAGCAAATATGATTCAATGGGGGGCGATGTTTGGCGGGTTAAGAAATGATGACGATAACAGAGGCGGTGGAATAGGGGCTTTATTTATGGCAATACTTGCACCCATCGCCGCAATGCTTATTCAACTGGCAATATCCCGTTCCCGGGAATATGCAGCTGATGAAGCAGGGGCCAGAATGTGTCGCAACCCACTGGCCTTGGCAAGTGCTTTGAACAAACTCCAACGAGCCTCAGAAATGATTCCTATGCACGGTGGAAATCCTTCAACAGCTCATCTTTTTATAGTGAACCCATTTCGGGGTGGTTTTTCAGGTCTTTTCAGTACTCATCCACCCATGCAGGAGCGCATAAGACGCCTTCAGTTGCTATCGCGTCAGATTTAAACTCGAATTCTCCAGAATAAACACCTGAATTCCGCAAATTTAACCTTTTTTTTAAGCCCCGGCCTACGCGCCTGGGCTTATAGCCACCCTTCTGGGCCCGGAAGGGTGAGAAATCCTTAAACCTAAAAACCGTAGTAGATTGACGCGGATAATACGTAATCTATTGCGCATAAAGGGTACTTTCGGTCTTATCACCAGAAGATAAAACCTTCAAGGACTTCAAGCCTTTCTGCATCAATATCTTACGGTTCTTCATCGTCACCTACTGCGGTTTTTAGGTTAAAGCATATTACGCAAACTCAAACAGTTTTTGACTGCATAACCTCCTATATCATTATTGAAATAGGCATAAACTGACCGGTTTTCCAGAAATTGTGTTTTTATCCATTTAGCCCATTGCTGAAGATGAGTTTCAGGATAATCTCCTCCGTACATAGAATCAAATCCATGGAAACGGATATAGATAGAGTCGCTGGTAACTATTTTTTCGGTGGCTATATCCGCCATATCGTGGATACAGAAAATATGGCCATAGCTGGAAAGTATTTCATAGGTTTCTTCCCTGTACCAATCTGGATTTCTGAATTCAAATGCGAACCTGTATCTTGTGGGAAGAAGGCTGGAGAATTCGCTTATTCGGGCAGGATCAAACTTTAAAAGAGGTGGAAGTTGAACCAATATCACTGCGATTTTGGAGTAGAGTGGTTCAAAAACCGAAAAAAACCATTGCAATTCATCGGCGCAGTTTTTCAGCTTTTTTCTGTGAGAAACCAGTCTACTCATTTTTACGGAAAATTTAAAATTTTCCGGTGAACGCTCATACCAACCCTGGACTGTTTTCAGTATCGGAATCCGGTAAAAGGATGCATTGATCTCAACAGTATCAAATTTTCCACTAAAATATTGAAACCAATTTTTCTGAGGCAGGTCCTGTGGATAAAAAATGCCTTTCCAATGCTTATAGCTCCAGCCAGAAGTCCCCACAAGCACGGTTGGTTTCCTGATTAACTGATCCATGTCAGGAAAAAAACAACAATTGAGATGCCAGAAAAATGCAGATTTTTTTTCTGGGGAAAAAGGCAAAAACAAAATAAATGAAAATCAGACTAAAGTAATCTGCTCCAATACAATACCTGCCTGTTTTGCGGTAGCAAGGATTCGCTCATCACGGTAAAATTCCAGATAGCAGATTCTTTTAATTCCACTGTTGGCAATCAGTTTAAAGCAATTCCAGCATGGAGAGGCGGTCACGTAAATATCAGCACCATCGATAGCGGTTCCATTTTTTGCAGCCTGAATTATTGCATTTGCCTCTGCGTGCACAGTGGCAATGCAGTGTCCGTTTTCCATTATATGACCGATGTCATCACAATGGGGCAGTCCACGGATACTTCCATTGTAGCCTGTAGAAAGAATAGTTTTATCTTTTACAATTACTGCACCGACATGCTTGCGGTCGCAAGTGGAACGGGTAGCTGCCTGAATGGCTATTTTCATGAAATATTCATCCCATGAAGCTCTTTTTTTAGTTTTGTTTTCCAGTTCTGATATTTCTATTGTCATAAAAAACCTTACTTCAAGTTGATTGGCGGTAATATTTCCCGCAAGAATCAGTCATGTAACTTATTATCTGAAATACTGAGAGTGGCGCAGGTTCTTCTTATTGAAATGAATCGAGCATCTCGATTCGTCTCTGATGCCTTCCACCTTCGAATGAAGCTTCAAGCCAGGCATTGATTATTTGGGGAACCATTTCTCGGCTGGTAATTCTACCTCCCAGTACCAGCACATTGGAATCGTTGTGCAGCCGTGACATTCTGGCGGTTTCGGGAGTGGAACACAGTGCTGCTCTTACGCCTTTAACCCGGTTAGCCGCTATGGATGCACCTATTCCTGTGCCGCAAAGAAGTATACCGCGGTGGAATTCTCCAGATGAAATCTTGTGGGCCAGTTTGAATGCAATAAGCGGATAGTCATCTGTTTCATCATATTGAGCAGTACCAGCCTCTTCATAGGGAATGTTTTTTTGAGAAAGGTACTGTTTTATAAATTCTTTCATTTCAAAGCCGGCATGATCGCTGCCAATTAGTATCGGTAGAGTTTTTTCAGTCATATTTCTTCCTTTTCTCAAAATGAAACTCAAAAATACAAGCTGGCCCCATTTTATCAAACCCTTTTTGTACCTGGAAGTTAATTTTTGCTGTTACCGGAACGAAACACATACACTCAGTTTTTTTCCGTTTATAAGAATCGATAATCGGATTGCCAACTGTAACATTTCGGATTTCACTGAATCAAATTAAACAGGAGCAGAGGGAAAATGGAGGAGCTGGATTCTAAAACTCTAAATAAAGCAATTAAGGGTGATAGCAAAGCCTTCAGGGCTCTTTATGATCATTACGCCCCATTTGTATGGAGATTGATTTTAAGAATGACCGGTGAACAACAACTGGCTACCGAGCTTTTGCAGGATACCTTTATCAGAGTTCATGGAGCCTTAAGAAAATTTAAAGGAGATTCATCCTTTTCTACCTGGATCTACCGAATTGCTCACAACGCAGTTTTGATGAGCTATAGAAAAAACCGGAAAGCCAAATTTAATGATCCCTTTGAGGATCAGATAACTGTCAGCTCTCATGCAGATCTGTATCAGAATAAGCAGATAATAAACCGAATTCTTTCAGATCTAACTATGGAAGACCGCTTTTTGCTTGTTACCAGAGAAATCGATGGTTTGTCCTTTGAAGAAATATCCCAAATTTGTGGAATTTCTGCTGGAACACTCAGAACTCGTCTGCACCGATTAAAAGAGACAATCAGAAACCGGTTTTCTGAAACATATATCGGAAAGGAGGCCGTCGCATGAACAGTGAAGATCTTTTCTATAAGGAATTGGCATCCTGTCCGGATTTGCCTAAGGGACAGTATGGTATAATCTGTAAAAAAATTAAACGTAAAACATTAATCAAGAGGTTCAGCATTTCAGGAACTGTAGCTACGGTACTGATTTCTGCTTTCCTGATAACTCCAAAATTATGGCAGGTAAATACAAGTTCTTCTCAGCCGGAACTGACTGCTGAAATACAGATAATTCAGGAGTATCTCAACGGTGATGATCTTGAGCAGCAGATTCAAATGTATACATATTTTGACTAAAAATAATCTTTTTGTGGCTTTTTGAAGGGAGTTTTTATGAAAAAATCAGGGATAGTCAAAACACTCTGTGCTTGTACTATGCTTCTGGTGCCATTAGTATCGCATACGCAGGCAGAAGAAAGGGACTGCCCCAAAAAGGAACACTTTTATGCTGAACTGGAATTGACTGAAGATCAGAAGGTAAAGCTTAAAGAGCTGCACCAGGAAATTATGGCTGTCAGAAAGGCAAATTTTGAAGCGTCCCGTAATATACGCATGAAAATCCGGGATGAATTGTTAAAGGAAAACCCTTCGACTTCACAGCTTGATCTTTATGCCGCCGAACTGGGAGATATTCATAAACAATTGGCAAAGCAGCACAATGATCATCTTCTGAAAGTTAAAGCAGTGCTGAGTAAAGAACAGTTTGCCAAAATTGTCAATAGTGAAACAGGCGAATTCAGGAAATTCCCGATGAATGCAGATAAAGGCAAACCTCATAACGCCCCTCCGCATAGAAAATGTCCGATGGAAGGCAAAGAAGAATGTAAGAGGTATAATCCAGGCGAATAAGTTTTTATTAGCTTATAGGGTTATTCCGAAAAAA
>CAYYNL010000041.1:0-28421 GCA_964472925.1 uncultured Fibrobacter sp. | reverse complement strand
TAGATATTATTTCTGCTTTGATTAATCTGCAAAAAGGACACCTCATGATAATTGCTGTTTCCTGTCTTCTGTTTGCGCTGGAGGTGATGGGATTGTGGCCATATTTCCTTAATAGCCGGAGGGACAGAAGTGATTATTATCCCCAAAATCTATTTTGATATTCAAAAAATGATTTCCGATATCAAAAGAGACTTATAAAAAAAGAAGGTATCACGCCTAATCTTTGTAACCACAGAAGATGCTTCCTGCAATACAGATGAATCTAAATTCTGCAGTTGGATGTGGCGCATTCGCGTAACCTATTGATTGCTAAGCTAATCAGGTATTTCGACTTTATCACCTTGTCGATAAAGCATTCAACACCTTCAAGTCTTATCAATTCAATATGATACTCGACTACATCCACCCCAACTGCGGAAATTAGGTTAAAACAACTGAGATTCTTTCGAAATAGGATTGCTTCCAGACATATTCATTTCTACCAGATTCCTTATAGGGTATCTGGCTCTTGCATTATCCAAAAAAGAACTATTATTTTAAAAACAAGACATTTTATGTAGAAAAATATGCTTACAGATTGTACCTTCAGAAAAAGTTCAAATCAAAATTCAAAAAAATACATCTACAAATCAATGAATCAGACTTACTGAAAGTGATTCAACGGAAGTGATTCTTCTGAAGAGTTTGCTTCTGGTTGTATGGCTTTCAAAGGCTGGAAGTTTATTCAAAGAGAGAGGTTATGGAGACGTTTTCGTTGTATGATTTTCCGGAAATTTATGATCAGGTAAGGACACCTGACCAGTATACATTTGAATCAATCTACAAACATATCTGTGATCAGTTAGGCAGAGCTCCCCGCTCGGTTATGGATCCGGCCTGTGGACCAGCCACCTGGTTATCGCTTTTTGCAGACAAAGGTGTATTAGTTGCCGGTAATGATATCAGTGAAGAGATGATTGCTAATGCTCAGGAAAAATGTGCTGACAAGGCTATTGAACTTATTGTTGGAGACATGAGTGATTTGCAGTTTAAAAAAGGCCCCTTTGAGGTTTCCTTTGAACTGGCGGGAACCTGCGGCATTATTCCAGACAAGAAAACATTTCAGAAATTTTTGAGATCTGTTGTAAAACATACTTCTTCTCAGGGACTCATTTTACTCACTGTTTTTTTTCATGAAATGGATATGTATACCGAATACCCCTGGTTAGTGGGAGAATGGGGGCCTTTCGGAGTTTATCCCCAGGGTAAAGCCTGGCTCAAATATGAGGTGCTCTCTACCGAACCCGAATTGAATCTGGAAAGAGTACGAAGAACTGTACATACAGAAGGGGTAGCCCAGTGCAGCAATCCACTTATCGACGAATACAACATGTACTCCTGGTCAGAGGAGAGTTTCTGGAAAATGATTTCTGAAATACCCGAACTGTCATTTGTAAGTTCGTTCCGTTACGATGAACCGGAAGGGATTGTTTTTGCTACAAAAGGTGAACTCAGCGGTGAAGTAACAGTAGTATTAAGAAGATTGTAGATTATTTTTTGTTAGGGCAACCCTTAATGGTTGCCCTGAATTTTCAGTTCCACAAAATTTATTCCCACTCTCAGAAATTCCTTGGAACAATTATCGCTCGCAGAAAAAAAGAAGAGTCCTTAATCCCTATACAAAGGAACTTCTATGGCAAAATACCAGTTGTTGTTATCTATAGTAAAAATCGGATCAGTCACTATAAAGACCATGTGGCTATGCCTCCCATGGGCACTATTCTGTGCGGTCCTGAAGAGGAAATGACCGATCATCCGATAGCCTACTATGCTGAGAGAGCTGCTGAAGGCATTGGCTTGATAATAATAGAAATTGTCGCTGTTGAATATCTGTTGGTAAAGCCTTAGCCAGCCAGGTAACAGTTATATAGCGGATTCAGCTGTTTGACTGGTACAGTACAGAAGTATGGTGCAAAAATATTTGTCCAATTTCATCATGCAGGAAGACAGACCTATACTAATTTAACCGATGGGAAGCGGATTGTCGCACCAAGCGTCATCGCCAGTAAAGCGATTGGTTTCTCTTCGCACTAAACTTACTACAAGTTTTTCGATGCAAGTTTGTTACTGAAATAAGGGTTGTCTCACCGTAGTAGTCTACTACGCAGGGTAGCCATATTTCGACAATTTAATTCAATAGTTGGACTTGAACTTTTTTATCCGATCTGCTCTTATATTCAAAAAGAAGATATACCCATTGATCATCTCTCAAGGCTTTTGCACGATAGATTTTATCAGTCACAATCTGTGCCGCAATCAAAAACAAGAATAAACATCTCTGCCAAAACTGAGGGGCTCAGGTTTAAAATTTTTGGTTAGTATATTACTGCCTTCAGGGCTTTTAGTTGCTACTTCGATCAAGCAGAATAAATTTTCAAGAGAATTCAAAAAAAGAAAACATAAAATTTGTAACACGACCGGAAATAAACAGATGAAATTAACAGCAATTAATTATTTGTGCACGCACGAAGAGCAGAGAGATATTTTATCCTAAGAAGAGTCATTATAATCCTAAAAACCGCAGTAGATTGACGCGAATAACACGTAATCTATTGCGCATAAAGGCTTTCAGTTCTTTCGGTCTTATCACCAGTAGATAAAACCTTCAAGGACTTCAAGCCTTTCCTGCATCAATATCTTAAGGTTCTTCATCGTCACCTGTTGCGGTTTTTAGGATAATAAGAGCCATAATAACCAATTTCCCAATATGGAGGAATGAATCATGTCGGCTGACAAACCCATCTATGTTACAGAAAATGACATGCGCAAACTCAGAGCACTGATACAATCATCTCGTGATTCCAGGAAAACAAACGAAAAATCTCTTCAAATACTGGAAGCCGAACTGAATAAAGCAAAGGTGGTAAAATCTGAGGTGATTCCTTCAGATGTGATTACTATGCATTCCGAAGTCCAGCTTTTGGATATAGACACAGGCGAAGAAACTACTTACCGTATCGTTTATCCTAATCAGGCAGATATTGACAAAGGGAATGTCTCTATTCTTGCTCCTATAGGCACGGCTCTTCTTGGTTATAGCGTTGGGGATATCATTGAATGGAGTGTACCAGCCGGAACTGCGAAATGGAAAGTTATGAAAATTTCATATCAGCCAGAATCAGCAGGTGACTATCAGCTATAATCTGGTCATCACATTTACTCCCATCTTAAGGGGCAGCGGATGTGCTCTTTAAAACGCGAAGCTTTTACATTTGCGACATCGATGGGCTCTGCGATTTATATTCTCTTTTTTTGAAGGAGAGGATTTTAACGCAGAGGAAAAACAGAATTGAATTGAATTAAATAAAGGATCTGGTCAAGATTAGATAGAAGTAGGGCACGTAAATAGATTCCAATTCACAAGTACCAAATTCTAAACAAATACTAATAACCAATTATTCAAAATCCAATCAATAAAAGAACAGGAATGGAGACTTCGTCCTGTTTCGAATTTTTTGGTTTTATACTCCTGTTCCTGTTAAGTATTTAGATATTGTAATTTGGGATTTGTTTAGAATTTAAGATTTGCCTCTATTTTTCCGGATTTAATATCAGGGGTAATCCATCTTTGCCTCCCACCACCACCACTTTAGTGTTAGCGGAAGTAGCCAGCTTTTCTGTGGCTTCGATACCTTTCCATTGCAAAAGATCCTTATTGAGACCCTCTGCAACAATTTTCTGGAAATCAGCGATACCCTGTGCCTCAATTCGCTTGCGTTCTGCTTCAAGCCGCTCCTTTTCCAGAACAAACTGCATACGCTGGCTCTCCTGCTCGGCTCTGAGTTTCTCTTCGATTGCTTCAGCAACCTTATCCGGTAGCTGGATATTACGCAGAGGGGTACTTTCGATCATAATACCTCTAGGGCCGATCTGCTTTTTAAGTTCATCAGAAATTCCTTCCGAGAGTTTTTCACGAACCGAAGTATACAAAGCTTTAGCCTCATAAGCCGAAGTAACCGTTCTAATGACTGATCTGAACTGAGGATAAATAAGAACTTCTTCGTAAATCGGACCGACTGTTTTATACACTTCATCTGCTGAATCAGGATTGAGATGATAAAGAAGAGATACCTCCAGATTTATAGACAAACCCTCTTGGGTCGGTACAGTGATCGTCTCTTTAACTTCTTTTGTCTTTACACTCATCTTTATCACATTGGCGAAAGGATTAACCAGATTGATGCCGGGGCGAAGAATTTTCCTGGAGACAGTTCCAAAAAAATCGATCACTCCTACATGGCCTGCAGGAATTACCACCATGGATTTGTAGACTACCAGTGCTGCAGAAATGACTATTACCAGAACAGCAAAGGGTTTTGTTCCTGGTTTCTGGTTTCTCCGTGGTGAAAACAGCATGATTATTCCTGAGATGAAAAGAAATACTGCTACTACGAAAGTCATAAAACTCCTTTGATACTGTTATGGAAAAATATCAGTGCATTCCGGATTAGTCAGCGATTAAGGTAGTTACTAAAAGCCTTGTTTCACTTGCAACAGAGCCATGAGAATAATAGAATTAGGTTGTTATAAAAACAAATCATACCTGAATTGTAAGATTCAGGTTATGTACAATTATACTAAATGCATTGGTTAAAACGAAACCTCCTGAAAAAATCAATCTATGAAAAGTTATAAATCAATTATATCAATACTGATGATTGCGTTTTATTCATCGGCAGAAAAAATAGCAGGTGGAATTATTGATAGTGATACGAAATGGAACGCAGAGGAGGGCCCCTATATCGTAGAAAGAGATCTTTTAATAACCTCATCTGCTCAACTCACCATTAGTCCTGGCACAAAAATTCTTATTAGAAATCAACCATTACCAGATACAACCGTCTACCAGTTGAACCATATTGATTCCGCTACTGTGTCTATCAAGGTGGAAGGAGCATTGCTATGTCTGGGAAGAAGAGACCAGCTCATATCATTTTCACCTCTGAATTTTTTTCAAGACAAATATTGCTGGTACGGAATCGTCTTTCTTAAAAATGAAGAGATACCCAATGAATTGACAGGTGCAGAAATTGTTGGTGCTTACAGCGCTGTGTCTGCCATGGCCAGCAATCCGCAGATTCGGCTATCGGTACTTGAATACAACCATATCGGTATCTCCTGCTTCGATAAAAGTAAAGCATCGGTTTACAATTGCGTAATTGCACGTAATTTCGCATCCGGTATTTTAGTTTCTGGATCAAATCCTCATTTTTTCAATAATATCATCGTATTCAACCGTAACCACGGACTCTGGTGTGATGGTATGTCAAAAGTTTATCTGGAATACAACTGCTTTTATGGAAATCATGATGGTGATTTTCTGGAGTGCGATCCAGAATTCGGAGTGATAGTGAAGGCTAACAAGGGGAAGGATTCTGCAGATGTCTTCAATAACATTTTTACTGATCCGATATTCGCCGGTTCAGTTTCTGATTCTCTGGCGGCCGAAAGGGATTACAATATTCCCACTCTTAAATCCAGAGTAAAAGATACTGCATTGGCAAAAGTTATTTACGAGGGCAAAACTTTACCTGAATCAATATGGAAAACCAGTCAGTCCAAATACCAACTCTCCCGCTATTCTCCATGCATTAATGCAGGTCACCCGGGAGAAAGTTATAAAGATATTGATGATTCCAGAAATGATATGGGAATTGGCGGAGGCCCTGAGTTCGTTTCCAGAAGATCAAAAGGCAAATAAGTTTGTTTTTTAAGGTTTGATGAAAATACTTCTGGTGCACATGATGTCAAAACCAACCGGTCGTAATCGCTCTCCCAGATAATAATCGTACACTACACACCATAAAATGAAAGAACGGCCAATTGGATTTGCTGGCATTTTAATCTTTACCACTGAAGAAATTGTATAATTTTTTTCAATTCTCAGAAAATCAGACTCTGAGCCTTGATAACTGATATCCTGCATAAACCATTCACTGGTATAATGTTCATTGCCATATACACCCTGAAGACTTACACCAGTATCCACCAGTTTGCTTTGATGGATAACTTCCAGAAAATAGCTGTATCCGCTCTCATAATGGATGGAGTCCAGACTTTTTAAATCATAATAAGCCGCTATTGCAGATGGGTTTTCAGCAGGATTGAATGTGTTTCTTTCACCTCTCACCTTGTATAATCGAATATTCTTTATCTGAGGATTGCGGTTTACAGTAATATATGTACCCAGATAACGCAGCCTGTTGTTATAACGGATAGTGATATTGGACTTGGCTTTATATTTTCCATTAACGAGTACAAAAATATTCAGAGGAACAGAGAAGATCTGAAGAACTCTGGGCATCAGCTCCTTTATATCGATTGTTTCATCTTCACTTAGAAGCCGCAGCAGTGAATCTGCGGTAGTCGCTCCGCCAGAAGGTTGCGTTGAAAGAAATTCCAACATATCCAGAACTTCACCAGTTTTTTTCTTTAGCAAATTGGGCGGAAAGGAACTTTTCAAAAATGGTGGAACCAGAGCTTCCACATTTTCTATTCCGGTCATTACTATTCTGATAAAGGAATCAGGTATGACAAGACGTAAACTCACCGAATCGGTGTTCTGAGAAATATATTCTTTGTAACTGCCGGATAACATGATGTTTTCCAGTGGAAAAGTATCCCCAGATTCCGATCCCAAAGAATAAGACCAGCTTATCGAATTAATCTTTTCGCCACCAAAATAAGCATACATATCTAAAGTATCCGATGGTGCACATTCTGCAAGCTGCTTATTGTTATAAACCATCACAACTGATCTTACTTTGTCATTCTCGATTGTTTCATACCCGGTTGGAAACTCATAACCACACTGTATCATCAGTATTGCAACTATTATCAGCCATCTCATATACGTAAAACATCCTTTTTGAAACAAATCAGAATTCAGCCTTAACTCCAATAGATGGAATAATTGGAACTGAGAGAGAAGTTTTTCTGGTATAATCATAATTGTAGATTGTGATTTCAGGGCTCTTATAAAGAAACCATAACAAATTCTGCAGATCGAGATATCCGGTCAACAGCCAGTTATCGAATACAAACTCTTTCTCCACCCTTAAATCGAGCTGAAAGAAAGGACTGTTACGCATACTGTTTTTGTCACCAAAAACAGGAACATAATATCGGTTTGTAGCATCATAGGTTCTATCCACTACAGGTGTGTAGGGATTGCCTGAGATGAGTCTTACTCTGGTCCCCGCTTGCCATCGCCGGGGAAATCGGTAATTCAGAACACATTGCAAATTATGGGTCTGATCGTTGTCGTAAGGAACATATTTACCTTCCTTATTGTTGTAGCGTTTACTTTTAGATAAGGAATAAGAGATCCAGCCTGAAAAGTTTTTTTCCTGGTTATGACGGATAAACAGTTCCAGACCGTACATTTTTCCTCTCCCATCACCTTCAAATACAGGCCCCAGAGAATTCAGAGACAACAGTTTTTCCATTCCGGTAAAGATGAGAAGATCCCATTGCTGGTTATAGTATAGCTGCAGATCTGCAGAGATTATATCGCTAATCTGCCAATTATAACCAAACATGATCTGCCGAGCCTTTGTTACTGGAGAGCCTGGTATTCCCAGAGTATCATGAGTGGCAAAGCCCAGAGGTTGTGGAGTCTGGTTGTATGTGCCAAGAGCAGCAGTTAAAAGATGCTTTTTGCGTATCTGGTAAATGGCAGAGAATCTCAGTGAAGGTTCTGCCCTCAGGCCAGTACGGTTTTTAAAGGAACTATAATTCCAGAATTCAGGCAAGATACTGGCATTCTGCTTTATTTCGGGATAATAATCGTAACGTAAACCGGATTTCACAGTCAAAGCAGGAAACGGGCTGTACTCCAACTGGAAATGAGGACTGACTAAACCAGAAATAAGATTGGTAGTATCCCGGAAAAAAATTCGCTCTGCAGTAGGAAAGATAGCATACTGGTGATAATTTTTTAACCATAAATCAAACCCTGCTCTGGCATTTATTTTTTGAGAAAAAGCATATCGCAATTCATCTCTGAGCAGAAATTCATAATATTTGTAATTCCATTTCAAGACACCAAGTAATAAACCACTTCCAATCCCCTGAATCAGAGCAGTTCTCAGACCGTTCTCCCATCCTTCCCTGATAGTGGACTCATGAGAGGCCATGATCATATTGAACGCATCGGAATTGCTGACCCGGTCTACCATTGCATCTACTTCGGTACTGCCCAGATTGGCTGAAGGCACAACCAGTTCCAATGCATCTCTGGATCCAAACAGGGTAAAGAAAAGTTTCTGAGAAGGGGTAAGGTCAACATCTGCTCTCACCAGATAATCATAATAATACGGCGCAATCATTACCGGGATATTGACTGAACCTATTTTATCTATTACCAATCCCAGCAGATCGCCCAGATAGCTTCTTCTGACCGATGCAAGAATGCCGGTACGATTGTTTACTGGTCCTTCCACAAATAAACAGATATCCATCAAGTTGATATCAGCATAACCTTTTACCCTTTCCCTTTCTGCATTTCTGCTGTTAAGAGCAATTATCCCTGCGATAGAGTTTCCGTAACTGACACCAAAACCACCAGGAAACAGATCTATCGAATGTAGCGCCTCAGAGTTGTAAATTGACTTTATGCCACCGAAATGGTAAAGCTGAGGTATGGGGACCCCATCCAGGAAAAATCTGGAATCCCAACTGGGTGACCCCCTGACCCCTATTGAACCACTGCCAAATAAGGGTCTGGCTACTCCCGGAAAAACCTGAACCACTTTCAGAGCATCTCCGTTTAATCCAGCGATACTGTTTATCTGTTCAGATGATAATGATCGTTTGGAAATTTCCTTATTTTCTTCTTTTCCATATACAACAATCTCATTCTCAATATCGCTTGACTTATTTATTCGAAAAAGCCTATTTACGGTTTTCCTGTTAGCTATCAATGGACCGCTGGTAAAGGGTTCATAACCCTGACCGATGATTTTAAGATTAAAAGGAACCCTGGGAAGAGACTTAAAAATGAAACGTCCAGAAGAATCAGTGAAGGTAAAGATGGAGTTGTTATGGTAATGCTGTCCGCTGAACTGACCAATCTGCTTTAAATATAAGGAGAGAGGTAAGGGAATAGAAGAATCAGCCAGAGAGTCATTAAAGCTGACAAATACCTCCACATCAGGTACTGGACGTCTGGTTCCACGTTCGAGCACCCGTCCGCCAAAATTGATGAATTCCTGAATATTACAGGCCTTCAGAAGATCATCAGTAGTGATATTATAATGATAATTTATGATAACCGGAACCGGTATTCCTGATATTATTGCAGGAGTAAAAATAAACTGACGCACTGCATTTACCACTTGGGAGTCCAGAACCGGATGCAAGCCGCTTATAACACTCACCGAATCCACCATTCCGCTCTCATTAAGCAGCAGCTCAAGAACTACAGTGCCGGTTATGCCTAGCCTGGTAATCGATGAAGGATATCTGACATTTACCGATCGTATAAGTTGCGGCTCCTGCTGAAAGGAAGGCTGACTGTCAATTACTTCGGAATTTACTGCAATAACAAATTCAAACAGAATGAGCAAAAAGACATTGCACATAAGTATGTATCCAGTTCAGACTTGATGCAACAGAAGTCAAATTGTTCTGAACTGATATAGAGCAAGCAGCGTGCAAGAAGAAAAATCGAAATACGAAAAAGGAGCAAGTGTGCAAAAAAAGGAAACAGTATTAAAGGAAAAATAAGAAATTTTAAATTCCAAACCGAAACAGGAGTACGAAATTCGAAGCAGAAATGAAATTCAATGTTTGGAATTTAATCAATGGGATTTTTTAGGATTTGGTGCCTGAGATTTGGATTTTAACTGGAACAAAATAGTAAAGTGGTATGATTTTCGATTTATGATTTTTCTATTTCGTATTTCTTATTTTCCATTTAGCCTTGTACCATCTGGAAACGGAAGCGGATCATTTGCCAGGATGCCATGGGAGTCTCACCCTGGTAAGCTGGTTCAAACTCCAGCTTCATGCAGGCTTCATAAATTTTCTCTTTGGAACCATACCCAAGATCATCCAGGATTATCACTTTTTTCACTTTACCATCGATATCGATGAGTACCTTGACCCGCACAACACCTTCTATGCGTTTTTCCAACATCTCCTTTGTGTACTCGGGTTTGACATGAAATTTCAGCCGCGGAAGAGTGGTAACCGAAGTGACAGATGCCAGCTCACCCTTTAACTCCTGCTCTGTGACTTTGAATGTGTCAATTGTAGTATTAAGAGTATTCCCCTGTTTCCCTAATATGGCACTGGAAGCATCATTGGATGTTCCTATTCCTGATGAGTAAACTTTTTTAAGTCCGTAAACCCGGCGCACCGGTTTCTTTACCTCATTTTGAACTTCAGGCTCTACCTCTTCGGATACATTGGGCTCTTTCTTTTCAACAGGCGGTATTTTAGTCAGATCCAATGGCTCTTTTTTCAGAATCGGTTGAGGCTTTTTTTGGGGCTGAGGCTTCTTCTTTTCCACAATTTCAACAGGGCTTTTCTGTTCGAAAACAAACCGGGTCTGAATATGTTCGATTTTTTGTTGAATTGTCTCTTGTGCAGGTTTCTGATACATCAAAAAAAGGCTCAGCGAAACAAATAAAGCGGAAGTAAAAATGAGCACTAATGTTAAACTGCGCTGCTCTGGCTGGGTTTTCTTTTCGGTTCTGGCATAAAACTGGAGCAACCACTCCTGTGAGTTCCTGTCCACCTATTCCTCCTGAATAACCAATACCGAAAAATCGGTAAAACCAGCTTTTGAGCAACTGAACATGACTTTTTTTATGACCGAAAACTCAACTTCCCTGTCACACTGAATAAGAAGTGAAGATGCCGTTTTAGAGTTCTGATTTCTACTGCGAACCGCTTTCATCCAATCAAATACTGGTGCTATTAGCAGGGAATCAGTACGCATAAGCTCGTCTATTGTGATAATTGTATGCCCTTCAGAGACTATTACATTTCTGGTAATCTCTATCGAGCTGCGAACCTGAGCCTCTTTTTCTGAAGAAGAAACCGGAAGAATAAGATCTTGAGAGGGGGTGATCAGATTACCATCCACTGAGAAATTCTTTATCAGAAAAACCAGCAAAATAGTCATCATGTCCACTAATGAAGTCAATTGAGGACGAAAGGCTGGCTCTTGTGTCTGTTCAAACCGGTTTTTCAGAAAACTCATAAAGCGGCTCCCGGATCCTGGGTTGCACTGGACAATCCGATTTTTTCAAACCCTGCAATCCGGCACAGATCCATTACTCTCACCACATATTTAAAAGGAATCTTATCGGTTACCGCCACAATCACCTCCTCATGATAATCCATCTCGAGCCTGCGTTTTTTCAGGCAAACAGCAAGAGAATCAAAAGGAAAAGATTGTGCCTGCACTGCAAGTGAATCCAGAAGATTCTCTCCGAGCACTATTGCCAGATAGTCACTACCCAGCCGCACGGTTAAACGGGAACGTGGCTTTTGAGACTGATCGGCCATGGAGGCATTGACATTGGGTGGCAGTGAAAACTCGATTAGAGACAAGTGAGTAAATACTGCCATAGATACCAGAAATGGTATCAGAATCACAAACATGTTCATCACCGGGGTTATATCTATATCTGCGATTCCGGCAGCATCCGAAGGTTTGGATCGGGTAACAAAAGAGAGTTTCATCAGGACTTTTTCTTTTTCAGATAATTCAGAAATTTAACTGTTGCTTCATCCAGATCCTTTACCAGTTGGCTCTGTTTATTGTATAGAAAGGTATAGATAACCATACAAGGTATTGCAACAATAAGACCGAAAGCGGTGGTAAGCATGGCTTGAGAAATACCTGATGCCAACATCGCAGCTTTTTTGGCAGCTTCCACGTTAGCTAAAGAAGAAAAACTGAGTTGAAGACCGGTGATAGTCCCTAATAATCCTAAAAGAGTGGCTATATTGGCAAAAAGAGTCAGATAGTTTAACCGCTGTGATAATCGGGGGACCTGCTTAATCGCCTCCTCTTCCACGCCCTCCTGGATCTCCTCTATTCCCATCCCTGCATCAAACCTTTCTAAAGCAGTTTTCAGAAGCATGGTCTTTGGATCGCTGCCCCTACTTAGAATTTTTCTGGCCTGTTCGATTTTATTTTCATTAAGTGAACGAGCCAGCTCGGAAACAAGGCTGGTGCCTTTTTTTTTACAAATAAAATAATAGAAAATCAGCCTTTCCACAGAAACCGCTACCGCTAAGGCCATAACCCCTAAGATCACACCCATAAACGGACCGCCATCAGTATACCACCTGGCTAAAGTCTCAATCATTTAAAATATCCTCCCAAAATCATTAAGTAACATAATATGGCATGAAAAAATTTTCTGAAAGTAACTGAAAATGTTGAAAAACAATTTCAATGCAGCGGATAAGAAAAAAAGGAAAAATAAATCTATATGATCAGCAAATCAAATTCCGAAGAATATTAATTATTATGGGTTTACTGCTGATTTTTAACTGAAAGGTGGCAAGTCACTTGCATTAACAGCCCCATTATTCTATAATTCTTTAGATTTAAACCTATTTTCTCCTTCCACTATTGTTCTTTGTTTAAAGAGGAAATCAGATGCTTGAGAAAGCTGCCGTCCGATATGCATGTTTGTGCACACTAATATTCCTGACAATCCAGTCTGCTCCGTGCAATGATAATGATACCCTGTTTCCTACACCAGAAATTCTCAAAGGAAACGTTGCATTCTGGAAAAAAATTTATTCCGAAGTATCATTGAAGGAAGGGTTACTCCATGATCGTGATTATCCGATGGTTATTTTTGAGAAGGTTAGTGGAGATGGCTCTTCTGCAAAGGTTAAGGAACTCAAAGAGAAAATTGCAGGTTCATTAAGAACGATTGCCACACGACCCGAATCGGAATGGACAGAATATGAAAAGAGTATTTATGAGTTGTATAAACAGCATGCCGACACTACCGTTATTGCAGGGGCTGCAGAGCGGATAAGATTCCAGCAAGGTCAGACAGAACGTTTCCGCCAGGGACTTGAACGCTCAGGGCTCTATCTGGATACTATCAAGGCTATCTTTAAAAAATACGGAATACCCGAAAGGCTTGCATATCTGCCCCATGTAGAATCTTCATTCAATACTGAAGCATATTCCAAGGTCGGAGCTGCAGGATTGTGGCAGTTCATGCGGGGAACCGGTAAACTGTATGGTATGACAATAGACTACACCATTGATGAACGCAGAGACCCGGTAATTTCGACTATTGCTGCTGCCAAGTATCTCTCTTCCAGCTATCAGGAACTTAAATCCTGGCCGTTGGCAATCACCTCCTATAATCATGGAGTTTATGGAATGAAAAGAGCTGTAGCTCAGACCGGTTCGCGCGATCTGGGATATATCATTCAAAATTATTCCAGCCGTTCATTCAAGTTCGCTTCAAGCAATTTCTACGGATGTTTTCTGGCAGCAAGCGAACTGGCTCATAATCATAAAAGTTACTTTCCTCAGGTTCAACTCTATGCTCCAGTTAAATATTCCGATTTCACCCTTTCACATTATATTCATCCCGATGTTCTATGCAGTTATTTCAATATTTCACAAAAAACGTTTTCAGAATTAAATCCGGCAATCCGCCCGGCTGTCTTCACACAGCATAAAAAGCTGCCCAAAGGGTTCGTAATCCATTTACCTGTTGAGTTTACCTCTGAATCGGTTTATGCCCTGTTGGGTAAAGTACCCGATTCTCTGAAAACACTCGAACCCGAGCGACCTCAATATTACCGGATTAATCGTGGAGACAACCTTTACACAATCTCTTCGCGTCTGGGTGTAAGTCTCAACGAGCTATTAGAGGAAAATAATATCTCAAAAAAAAGCATCATTCGTGAAGGTCAGATCCTGCGTATTCCCGGTAAAACCACCAGTGGATCCCAGGTCGCTATGGCCAGCGCTGATAAAAATATAGAAGCCACCAAATCCACAGCTTCAAACCAGAACACATTAGCAGAAAGCAACGAAACTGAAGCAATAATAGAAATCGCCCAAGCTGAAGCAAAATCAATAATGCCTCCTGAAGAAAAGGTTGAATCCAAAGATATCGCGGTTGTAATCCCCCAACCACCAGTGATTAAAACCGATTCTAAAAAGAAAGGCTCATCAGAAAAAGTAACCAAAGGTGTACCATCAGATGCAGTTGAAGAGATCAGCGATTCACTCAAAGCTGTGGCAATGACCCCCGCTGTGGTTAATAATGAACCCGGACCGGCACAGAGACCTTTCATTTCCTCTGATTTCGATGTGAGCCTGTATAACCTGGATGTAGTGCTGCTATCATCTGGAAATAGTGCGGAACTGATGGTCTCTATCGATGAAACCATAGGTCATTATGCAGACTGGTTAAAGGTACCCACCTGGCGAATAAGAAAACTCAATGATATGCGCAATTCAGATATCAGGATTAACAGCAAGATTCGCATTCCCATGGATCGCCCTGATGCGCTGGAGACATTCGCAGCAGCACGTCTTGAATACCACATGGCATTAGAGGAGGACTTCTATACCCAGTACATGGTAATCGATGTAAAGCCGATGACAATAAAAAGAGGACAGACCCTTTGGGATCTGTGTAATGAAGCAGATAACCCGATGCCTTTGTGGCTTTTCAAAAAATATAACAAGCACCTGGATCTTAACAAACTGATGCCAGGAACTACAGTCTGGATACCGGTTATTGGAGAGAATGCTTCAGGGATTTATAGTCCTGGTCTGGGTAAAGCTGATTCTCTGCTTTTGAGTGTTCCATTGAGAGATAAATCCCAAATGATCAAAAGAATCCCATAGGATCTTAAGACTCTTTAAATGGGAAGCGTTTACCTTTGCACGCTCTGCGTCCTCTATGTTTTTATCTCTTTCTCTTGAATAGAAAGAGACAGATCAGCTGAAATAGCTCACTCCAGATTCGAAAAGCAATTGATCCTTGCAGCCGTGAATGTTTACTGCTACATGTTCACCTTTTCTTTCTGAATGTCCCATCTTCCCCAACACTCTTCCATCGGGACTGCAGATCCCCTCGATGGCCTGGTATGATCCATTCAGATTTGCCTCCCCGCAGCAATTGCCTTCACAATCCACGTACTGCGTAACAACCTGACCATTCAAAAACAGCTCTTCAATTGTCTTTTCCGGGGCAACAAACCTTCCCTCACCATGAGAGATGGCTATCGCGTGAATATCACCCGGCTTAACATTATTGAACCAGGGTGATTTAACAGAACATACACGGGTATATGCTATATGAGAGATATGACGGCCAATCGTGTTAAAGGTCAATGTCGGGCTTGATGAATTCATCTCACGAATCTCGCCGTAAGGAACCAGTCCAAGTTTCACCAGGGCCTGAAATCCGTTGCATATACCCAGCATCAAACCATCCCGATTCTTTAACAGGTCATCGATTGCATCTTTAATATGAGGATTTCGGAAAAACGCAGCTATGAATTTACCTGAGCCATCCGGTTCATCACCGGCACTGAATCCTCCAGGAATCATTACTATCTGTGATTGCCGGATCTTCTTTACCATTGATTCAATCGATTCCTCAATGTCGGAAGCACTGAGATTTTTTAAAACAAAGGTATCACAAATAGCCCCGGCTTTAGTAAATGCCCGCTCAGAATCATATTCACAGTTGGTCCCGGGAAATACCGAAATAAGCACCCGTGGACGGGCTATTTTTACCTTGGGAAAAACGCCACTGCGCTTTGTGTAAAGCTGTGCAGCTTTAACTTCTTTAATAATTGAAGCTCTTGTTGGGAACACTCTTTCCAGAGGTTTCTCCCAGTACTCTTGAAGCTCTTTGATTTTTAAATCAATTCCCCTGACCTTAACAGACTGTTTTTCACTTGTAACTCCAAGATTTCTAACTGATATATTGGCACATTCTTTTCTGTAATCAACACCTTCTTTAATCTCCAGAACTATCGAGCCGATATCCGCACTAAAAAGGAGCTCTTCATCGATAGAATCTTCGAATTGCATACCGATCCGGTTACCAAAACTCATTTTGCTGACCGCCTCGGCAATACCACCGGCCTTTACCGTGTGTGCAGAAAGCACCTTGCCATCATTAATCAATTTATTTATTACTGAATATGCCTTGTCAAGCTGAGCGAAATCCGGTATCTCTTGTTCATCACGCATAACAGGAACCATAACAACTGTTGAGCCGATTTTTTTGAATTCAGGTGATATTACTTTACTTACATCAATAGGGGCAAGAGCGAATGCCACTAATGTTGGTGGTACATGCATATCTTTGAATGTGCCTGACATGCTGTCTTTCCCGCCAATTGCAGCGATGCCAAGTTTCTGCTGTGCAGTCAATGCACCAAGCAGAGCAGAAAAGGGTTTACCCCACCTGAGCGGATCGGTGCCCACCCGTTCGAAATACTCCTGTAAAGTAAGACGGATCTGGTGATGATCACCACCGGCAGCAACGATTTTTGCCACTGCTTCGATTACCGCGTAAAGAGCACCATGAAAAGGACTCCATCTGGAAAGTCTGGGATTGTAACCATGGCTCATAACCGTTCCAGCGGTAGTCGAACCACCAGAAACCGGCAGCTTGGCAATCATGCACTCAGCAGGTGTAGACTGATATTTACCCCCAAAAGGCAATAGTACAGATGCAGCTCCGATTGTGCTGTCAAAACGCTCAACAAGCCCCTTCTGGCTGCACACATTCAGATCTGATAAAGTAGAGAGCCATCTGTCAGCGAGACCCAATGAGCTATTTTTGGCAACTATTGTCTTGTTAAAGAAGTTTTCATCATCGCGCGGAGCCTTTACGAAAACATCGGTTTCCATTCGTGTACCATTGGTATCCAGAAAGTCTCTGCTCAGGTCTACTATGATTTTTCCCCGCCAGATCATCTTCAATCGTCTTTCAGCAGTTACAATTGCAACAGCCGCAGTTTCCAGATTTTCACTTGCAGCAAAAGCTTCAAACTTCTCCCGGTCTGATCGCGCTATAACAACTGCCATACGCTCCTGAGATTCTGAAATAGCCAGTTCTGTTCCATCAAGGCCCTCATATTTTTTTGGTACTGCATCCAGATCTATAATAAGTCCCGGAGATAACTCGCCTATGGCTACAGAAACTCCGCCGGCACCAAAATCGTTGCATCTCTTTATCATTCTGCTCACTTCAGGGTTACGGAACAAACGCTGAAGTTTACGCTCGGTAGGAGGGTTGCCTTTTTGTACTTCTGCACTGCAACTGTTAATTGAATCTTCTGTATGCTCCTTTGATGAACCTGTAGCTCCGCCACAGCCATCCCGCCCGGTTCTTCCACCTATCAGAAGTACTATGTCCTGTGGAGCCGGAACACCCCGGTTAACATTCGCCCTGGGTACAGCACCAATTACTGCTCCAATTTCCATTCTTTTGGCTACATATCCCTCATCGTAAATTTCAGCCACATGACCGGTGGCCAGGCCTATCTGATTTCCATAGGAACTGTAACCGTGAGCAGCCAGAGTAGTGATTTTTCTTTGAGGAAGTTTTCCAGGGAGTGTCTGCTCTACGCTTTGCCTTGGATCACCAGATCCAGTCAGCCGCATTGCCTGGTAAACATAAGAACGTCCTGACAACGGATCACGAATTGCTCCCCCAAGGCAAGTGGCTGCCCCACCGAATGGCTCTATTTCTGTAGGGTGATTATGAGTTTCGTTTTTGAACATTATCAGCCAGTCTTCGGTCTTACCATCAACAGTTACCGGCACAACGATACTGCAGGCGTTAATTTCATCGGAAACATCCAGGTTATCAAGCAGCCCTTTTTTCCGCAGCTCTTTCATACCGATAGTAGCAATGTCCATCAGGCAGATCTCTTTCTTCTTGTCACCATAGACAAAGGAACGTGCCTTCTGATAACTGGCGAAAGCTTTATTGATCGGTTCAGAATATTTGCCAGGCTCGATTTCAACATTATTTATACAGGCAAGAAATGTTGTATGGCGGCAGTGATCAGACCAGTAAGTGTCAATCATTCTTATTTCGGTAATCGTAGGATCACGATGCTCTGTATCCCGAAAATATTTTTGACAGAATTCAAGATCTTCAAAACGCATCGCCAGTCCCAGCTCAATTCTAAGCTTCGTCAGTTGGCTTGAATCCATGCAGGTAAAACCCTGGACCATTTTGACATCCGCAGGTATGGTGATCTGCATCTGAAGAGTCCGGGGTTTCTGCAGTGAAGCCTCCCGGGAATCGACCGGATTAATACAGTATTTTTTTATTTTTATGAACTCTTCATCGGTGATTGAACCCTCCAGAACAAAAATCTGGGCGGTGGCTACCAGGGGGCGGTTCCCGTGAGTTATGAGCTGAATACATTGAGCCGCAGAATCGGCCCTCTGATCATATTGTCCGGGAAGATATTCGACTGCAAAAACGCGATCATTATCCTTGTGGGGAAATGTCTCATCGTATACCAGATCAACAGGGGGTTCAGCAAAAATGGTGGTCCGTGCGGCTTCATACTCAGAATCAGAAATACCTTCAAGGTCATAGCGAATCAAAACCCGAACCTGATTTAATCCTCTGATCTTCAGGTTCTCTCTTAAATCGGCCAGTAAAGCCTGTGCAACCACATCAAAACCGCTCTTTTTCTCCACAAAAATTGATCGGACCGTACCCATATCCCAAAACCTTTCACTTAAAAAACGGCCTTTTTTGGCCGTATAGAAAGCACAATTAGTCGCTTAATGGCAGATTATTACGATCGAATCGATAATAAAATGCAGACGCGCTAAAGAGTGTTAAAAATAAGCAATTTTTTGGGTAGATAGTATGGATTGTTTAGGAAACTGTTTTAGAGGCTTTTTGGAGTAATAAGATAATTTCTACCAGATTTAGCATCAGCCAGAAGTATCCAATCCTGTTATATAAATAGATAAGAGTGTATCATTGAGCTTGGTTCAATCGATCAAAACGATTCGATTCTTCGTTTAACGGGATGGCAAGCAGATTGCGGCGTCCGGCCAACCAATTTCTGTTATTATTGATAACTTTAAAAAATGTACTCCCAAGCCCAAATATCTTGTAACCGATGGAGGCGGCATCGATTTAATGATGGCCAATTGCCAAGCTGGCGACAAGAACTGTGCCAAAGTTCAAGAATGCAAAAGAAATTTAGAAACATATATTTCTGAAATGAAAAAGGCCAACGTAAAAGCATTTATCTGGATGGGATATCCTGTGGTCTTGTATGCCAAAGACTCTCTGTAATCGCGTTATCATAGCAAATCCCAGTAGCCCCCAGACTCTGTTGGATTTTATACATCGACAGGATCGCTCGAAACAGTTTTCCAAAATATTGTCCTCCCTGGTCGGAATGAACAATAGCTGAAGGCAGGGGGATACGTGAAACAGGCAGATGGTTCCTATGGCATAGTTTCCATCTATGATGCAGTTGGTAATCAATTGGCCAGAGATATAAAACTCAAGAGAGCAACCAAATCGAATAACTATGGGTTTATCTGGGATGGAAAAAACAAGAAAGGAAGAGATGTTGGAAAAGGTACTTACCTGGCCGTTGTAAGATGTAAGGATATGGACGAGAAAAGTTATGTGGTGAAGGTAATGCTGGGAGTTAAGTAATACCGCCACAGGCGGTAGTGATTGAGCGGCAAAGCCGCGAAAGCAAGAAGGCACGATAGTGCCTTTAGGAGACATCTGGCTCCACTGGCGGTTTCCTGAAAGCCAGAAATAAAAAAATAGAGGGCTTCAGAGGCTTCTGAAACACGCTTCGAAGGTATGTTTAGCATAATTTATGCGCTTTAAGTCTTAGCAGTACTGAATGCAATTTAAAAAAATTACACACCTGCATTATATTCGAATATATTATTGTTATTGACTACTGTAATACTTAAAACAAATATATTGTAAGAAATCAGAAATAATCAGATATAAACAATCTGACAGAACCGGAAGGAATCTCTGATCAACTGAGACTTTGGTAAGGTAATTCTTTACTGCCGATTATTTGATTAGATATTTCTCTCTGATTGTTACTGTTTAGAGTTGTTATCATTTAACCGTTTTTTAATAAGGAATCAGAAATATGAAAACTATTCCACTAAGTCGGAATTTTAAAGCTGGTTTGGTACTATTTGTAGTATCACTGTTTGCCTCTGAAGGTTATTCGCAGGATCCCAATTTTTTCATATTTCTGGCATTCGGACAGTCAAATATGGAAGGAAATGCAAGGCCTGAGCAACAGGATAAAACCGGTGTGAGTGATCGTTTCCAGATGTTACCGGCAGTGGATTGGCCCGATAGGAGCCGGACCAAAGGAGTTTGGACCACCGCCGTTCCTCCAACGTGCCGAAGCAGTACCGGATTAAACCCCTGCGATTATTTTGGTCGTACACTTGTTGATAGTCTGCCAGCTCATATCAAGATCGGTATTATTAACGTTTCTGTTGCTGGAACTGCAATAGATATTTATGACAAGGCCAATTATCAAAGCTACATCGCAGGAGCAGAAAGTTGGCTGAAGAATATTGCAAATGAATATGGTGGAAATCCTTATGGGAGGCTTGTGGAAATGGCTAAGTTGGCACAAAAAGATGGCGTGATAAGAGGTCTCCTGCTGCATCAGGGTGAAACTGATGCTTACAATAACTCCTGGCCTTCCAAGGTCAAGACTGTATACAACAACTTGATTTCGGATCTGAGTCTCGATGCATCAAAGATACCATTACTGGCTGGAGACCTGCTCAGTCCCAATACTACTGTCCAGAGTTTGCCTAAAACTTTACAAAATTCCTATGTGATTTCGTCATCAGGACTTAAAGGTGCAGATCAGTATCATTTTACCGCTGATAGCTATAGAGAGTTCGGTAAACGCTATGCCATCAAAATGCTGGAAATTCTTAGAAATCAAGGTATAACTGAAGTTAAAGGTGACAGAAAATACAACCATTCCAATAACGGTTTTGAACTAAATAATATAGAATACAGGAACGGAAAAGCATCTGTCTCATTCGAAATTCCCCACAACGATTTTGTCTCTGTAAAGGCTTATTCACTAAGTGGAAAATTGATTGCCGACCTTGCCGCAGAGAGTTATTCCCAGGGCAGGCATACTCTGCAACTAAGTCAAAAAGTGAGACAAACCGGAGTATTTATTATAAAAATGAGCTCTGGTTCCTTTTCTGCTGCCCGGACAATCGCGTTTGCTGAAAAGTAAACAATAAGTACCTGACAAGGAATACTTGCATGGTCAGCATTTCATTTCTGGCTTTCAGGAAACCACTGGTTAAGCCAGTGGAGCCAGATGTCTCGTAAAGGCACTATTATACCTTCTTGCTTTCGTCGGCTTTGCCGCTCAATAAGCCACCGCCTGTGGCGGTATTACTTGATTGTCAGGTACATGTTCCCTTTAAAATTAAAACAAAGATGGTCATAAATGACATCGGATATGGACCAGTTCTATAATCATAGCAGGATATGCCTTAATTGCAGCTAATCCTTCAGAGATTGCCAGAAGATGTTTTTGAACACAAAAGAAGAGTTACTTCCGATTCGTGATTTCGATTTTAATATCGAGACTGGCTTCAACAGACAATTCGTTAGACAGTAAAAAGACTGGAAAAATTCCCAAAGTAGCTTTTTTAGCAGATATGCTCCTGTAGCTTCGGTCTAAGGTATATACATTGTACACTACTGCAAATACATTAATTTTTTATCTAAACTTTTGTCCGTTTCAGATTGGATAATATAGACACCTCTGGTGATTTTTTTAAGTGGAATTTCGATTAAACCGGTTTTGCCTGAAAAAAAATTAAATTCTTTTGACAACGCTACCTTCCCATCCAGGGAATAAATATTTACATTGATAAATCTGGTATCATCTGTCTGTAAATACAGGTTTTTCATTGATGAATTATAGGACAAAGAGTACTTTGAAGCTGATGAATTTAGTTTCTTAACCGATGGGGTGCCAACAAAAAACAGCTTGTCAACATTGGGCCCATCTGCACCATTAACTGTTTCCAGAGTAATAATTGAGCCACCTTCAGGAAAAGAAAGCCGTAACTCTTTTGTTTCCCAGTTTGTCCAGTTTCCTGTAGGTTCGAAATCGACAGATTCTATCTGTCTGATGCCATTAACAATAACCGATAAATTCCTGATTGTATCGGAACCATTGGAGAATGTAATGAATAACGGACTATCTTCATAGACCTTATAAACAGGAAGTTCCACTGATGATTCCGTATTATTTGAAAAATTAACATATCCAGTTCCGGAATAACCGGCGTTTTTTGATTCTGTAGTGGCTTGCTTGAGAGTTCCATTTTCTGCCTCGAAAACATACCTGTTATGAGGACTGAAATGTGCTGTAATTGCAAGGTCACTGTTTAAATAGGAAATGGTATAAGGGTTCCGGCTGCTAAAGGAGTCTCCGTCAAAGAATTCGAAAATCCAGTCTTTTATGGCAGTAGCAGTAAATGTCACCTTTATACCTTCAGGAAGTATAGATCCTTCAGGGTCCTGTTTGACTGAACCTCCGACCAATGTTTTCAGGTCAATCGTATAGTATTTTCTTGTGTCCTGAATAAAGTTTGCAGTTACAGTTTTGCTACCATTCATTATTAGTGTTGCGGGGTTGGTATTTCCAGTAAGATCGCCATCCCATTGGTCAAACATCCACCCGGAGTCCGGTATGGCAGTTATCGTTACGCTCTGATCCTTTGAAAAACTTCCTCCAGAAGGTGTAACGGTACCATGGCCTTTGGGTACTGATACAGAAAGGCTGTAAAGAGCTACAGAGGCATCGACAGCATTTGAGGAAGCACCTAACCCTCCCATGGAATTGGCAGCACGAACAGAATAATTTGCCTTTGAATCAATATCACAGTGAGAAACGGTTACACACTTATAAAATTTATCGTTTTTAAATACGACCCAGCACATGGCATTTTCATCATCGTTCCATTTAAGAGTTGAACCATCCAGGGTAACAACCGGAGCACTTACCTGTTTTGTTAATTTGGCTGGTCTCCAGTTGTCAGATCCGCCTAATACGTTTTCCACAGTGTACTTCTCAGCTTCAGAAGCACTTAGTACCGGATTCAGTCTGACGGTGGTTCCATTTATTGAGTATGTAGTACGGCGACCACTAAGATCCACAGGGGCCCCGGAAGCGGTTTTACTGTTGTATTCGGCAAAAAGTGAAGGTACAACATTCATCGGATCGCCCCAGGCTGCGGATGTGGGCAATTTTTTCATGGTTGTATTGATAAAGACACATTTGGGTGAGTTATTCCAGGGGCGTCCCAAAAGATAACTGTCAACGGAACCGTCGATGGTGCAGTTCATAAATACATAACCCCAGTCTGTACTGGTTGCAGGTGCGGTTATGTAGCTTACTTTATTAATGTATAGAAGGACTTCATTGAAGAAAATATCTCCACCACCACAAATAAAATCGGTGGTTCCGTGAATTTCTCCATTTTCCCAGTAGGTGCGGGTGCCTTTTGTGTAGTAGGTGTCCTGGGTACTCAATAGCTTGACATTTTTATAGATAATCTTATTTCCCTGCTCCATGACAGCTACATGTCGTCCTGTTTGCGAATAGGTTGAGGGCTGGTTCCAGTTCGCCTTGTTCAGAATCGTTAAATCCTGAAGATAAAGATTATCTGCTTTATTAAAATAAAGTGTCGAAGTGATACTTATCCCTTCATTAATTGATTTATTAAAAATGATGGTTTTGTCAGCGCTCTGTCCGATAAATGAGACATTTGAAACGGAAAATGTGGTCATCTGGTTGGAATTACCGGTAAGTGTTCCTATATCATATTCTCCATCGGGAAAAAAGAGATAAAAACGTTCAGCCGATGATGCGGCAGCAGCGGCCATTGCATTTTTGAAATTACCGTTTACACCAATTACAAAATCGAATGGCTTCTTTGTTACAGCAAATAAAGTCTGAGTCGACGTTATTACCAAAACAATAAAAAAGGTGTAAGCATATTTGGCTCTTTTCATAATAAACATTCCAAATTATAAAGGCTTTCAATCGAATTAGTACTTTTAATAATATACTGGAAGTTATGGAAAGAAGAAGGGAATATTTCAGGTAAGAATATTTGCGGATAGAAATTCTTTTCTTATACCCGAATCGGAAGAGTCTTAAGCGATATGGAATCCGGTGTTCTTATTTATATTGTTTTTTTTGAATAAACCGTTGCGCAAGCTAATTCGAGGCGTCGGGAATCAAAAAAGCATGTATGGATTCCTGGCTTCCCAAGACCCAATTTTAAGGTTCGAATTTGTAATGATCGGTGGATAATAACATGATTACTGAAATTATAACCAGGCGTGCCATGAAACATCAGTATCTGGCATAGAATTCCAAATCGGTAAGTTTTATGGTAAGATCAGAACTATGGCAGTTATGGTTATGAGTGATGTTGTCCTTGGAGGGGGGCCGTTTAGTCTATTAGGGTGAAGGGTATAATTATGAAAATAATAGTACATGGTCAGATATTTGACTTTTTAAGGGATCCTTCCGATTGCAGCAGCCCTGGAGACTGTTACCGCTTTCTTGATGATGGCGGTTTAGTCATTGAAAACGGATATATAAAAGATATCGGTGATTTTAATTCGATGAAGTTTAGATATCCTGATTACAGGGTTATTGACTATTCCGATTATCTTGTGATGCCAGGCTTTATTGATACTCATATTCATTATCCCCAAACCGAAATAATCGGCTCTTATGGTAGGCAGCTTATCGATTGGCTCAATCAATATACCTTTGCAGTTGAAAAAAACTTCAATGACAGGGAATATGCTCAAAATATCGCAAGGCTCTTTATAAAAGAACTGCTCAAAAACGGTACGACTACTTCAATGACATACGCAACACAGAGTGCTGTTTCTGTAGATGCGATATTTAAAGCTGCATCTCAATACAATATGAGGTTTATTGCTGGGAAAGTATTAATGAACCGCAATGCCCCATCTGTTATCTGTGACACTGTTGATAGAGCCAGTAAAGACTGTGAATATCTGATTAACAGATGGCATCATAGCGGAAGAAATCTCTATGCAATCACACCAAGATTTGCAATTACCTCCGATATGGAACAGTTGAAAATGGCAGGGAAGCTTCATAAAAAATACCCTGATACGTTCATACAGACCCATCTTTCAGAAAATCTTGCAGAAGTAAAAACGACGCTGGAGCTGTTCAGTGACTGCAGCGATTATCTTGAGGTTTACGAGAAGGCAGGGCTTGTCGATGATTATTCCTTCTTTGCACACTGCATTCACCTGTCACAATCGGAGTGTAAACGGCTGAAATCAGCAGGTTCGGTGATTGTTCATTGTCCTGCTTCCAATCTTTTTCTGGGTAGCGGTCTTTTTCCGCTTAAAAAAATGAGAGAATCAGGGATTAAGACCTGTATTGCTACAGATGTAGGGGCAGGGACATCGTTTTCGATGTTTCGGACTCTGGGTGATGCCTATAAGATCGCACAGTTACAGGGGTATGCCGTGAATTCTCTGGAAAGCTTTTACAGTGTGACTTATGGAGCAGCAAGGGCACTGAAACTGGATGATAAGATCGGCAGTTTCAAAGTTGGAAATGAGGCAGATTTCATTATAGTGGATTACAGAATCCCTGATATCCAGAGATACCGGATGGACTACCTGGTAAATCAAGATAAATGGAATGTGGAGAATATGCTGTTTGGTTTGCAAACTATGGGTGATGACAGAAACATAAAGGCAACTTACATAATGGGAATGCTTGTATACAGTTCGGATAAATGAGGAGTCGGTGTGGAAAATCCGAAATCCGAAATACGAAACAGGAACAGCCTGCCTACGCTCAGATGCTTCGGTGGGCTTCGGTTCCTCGTTTAGATATTCTATTCAGATTACCCTTTCTTCCGGGAACGGGATTAAGAAAATCCGAAACAGGATAGGGACCTCCATTCCTGGTCTTTTCTTGTTTGGATTTTAATGATTGGTTATTGGGATTTGTTTAGGATTTGTTGCTTGTGATTTGGAATTTATTTGTGTACTTGCAAATCCCCAGGGTAACTGCTTCTGGCTATAGCTATCAAATAGAAAATAGATGAAATATTTAGTTTGTTGCGTGAAGCAATTCCGTTCTTGTATAATTATTGTATGAAGAAAAAACTGATTTCCTTGCTTATGCTCCTGTTTTCCTCCCTTCATTTTTGTAATGATTTTGGAGTACCATCCGGACCCCAATCTAATACTGTCATTCCCGATACCTTACCTGCCATAACCATTCCTGTAAACAACAATCTACCGTTATTAGAAGTGGGAGATGGTACAGATTCGGGTTGTAGTTATGAATCTTTTGAGAAAGCAATCGACTCTCTGGTAAAAATGAAGAAAGGGGGATCGATTCGTTTTTTGACCGGTGGTAAACAGGTAACAATTCCCATAAACAATAGTCTGAAGATTAGTTCACCAGATTCTCCATTGGTAATCGATGGCGGGAACATGATCACGCTTGATGGACAAAACCGGTGCAGAATCATTGAATGTAAAAACTATGCTCGTCTGGTACTGGCAAATATCAGACTTATTAATGGTTCTGCAGATAGTTCGGGAGGTGCACTTTTACATCCCTGGTATGGTACACTTGCCTGCTATAATGTTACTTTTGTTAACAACCACTGCGCTGCACGCGGTCCGGAGTTTGGTGGAGGTGCGGTTTTCGCAGGTGGACTTAATCAGGCAATTTTCCAGCAGTGTATCTTTACCGGTAATTCTGGTAGTAATGGTGGTGCCATTCTTAACCGGGGTACAAACCTGAAAATAGAAGCCTGCTTATTTGACAGGAACAGAGCGACTGGTAATGGTGGCGGTAAAGATGCCGGAGAAGCAGGAAAAGGGGGACTGGGTGGGGGAGTCTATATAGATGGAATGAATTATGATATGGCAGAACCTTTTCTTTTACAAAAAACAACATTCAGTGGGAATGTTTCTCACTGTCATGGCAGTGCAGTTTTTTCCTATTACTACAAAAACAAACCAGGGGAAAGTGGCGCGCTGATTGAGCAATGTTCTTTTAATGATAATGTTGATTCAGGAACTATAACCAGTACCGGTACACTTTATCATGAAGGGGCACCCCTGAAACTGCATTCATCGACATTTGCAGGAAATTCGACTCTTAAACATGCCGGTGCGATTTTTCTTGGACCGGATGCAAATGCAGAAATTGTCAACTGCACGTTTTACCAGAACAAAACTCCTGGCAATGGTGGAGCGATATTTGGTGGAAGGCAGAATATAGTAATCTGGAATTGCACCTTTTACGGAAACGAAGGTAGCTACGGTCCTGCAATTTTCAATGATATTGCTGATGCTGTTACCATACGTAATACATTGTTTGTTAATAACATTCCTCTGTTAAATCAGTATGCATACAGGAATTGTACTGCCACTTATACAAAAGGTAAAAACGTGTTGCAATGGCCGCCGGAGAAGGTTAATGGAAAGCCGGATAATCCTTGTATTTTAGAAGCGGTTTTTATCGATCCACAGATTGATTCCCTTGCCTTAAACGGGGGGATAACCAAGACTATGGCTCTGGCAGAAAACAGCCCAGCAATAGGGATTTGTGACTCCTGCCCTCAAACGGATCAACGTGGTGTTGCCCGCAAGGTAAAATGCGATGCCGGAGCCTTTGAAAGACGTTAAGATAACCGTTTATGATTGCCTGCTTTGATTGAAAAATGCTTAAGTTAATTTATTGATAAAAGTGTCCGAATTCTTCTGCAGATGTATTAAATTATAAAAAGCAGAGTAAGTAAGGTGTGGCGAAATTCTTCAATGATGGGAAACTGAATGCATGTTGCAGGTGAGCCTGCAAGCTATTGTGTATCATTTTGCATAAGACGTACTAAACTAAAAGATGAAGTTGAGCGGATGTAAACGGTTTAAGAGATTTCTCTGGAGAATAAAAACAGAAACTTAAACGCACACCTTCCTTAGTATGGTGCGGACAAAACAGGAAGAGCACGCCAAGGATGCAAAGTAAATAACGTAAAGATGAGAAGAGATAAGAAGATTAAAAAACAGAGCGCAATGTATAAACGCTTCGCGTTTACAGGATTGAGACAATCTTAAAAACGCCATTGGGTTGCACCAGGAATCTTACAAACGCGAAGCGATTACCCTCTGCAGCCTTAGCGTCTTTGCGTTTTAAACTTCCCCTCTCAATAGAAATTAGTGCAGGTTTTACTCTCAATTATCCTAAAAACCGCAGTAGGTGACGATGAAGAACCGTAAGATATTGATGCA
>CAYYNL010000040.1:0-28767 GCA_964472925.1 uncultured Fibrobacter sp. | reverse complement strand
TATGTAAAGACACTTTTGTGGAAATCGACCAATTTTGAACAGAAACTAATTAAATGTGTGTTTTGATCAATAACGATTTCTTCCAGAGTTTTTATGTTTTTTATTCCGCTTAAAAGGACAGCGCTGATATATAGATCTTCGATTTTTCCAATCCACAGCTTTTCGTGCTCAATAGAAACCGGAGATTTTAACCACTCGTCAATTGTGATGTATCTGCCCTGACTTTCTTTGGCATCATTGATTAAATTCTGTAAAGCCTCTGGTTTGAATCCGGTTTCCAGAAAAAGATCTGCAATTTTGGTTTTCTCAGCTTGTAGTTTCTTTACCAGCATTTCGCTTCCTGCCTTTTGCGTGCGGATACTTGGTACAAATTTTGTCAATGCAAGATAACCGGAAATCTCATTGTTTTTCTGAAGATGGTCGAGTTTGTCGGTGATATTTTCAATGTTTTGCAAAAGTTTTTCCTGTGATTCACCGGTAATCAGAAGGAATTCTCTTTCGTATTCAGTTCCAGTCAACTTTTGAATATCGTTTACAGTATTGTCAAGATCATCGGTTTTCATTTCGAATATCGACATGTCATCTCTGAAGGAGAGTTTGGGCAAACCTGTGATTATTATTATTAAAAAAAAGAGTGAGGCAGAGTATCGGAAAATTTTACTGTCAAACATCCTGAAATAAGCCAGTATAGATGGTTTGAAAAGCCAATATGAATCTCTACAGGTATCTTTTTTCCTAAAGAGCAGAGGAAACAAAATTACCACTGTAAGATATGCACCGGCTAATCCGGTAATTGTGAAAACCGCGATCTGTTTTAAACCGGTAAATGGAATGAAGAAGAATATAGCATATCCTATTGTGGTAGTGAGAAAACCCAAGGATATTCCAGACAGTATGTGTTTTAATCCAACAGAAGAGTCCCACTTTCCTTTACAGAAAGCGTATTCCGAAAGATAATGAAAGCTGTAATCAATACATATTCCGATCAGGCAGGTACCCATAGTAATTGATATAAGATGAATTCTGTCGAAAAACAGAACTGATCCAGCCAAACCGCAAAGTAACGCTGAAAAGATGGGAACTGCGCCCCAAAGAAGACATTTAATACTTCTGTATGCAATAAGAATCAATAAAAAGATTAAACAAAAAGAGAATATGCCTATGTAGCTGGTTTCAAATTTGGCTCTTTGTTGGTAACGATTAGCGTAGTTAACTACTCCTGTGTAATTAATTTGTGCATTTGTAATGGTACTCATCTTATTTTTCTGATCTTCAAAAAAACGGTTGAAAGCAGTTTGGACATCCCTTTCGAATCCGTTTTCATTGAGAACTGCAGATATCAGCACAATCGTAGATCCTGTATCTTCGATTATGATATTTCCATTTTCGTAATCGTTTTTATCCTGCCGTGGTGCCAAGGAACTGACAAACATAGGGAAAAGCATTAGCGGATCCTTATTCAGCATCTCGCCATAGATGTTTGACATAGGACTGAGCAGATTTTTATAGAAATAGTTTCGGAATGATTCGAAATTTTCTTTATCATTTAATACTGATTTCATTGACGCGGGAATTATGCTGAACCGGTAATTAAAATAAAAAGTGAACCAGTCGGTTTCTTTTGGTACTCTAAACAGCTCATTTTCAGATAAATCATATTTTAGAACAGCGGCAGCACTCAGTGCAGAATCTCTGTCCTTATGGGTAACCATGAACAATACATTTCTGGACAGTTTTTCGGTAAACTTGTCTGATGCTTCATTAAGAATTTTATTATCCTTATCATAAGGAAGCATCTTTAATATATTTGATTCTATTGTAAAGCCGTTTCTGATTTTCATGATAGAGAAACCAGACAAAAGGATCATAAGGCAGACCCATAAAATAGCAGTAAAGCTTCTACTTTTGATTGAAAGTTTCATGAACCTTGTTTACTTCTTCTATAGATGGAGACTGGTGTTTTTGAAAACTGATTTCTGCTATTTTGCTTTCTTCACTTAAGATGCTTACTTCTCTAATTTTCCCATCCAGATTCCCTGAAATGATTATCTTACTTATAAATTTGCTCATGGCTCGTTTCTTGGGTTTAAGCCCAATAAACCAGTTCGATCCATTTTCCAAAAAATATAACTCGAACGCTTCTGACAATTTATCTGCTTCGGAATGAATCATTTCACTCATAAGGCTGCCATACCGGAAGACTCCGACAGGTTCGGGGTTATTTTTCTCAAATACTTCTCCGTTTTTGGTGATATAGAGACATTGGTTGTATGGAAATGTTGTTTCCCAGTATATGCCTTTATCGGGAATAAAAATCATTTTGCCTCTACAGAGCAGTTCTTTGTTCAATGCTTTTACAAATGATTTCTGGACAAATTCTGCTGCTATCGTTTCTCTGTTGAAGATTTCATACATCTTGATTAGAGCTGGTTTTTCTGAGGGATTGCAGGTTTTACCCATAAATAGTTCACCTGGTGGATCCGCATAAACATTGTTCAAAGCCCAAAGCAGTATAAAGAATAACATTTCCATTATATTTTTATAAAACAGGAATTTCTGTATCAAAGTCCTGATTGGATATATGTTCAATGATTTTTTCCAGTGAAGTATCCAGACGCCTGTCTTCAGATACAAACCCTGCCAATCCTAATACTTTATTTTTCAGCAACTGTATCTTTTCGGTTAAGGCACTCTCTTTGAATTCTCCCCTTTTTATCCTTATCTCTACAGCCTGTGAAAAAGCGAAAAGGGTGGCGGCACATACCTGTTCTGTTAACTCTATAACTCTGATACAGTCCCTGGCAGCAATGGTTCCCATACTGACTTTATCTTGGTTATGACATTCCGTAGATCTGGAAAATGATGTCAGGGGCATTGTTTTCTGCAGGGCTTCGGCTGTCCATGCAGAAACCGCTATCTGCAAAGCCTTGAACCCATGATTTATGGAAGGGTCTGTCGCACCTGTCAGATTAAACGGCAAGCCATTGTTTGTTTTATGATCTGCCAACAGTGCAAATTGCCTGTCCAGAAGATCTGCAATATTGGCCACTGCATTTTTCATGGAGTCCATGGTAAATGCGATATAGCCTCCATAAAAATTTCCACCATGAAGAAACTCACCGGTTTGATAATCGATAAGTGGATTGTCATTGGCACTATTGAGCTCAGTCTGAATATAGTCTCGCATCCATGGGAGTGAATCGGCCAACACTCCAATCACATGGGGGGCACATCTGATAGAATAGGGCGCCTGAATTCTGTATTTGTAATTCAAATCACCATAATCTTCTCTTATGAGCCGGGCAATTTTTCTTTGTCCGGGGAAGGGTTTTGCAGTGAAAATTCTGTCATCAAAATGGCCCGAATCTGCTTTCAGTGCCAAGGATGCCAAAGCTGTTATTCTGGCAGAAAGAGATGCAATATATTCAGCTCTCTTAAAAGCAAAGCAGGATATGGCCGTCATCACAGAAGTACCATTCATGATGCATAAAGTCTCTTTGGGACGTGGTACTATTGGTTCGATGTGAAGTTCATGATATACATCTGCAGTATCTCTGATCTTTCCTTGGTAATAGACTTCTCTTTCACCATATAGAACTGCAGCAAGATAGGATAATGGGGTCAGATCTCCACTTGCACCTACCGATCCCTCCTCAGGGATAACCGGCACAATATCCTTTTCGAGTAATTCTATGATTCTCTCCAGAATGCTGAGTCTGACTCCTGAGAATCCGTTTTTCAATGAGGCCAAACGACAGACCATAACTGCTCGGGCCAGAAGCGGGCTTAATTTCCTTCCAAGTCCACATCCATGGAATTTTGCCAGATTGTATTGCAGTTGCTTGGCTTTTTCAACAGAGACGTCTCTGTCAACCGAATCTCCAAAACCGGTAGTTATGCCATAAATTTTAAGGCGTTTTTCACAAATTGAAGTAATCGCCTGTGAACCTTTATTAAAAATCTCGATCCAATCTTTATCGGAAGATAATTCAAGCTTCAATTTTCCCTTAGATATATTTACTACATCTGCTATAGTCAGCATTGTCTTGTCTGTCAAAAAAATACTCTTCAATTTTTGACCCTCATTCCTGCCAGAAGTTATAGAAATTATTCCATTGATAGGGAAATGCACAACAGGCATTTTCTAATCGGTTAATAAATTCACTCAGATACTTTTTTATGTCCCTCTCCCTGTTACCAGAAGAGATGCTGACTGTATTAAAAAGCTTTTCAAAATGTATTTCATATTTTTGTGTCCCTGTGCAGGCTGCATAAAAGAAATAGACTGGACACTTTAAAATTCCCGCAAGGATCCATGGGCCCTGAGGAAATCTTGCTTCTTCATCAAAAAAAGGATATCGGACTACTCTGTTTTCTGATCCAGGAGGAATTCTATCCGCTAAAATGCCCAAAAAGCCTCCATTTTCCACATAATCAGACAACATACATGCAGAAGCGGCATTTATAGATTCGACTTCAATTACCTCTTCCCTTTTTTCTTTGCGTATGCTGGAGAGTAAACTGTTTATCATTTGGGCATGTTTTCTGTACATAAGTACTTTCAGTTTCATGCCCGGTTCTTTTGCCAGTAAACGAATTATATCAAAGTTCCCGAAGTGAGCTCCTATGAAAATGGCTCCTTTGTTGCTTCTGACCAATTCCTTTACTTCTTCATATCCGGAAAGAGAAATCTTGAAAAGATCGCTTTGGCCGGCCATTCTGATTCCCACCTGATCAAGCATTGATGATGCGAAACGGTTATAGTGAATGAATGAAGATATTAGACCGGGTTTGAAAATCAGTTTGGAGTTACTCTTTCTATACACTTTTTTCAGATATTTGATAGAAGCTTCTCTGCCATTTTTATCGGTGATAAAGAAATAGAATAATATAGGCTGAAGCATGATCATGGTAAGCCGTTTTTTCAGAAGTTTATAGAAAAGAAATGTAATGTAAATACCGAATTTATTTCCTCGTTCTTTTGTTTCTGCCCAGTTAGATCCTGATTTTTTTCTGATTACTTTTTTTTGTACCATCATTGCAATGGCTATCCAGAATAGTTTCATGAACAACCAGCTTATTCTGATATTATCAGCTACGACATCAAAATTTGAAGGCTCTTTATCTCCGTAATTTACTTTGGTATCGAAACTTCTGATCTGCACTCCATGCCATTTTAATCGAACCAGGATCTCCGGATCGAAATCCATGCGATTACCGGTTTTTACTTTACTGATTATTTCCATTGTTGGAGCAACCGGATAACATCTGTATCCGCACAAACCATCCTTAATATCCAATGACATGGTTTCAACTGAGATCCAGAAGTTTGTTATTTTTCTTCCCAGAATTCTACTTTTTGGTGCAGTGCTTAAATCGAAAACCGGATTTCCCAGTATCAGTCGTTGAGGTTCTTTACTGGCCAGATTCAGAATATGTGGTAAATCGCTGATATCATGCTGTCCATCAGCGTCGATCTGTATACAATGTGAGTATCCATTTTTGGATGCAAATTGGATACCTGCTTTTACTGCCGCACCTTTTCCGCCGTTCTTTTTCAAACTGAGTAATTTTACATTTGATTTTTCGGCGATTTCCGACAGTATTTTCCCGATACACTCATCTGAACCATCATTGACAATTAGAATGTCAGTGATATGACTTTGTATCTTTTTGATCATCGATGGAAGTTCTTTATGATGATTGTATGTAGGAATAATTACAATTGGTTTAAACATTTACGGTCCGTGATTTGAAAAGTTTTTTCAATTCTTCCATAGATGTTTTGCCTTGGGGATCTATGGGAATTTTCTGGACAAAACGCCAGTATTTAGGAACCAGTGTCTGCGCGAAATACTGTAGCAGCAGAGATTTGAGTTCAACCACAAGATTTTTAATTTCTTTACTGTTAACTGCTTCAGGCGTCTCAACCACGCAGGCCAGAACCGTTCTGTCATAATTGCCATGACTGCGGGTGATCGGAAAGATTTTACATGAATTAACTGTCGGAAAAGATTTAAGTATTCTCTCCATTTCTTCAAGAGAAACCCTTTTTTCTCCGATCTTTACAATCCTGTCACCTCTGCCGTAAAGAAAAAAGCGATTGTCACTGCATATTTCTACAATATCTCCCATGGTGAACCACTGATCCTGTGTATCTTCCAGGTAGACAAATGGTGATTTCACCTGCAGAAATCCTTCTTTATTTTTCCTGATTTCAATTGAAGGAAAGGGTGTCCATTTTTCCGAGTCTGAATTTGAAGTCTGAGAACGCCAGGCTACTCCTCCGGTTTCGGTGGAACCAAGCACTTCGATAGGATAAATACCGGATTGAGAACTTAATCTGTGAGCGCTTTCGGAGTCCAACATGCTTCCAGATGAAAATATGGCTTTGCAATACTTACTTAGTTTTTCCAAATTGACCAGTTCGGGCAAAAGTTTCAAATGAGCTGGTCCAGAAATAATAACATTTTTGCTGTTACTTTCGCGCATGTCAGCAATCATTTTTTCCGGATAAAAATAGGTTTCATCGATAAACAAACGTTTTGAACAAATCGGCAGCAGAATTTTATGCAATAGTCCATAGATGTGTTGGTGAGAAACTGTGGAGAATGTTTTTGCGTTCTCCAGAACCGAGCCAAAAACATCATTGAGAACAAGTAGTTCAGAGTTGAGATTGGCGATGGTTTTCCTGATACATTTTCTTTCACCTGTAGTTCCTGATGTAAATAATTCGAGCAATATTTCATCTTTTGGCAGAGGATTAAATTCTACATATTCTTCTTTACCATCCTGAAGTGGATCAATTTTTTTTAATTTGGTATCGCAATCTGGTTGGTCTGTAATGAATGCATCAACATAATTTTCAAACCTTTTTAAAACTTCCTTACTGTTGTTTGGTGGAAGCACGCAAACTGATCTCTTTTGCCATACAGAAAACAGTGCAACTGCAAATTCATATGAAGATTTGCAATAAACCAGGTATTTATTGTGAAGCGGTTCGGGATCAAGATTCTTGTATAGCTTTCGTATATCGGATTGAAATTTTCTCCAGCTTATGTCGATACCATCTTTGCGACACATAATGACGGTATGGTCATTGTAAGGCAAAACCGAGAGAAGGGAATTGAAATTTTTGTTCATGATAAAATCTTTCTGGTAAGCCTAAATCTATTCTGATGATTCGATTTACCGGAAAAAGCCTTACCTCTGAGAATCGGCTGGATATGGTTTGAAAATCCGTTTGAAAAAAGTATCTATACAGCTGTTACCATAATTTCTAAAACGGTAATATCTGTATGTCATTTCTATTAAAAAAATCAAACCTATTAATATATAGGATATAAAGCCGTTGTAAAGGATCCAGTAATCAATATTTCCTGTTGCGGATATTACAAAGGAGATGCTCCCATTGATGATGAAGAATGCAATCCAGAGAACAGTCACATTTCTGCAGTATTTCACTTCTATTTCTGACAATGATTTAACATGTTTTCTGGCGAATATTTCGACAATAGGAGGACCGAGAAAAAGAGTAGATCCAAAACTTACCAATAATCCCAGATTAATCAGTACAGGAGTGTATAGAGCAAGTGATGCACGGTTGAGAATAATGGCCATGCCAAAAACTACAGCAATACTGATCAATACAAAAATCTGATTTCTTTTTATTCCTCCCCTCAGGCAAGATGCACTCCTTAACAGGTACAGAAATAACAAACCATACAGCAGGTATCTGATTCCAAAGTATTTGAATCCAAAATAGATGATAAAGGGCACCAGAACAGTGATTGCAGGAGTAAAATAGTTGAGTATCAATTTAATCGGTTTGACTACCTGCGGTGCTTCTGTCATGGCTTACCTATCCTGAAAACAGATGTAAAATATGCTGTTAGTGCCCGATATTGTAAAAAATACTTCACATCTAATTCACAACATTTCTTTTGATGTCGCATTAATGAAAAACTGAAATTTCATCTCTATTTACCAAAACAGGAAAATAGATGCTTCCTTTTTAAAAAAAAATTATAATGAAGTTGCTTTATTAAGGCTTTTTGAAATAAAGTCTGCAAGTGAATCAATAGAAGAAAAGAAGGATTTCACTTCTTCATCTGATTTACCTTTCAGTTTGACGCCATATTTTTTCTGTATCGCAACCCCTAGTTCCAAAGCATCGATAGAGTCCAATCCCAAACCTTCATTAAATATGGGCTGGTCATCTCTGATATCATCAACTGAAACATCCTCCAGTGCCAGTTCACTTATTATCAGTTCTTTTAATTCTTTTTTAAGCTTATCATTCATAATCGGTACTCCTTTAAAGATAGACAAATGCAGTTCATTAAAAGTTGCAAACTGGAGATTGTTTTTTCCATGTAAATCGTGAATCTGATGTTTCTGATATAAAGGTATCACTACTACCATTAAGAAAATGAAAATAAAACTCCAATGCATCTGGTATTTGATTCTGCTTCTTCTGACCTGCATATGGTTGATATTCGAAACAGAATCGCCTTTTTTGATTATCATCATTTGAAATTATCATAGATAACGAATATGGCAGATAAGAGGTGTCACTGTAAGCTTCAAGATCACCATCTAATGGAAGATCTGCACATGTTAAAAGTACATCATTTCCATGAAATCGTTTTAGATTCAACACCGCTTCCAGAAAACCATAACCCAGGGAAGATTCGCTGGAAGAGATGGCACTGGATGGCAAATTATTCTGGAAAAAGATGGAGTAGTGAGCGAATGGCATATTTAAAACCGAGTTAACAAACATCTGAGGGGAAATCAGTTCATCTTTTGCAATATCTTGAAGTACTTTTAAAGCATTATTGATGTCACCATTTCTGGAAGATAATACGGTGATGAAACTTTTGTTTTCCGGAGATGAACATTTTATTGCTGAATGCAGGACTATTTTTGAAAAATCGTTAAGCTTTCGTTGTTTCTTTTTATCTATTAAATCGAGCGAAGGGATTTCCCATTTTTCAGGTTGAGCCAGAGAATCGTGTATCGGTTCACTTGATGAGAATGGAGTCCATAAATAGAAACTTTTAATGGCCAAAGTGATCATACGGAAGCGGAAAATCCTCTAAATTCAATAAATCGATAAAATATTTAATTAATATATAACCGCGCAATGCTAAACTGTAGCTTTTTTATATCTTTATTATATATCTATATTATTCTTATATAAAGATTGTACACCACTAATCGCGGAGAATAAAAAACTGCAAAAAGGAAGTAAATGGGATGCAGTGACAGTTTAAACTACTATAGTTTGAAGAGTTTAAATAAGGTCTTCCGATCAATTATAGTGTAGCAGCTTTCCATCTTTGGTATATACATCTCTAATTTTATTGCGTTTTATAACACCGCCGATAAACAAGCCTAAACCGGTACCGATACAGGTGCCTCCAATAGAAAAACGATCAAAAATGTAATCAGAGAAATTATTGTAGTAATCATCATTATTATAATGTTCAGGACCTTTTATTAAAGTTACTATCCCATCGACAGCAAAAAATAATCCGATGGTGGCAATTCCACTTCCGATACCCATTAATCTGTTACCTTTTTTTCGGTTTCTTCTGTTGGTATAGTAGGTACTGTAGTTTTCTGCATCCAGATTCATACGCTTAGCGATTTGATAATGCTTTGAATTGAATCCAAAACCTCTAAACTCCTGTACTTCGAGGCTTTTCTGTAAGTCCTGATGTTTCTGCAGTTCCATAAGCTTTTGTAGTTCCAGGAGTTTTTGCAGTTCTGCAAGTTTCTGAGAATCTATGTCATTTTGTGTATCTGCAGTATTTTGCACATCTGAAGGCTTCTGCTCTTCAGATTCAACTGCAATAACTATCCCGGAGAGAACAATTATAATAATTAAGGTCATAGACAATTTGACAGTCCTCATATTCCCTCCTTTAAATAAGGTTGTAGATTTATCCACACAGATTGTTTAAAAGCAATTTTACACTCAAGTTCAAAAAGAAAGGGACGATCGCATCCCATACCTATCATTTATCGCGTCTAATTCTGGGCGCAGGCTGATCCGTCTTCCTTTTTTTGTGAATACTTTCCCAATTTGGCTGCGTTTAACTGCCCCACCTATCATCAGTCCAACACCAGTGGCAAAACATACTCCTCCTGATATCATGGAAATTGCTTTGGATTCATCCAATGCCTCATCATCATCATAATAGTAGTTGTCATCATAGCTATTTTCGATAGAAGAAATAAGTAGGCCCCAAAGAAAAAAATAGAGTCCTATGCCGCTCATTTGGCATCATAGAATTATCAGCAAATGCAGAAGCAGTCATATAGAAAAGCAATGTGAGTAGTTTGGTAAGGTTTTGCATAATAGGTACTTTAGGTTTATGGTGTTTATATTGTGATAGCTTCGAAACCCAAAATAGAAGGGCTTGGTACCAACCTGATTAAAACCAAATCGAACGGATCATAATATACTTATACCGTAAATAATGCGATTCTTTGACATATATAGCTTTGATCCATTTGTTTATCGGCCCAGAAAGTTTTTCGACCATATCACTATATTAAATATGCTCTTTCCGTCCTCCATAATAGTCTGCTACGAAAGATTGACAAAATTTTAGGATCGCTAACCTTAAATGGCTCTATGCGATTCATGCCAAAGAATTATCAAGCTTAGGTAATATATTAGCTTGTTAAGCTAAAATCAAGATAAGTATTACAGGATGCGGGAATAAATTAGATTCGCATGGCTTAGTGGTCCTCTTTTGTCATAAATTTCTAAATACAGTTCTGAAAATATCGCTCAGAATATAGGAGATAGAAATATCTTTCAATTCAATTTTTTAACTGAGATAACAACAGTATCTCGAGGTAAACCAAAGAAGAATTCTTGCTGTGTTTTATCGAACTCGTTACATTCTGGCTTTGATTCTGATATCTTTTTTCTCTACAACTTTCTCCTGCTTGATCAATAACACAAGTCAAATTGGAGAATGATCGTATTCTGGATGCTAATCACCATGTTACTGCCAAGGTTTTAGATTGTCGGGTTCTTTTTTGTGATTCTGCCGATAAGAATAAATTAATCGAGTTTCTTAACAAATTCCTGATAATACCTTGAACTCTTGAAGAAGTTTTTTACTAAGACCCGGTGCTATTTTGTAAAGATTAAGTACCAAGTTTTTCTCCGGATAACTCAAAAGCCAGTAGCATAGAAACCAATTCGACAAATCTTTCCGATTCCTATCCTAATCACTGTAAACAGTAATAAACAAAACTATAACCCTTGTCTGCAGAATAATGCTATAATCCTAAAAACCGCAGTAGATTGACGCGAATAACACGTAATCTATTGCGCATAAAGGCTTTCAGTCCTTTCGGTCTTATCACCAGTAGATAAAACCTTCAAGGACTTCAAGTCTTTCTGCATCAATATCTTACGGTTCTTCATCGTCATACTGCGGTTTTTAGGATAATGATTGGCAGAACCGATTATCTGGCGTTGTTGTTTACACATTCCAAAAAATGATGTATTATTTTACTCGGTAACGCTATGAATGTAATAGAACTTAGAAATGTATCCAAGTTTTACCGCAAGGATTTCTGGGCTCCCAGGATATCTGCAGTTACAGAACTGACTGTTTCTGTGAAAAAGGGAATGGTCACCGGATTTGTAGGTCCAAACGGTGCAGGGAAGACTACTACTATAAAAATGATCATGGGACTGATCAAGCCTTCGGAGGGCAGGGTCACTATCTGCGGAAAAGATGCATTTCTGCCTGCATCCCGCAAAGGAGTCGCTTACCTCAGTGAGCAGCCCTACTTTTATACTCATCTTACAGTATCTGAGACTCTGAAATTCGCGGCAGATCTTTTGGTATTACCCACAAAATCGATAGAAGATGAAATAAAAAGAGTATTATCAATCGTTGAATTATCCGAAAAAAGCCACAAAAGGGTAAAAGAGCTTTCAAAGGGGATGCAACAACGTCTGACGATGGCTTCCGCACTGTTAGGGGATCCTCAGATTCTTATTCTGGATGAACCGATGAGCGGAATGGATCCTCCCGGAAGAAGGCTCTTTCGCCAATTGTTCAAAACGCTGGCTAATGAGGGGAAAACGATCTTTTTCAGCACTCATGTGCTTGATGACATAGAATCGGTATGTAATGAGGTAATAGTACTCTCCAAAGGCAAGCTTGTTTTTTCTGGTGAGGTGAAAACTCTTCTTGGTAGAGGCTTTTTAGGCACCGAAATGGTAGTTTCTGAGTTAAAAGAGCAGGATATTCCAATTCTGAAGCAATTTGGATGTGTGGTGGGTGATTCGGATGGTGACAAGCAGCACCTGTTTCTGCCCGCAACCTGCGATTTATTGAAGGTGCAGAACTTTCTCTTTGAAAAACAGACGGTGCTTCATTCGGTCAGCAGACGGGCAAAGTCTATGGAAGAGCTCTTATACCACGATTCGGATGCAGGAGTGTTATGATGAGAGCCTTTATCACTATAGCAATAAATACTTTCAGGGAAACAATCCGCAATAAAATCCTTTATGATATTCTTCTTATAGCAGGGGTGGTTCTCTTTCTTTCGATGTCTTTTGGTGATCTTTCACTTTTCTCCAGGGCACAGGTCATGGCAGATTTCGGTTTGGCCACCATGTCGATCACTGGTCTTTTGCTGGCGGTCTTTATCGGGGTAGGTATGTTGGGAAAAGAGATCTCTTCAAAAACAATTTATATGGTGGTTACAAAACCGGTTTCCAGAGAAGCATTCATAACCGGAAAGTTTGCAGGCTTATTTATTATCCTGGTACTTAATCTGATACTTGTAGGGTTAGTGTTTTTACTCTCTATTCATGTTTTGGGATCAGCAATAAAGGTTAAATTGGGTTGGGCTGTACTTCTAATTATTATGGAGATGGGGGTGATGGTTGCGGCTTCCATCTTCTTTTCTACCTTCAGCACACCGACTCTGGCTGCAATTTTTACCATCGGTTTTTATATTTGTGGCCATTTGAATGATCTGGTAGGGATCGGTGCTGAACAGAAAAATAACCTGCTGTGGAGTGGGGCACTCAAGGTAATCTATTATATACTTCCCAATCTTGAGCATTTCAATATACGCACGCAGGTGGTTTATGATCTGAGTATTCCGCAGGGGTATATTCTTAATGCCGTTTTTTATGGCGTTTTATATATAACTTTGTTTTTAATTCTTTCTATAGTGCTCTTTTCGGAAAAGGATTTATGACCCGGATATTGGTATATGTGTTGTTAGCGACTGTATCTGCGGGGATCTTTTTTTTTCAAAAACAGTTGAGCGGATATGACGGGCAGAAGATAAGGGAAGATAGAATCACCATTATACCCAAAGATGAGCGTATAAAAGCTGGTTTACTGGGTTTTGAGACTACCTTTTCTCATATACTCTGGATTAAAACGGTGCTTTATTTTGGAAGCCACTATTCAACCGATAAGAATTATCCCTGGATGGTGAAGATGGTGGATCTGGTAACCCGATTGAATCCTCTATTTTATCCTGCTTATGAATTTGCTGGTGTAATGCTTCCGGAATTATGCAATAATCCTGATGCAGCCAGGGTTATTTTGGAAAGGGGACTTTTTCATATCGGTGATAGAAAATGGAATGTGCCGTTTTATCTGAGTCTGCTCTATTATAAATATTATGATCAGCAGAAAGTTGCAGCAGACTATATGGCACTGGCTTCCAGGATTAAAGGAGCACCTGCAGATAAGCTTGCCGGAATTGCATCTGCCATGTATGCCAGGGCTGGATTTAGAAAGAGCGCTGAAGAGATTCTGATTTTGACCTACCAAGCCAGTGAGAATCCGGAAGTTCGTTCTCATCTGGCATCAAAAATCAGCCAGTTTCATAGCCAGTGAAAAATGGGCTGAGAGGGAATTAATTGATAGAATTTAGTACAAAAAGGATTCTTATTATAACGCTTGAATTTTAGAGAGTATTGGCTGTATACTTTAAATATAAGAACGCGAACTGCTAGGTAACTAAGTTGCGAAAGGAGGGACTTCCTGGCAGGTGCATTTAATTAAGGTATAGATAATTTTTAAATTAACTTTATAGAGGAGGTTTCGTATGGTTCGTCCAAACAAAGGTTTTACATTGGTTGAGTTGATGGTGGTTATAGTAATCATGGGTGTTCTGGCAGTGCTTGCTATTCCCAAATTAACCGATGTTATTACGAAGGCAAAAATCAGTGAGATTCCCATTGTTTTGGGGTCTTGGGAACATGCACAGATGGCTTATATAGCTGAAACAGGTAATTGTGCTGATAGTATTGCTAAATTAGCCTTTGATTCACCAGATAGCAGTAAGTGGTTTGAATATGAACAGACAAATGCCAGTGATGCTCAAGCGACTTACGAAGCAACGGTAAGAAGTGGGAAAAAAGTCGGAAAATTTGACGAAAATAGTACCCCTGCATCCAGTACCATTACAGATTCATCTAAAGTAACACACGCGAAAGGTGCATTTGATAAATATTTAGTTAATTTTTGAGATCCTATTTATTTCTAAGAAAAAGGTCTGCGTTGTAAAACAATGCAGGCCTTTTTTGTGTTCATCTTAATCGGATGGATTCTTTTGAACGGTTTCGTTTACGTTTATGCAGCTCTTAAACTTTATCACCTTTAGACTTTCTGTATCGCCTGATATATAAAAATTTTGCTTTATTTTTCACCAAAGAATATTTGACTTGATAATCTATAATTTGAGTATTTGAATAAAAAGGTTTTGACTTTTCCGCTATATGATTCTATTTTCTATGACTACAATAATTCTGGCAGCGTAGCTCAGTCGGTCAGAGCAGTGGAATCATAATCCACGTGTCGGGGGTTCAATTCCCTCCGCTGCTATCCCTCTTCTTTAGAACAAAAACCCTATGTCTCCCGCTTTAATAACCGATAAAGTCAGTTGTTTCTGGCGTACCTACTTGTCTCCGGGAAAAACAGTGTTAGCTGCGGTGAGCGGGGGAAGCGATTCTGTGGCATTAGTTTTTCTGCTTAACGAACTTCGGGAGAAACTTAAACTTGGGAAGTTAGCTGTTGCCCACATTAATCATGGACTTAGAGGGGAGGAGTCGGATTGTGATGAGCAGTATGTGCGCAGAATCGCTGCTGATCTTAATATTCCATTCTTTTTGAAACGGCTAAGCGGACGTAGTCTCAATGACCCAGGGATCGAGCAGTGGGCCAGACAGGAGCGTTACCTTTTTCTTCATTCGGTTTGCCAAAGCAGTGGCTTTGATTTTATTGCTACCGGTCACACTGCTGATGATCAGGCTGAGACTTTGCTTTTTAGAATGCTGCGGGGTGCTGGAATTAAAGGAATGCGTGGGATACTTCCGGTGAGGGAAGACTGTGTGGTAAGGCCGCTTTTATTTACCACAAAAAAAGAGCTTATTGATTGGCTGAATTTAAAAAAAATCGCATACAGAACCGATTCTTCCAATGGCGATACCTCTTTGAGCCGCAATTTTATCCGTCATGAGCTTCTTCCGGTTATTAAAGGATATCAGCCTGATGCGGTTCATCGGCTGACCATGCTTTCTTTGCAGATGCAGGACGCCTGGACACTTATTGAAAAGAATATTCAATATTGGATAGAGCAATTTGTGCTCGAAGACGATGATGAGAGATTTACAGTAAAAACAAAAGGATTTCTGGATAAGGAGATCGCTTCTGAAGCGTTGAAGCTTCTTTTTGAGAAACATGATATTCCTGCAAATCATTTCCATATCAGGAGTGTATTTGAGAATATAAAACGTTCCAAGACATTTTTATTGCCGGGAAAGTGGCAGTATAATCCTGCCAGAGAGTCAGTTTATTTTCAGAAAGAATACGGTGATTGTGAAGAACTGTTCTGCAAAATCCCTATCCCGGGCGTAGTATGCTGCAAAGAACGTAATATTGGTTTCACTGTCACAGAGGTCAGTGGATGGGAGCAAAGGGGCAATGAAGATAGTTGGTCGGTTTTTATGGATAGAGATGTTATTGATGGTGATACCCTGATTTATCGAAGGGTTAATGATAATGATGTTTTTTGCCCGTTTGGGCGGTCAGGTTCCACCAGCGTTCTTCGGTTTCTGGCAAAGCAAGGTTTCCCTAAGGTAATCCGCTCCAGAGCTGGTGTTGTGGTGGATGGCAGTAATAAGGTTTTATGGATACCAGGAGTGCGGCTTAATCAGCTTTGTGCAGTGAGTAAAAACAGCCGAAATATAGTAAAAATAGCTTCGAATGCCCTTGGCAATAATATATAATCCTATGTTGATTTGATCGTTACGGATTGGTTGCCAGGTTTGGAAAAATACCTGAACCAGAAAAATTTTATGATCGATCGATTCAGGCGATAAAAACTGCAAAATAGAACCGAAAAAGAATCGTACTTTAAAGTTATTGAGTATTTCAGGGGGCAGCCATTAAGTGAGCTTACTTTTTGTGGGGCAATCCTGAATATTAGCTTAAGAAAAACGAAATGTATTCAATGTGCATACTTTTTCAGGGCATTTTGATTAAAATCTGCTGCATTAACAGTATCCGGAAAAAGACAGGCCACTTTTGGGAGGAGGATTGCTGTTGCAGGCGGTGAATTGATATGATAATCTTTAACAATGAACAGTAAATCTGGATAATTTTTTTTACATTTTCATATTCGGAGGACTCGTTGACACTGGAAGACAAAAAGCAGAAAGGCGGAGATTCCCGTCAGGCTTCTTCTGCGGGTCGCAGAAAACAAAAAGACAATGACGGTGGAAAGAAGGGCCGCAGGGACCCTGGTAAAACAATTCTGATGTGGCTGGCAATTACAGTTGCAGTGATATTTGCTTTGCGGTCTGTCGAAGGATACGGAACCCAGAAAGAGGTGAAGCTAACTTACAGTCAGTTTCAGGAGGTTTTGGCAAATCCTGAGATAAAAATTGCGGGAGCTAATGTAGTACAGAAAGGATTGAACAGGGCGGTTTTTTATGGAGAGCTGGAAGATCCCTCGTCTCTTCTAAAAATTGAAACTCTGAAAAAAAATATTCCTTTAAACAAAAACTTTGTAGTAAATCTTCCGTTTGTTGATTCAGAGATGCTCTCTTTATGGGAAAAGGCTGGATTTCAGTATACTTTTGAGCAGGAGAAGATGAACTGGGGAGATGTTATGATAAGCATACTTCCCTGGGCCCTGATGATTTTTTTCTGGCTCTTTATGATTCGGCAGATGCAGGCCGGGCAGAAGGGTGTATTTTCGTTTGGCAAGAGTCGTGCGAAACTTCATGCCATGGATCGTCCTCAGATCACCTTTGCTGATGCCGCGGGTGTGGAAGAGGCAAAAATGGAGCTTCAGGAAATTATCGATTTTCTAAAAGATCCCAAAAAGTTTAAACGTCTGGGGGGAAAGATACCCAAAGGAGTATTGCTTTTGGGGCCTCCGGGAACCGGTAAAACCCTTCTGGCACGATGTGTTGCCGGAGAAGCCGGGGTACCGTTTCTTTCAATGAGCGGATCGGATTTTGTGGAGATGTTTGTAGGAGTCGGTGCTTCACGGGTTAGAGACCTTTTCGATACAGCGAAACGCAATTCACCCTGTATCATTTTCATAGATGAGATTGATGCTGTGGGACGTCAGCGGGGTGCTGGATTGGGAGGTGGTCATGACGAGCGTGAACAGACTTTGAACCAGATGCTTGTGGAGATGGATGGCTTTGAAGTGAATTCTGGTGTTATACTTATCGCTGCCACTAACCGTCCCGATGTTCTGGATCCTGCGCTTTTGCGACCTGGACGTTTTGACCGGCAGATCGTAGTTGATATACCGGATGTGAAGGGACGTGAGGGTATTCTTAAAGTGCATACCAAAAATATTCCTCTGTCACCAGATGTGGAATTAAACACCATTGCCCGTGGTACTCCAGGTTTTGTAGGTGCCGATCTGGCAAATCTGGTCAATGAGGCGGCACTTATGGCAGCCAGATTTGGTCAGGATGTGGTGACTATGCTTGATTTCGAAGAAGCAAAGGACAAGGTCATGATGGGTGCTGAACGCAAGAGTATGGTTCTTTCGGATAAAGAGAAAACCCTGACTGCCTATCATGAAGCAGGACATGCAATATGTAATATTTATTGCGAAGAGGCTGATCCCTTGCACAAGGTCACTATCATTCCAAGAGGACGTGCTCTGGGTGTCACTTTCTCTCTTCCCTGGGAGGACAAGCACAGCTATACAAAGCAGTATATTCTGGATAAGATATGTATTATGCTGGGTGGAAGGGTGGCTGAGGAGATGATTTTTAATCACCAGACAACCGGCGCTGCCAGTGACATTAAGCAGGCTACCAGCCTGGTCAGAAAACTTATCTGTGACTATGGGATGACCGAGGAGCTTGGGCCGATAAGCTATGGTGAAAAAGATGAACAGATTTTTCTGGGAAGGGAAATCTCCCGTCATCGTGACTATTCTGACAAGACTGCAGAAGCAATTGATTCTCTGATGCGAAAGATGATCGAAGAGCAGTTGCAGCGTGCAAGAAATATCCTAAGTGCTCACAGAGATCAGCTTGAATGGCTCGCTCAGGCTTTGCTTGAACATGAACTGCTGGATCGTGAAGAAATAATGAAAGTGATTAATGGTGATACACTTCAAACTGCCAAAAAGAGCCGAACCTACATTCGGCAAACCAGTGCGGTAACCGCTGGGGCTGAACCAGTGACTCCAAAAGCACTGGATGGTGTGGCGTCAGATGAAGCACCAGAAAAAACCAGTGTATAACTGCTTCTTTTAAGATACTTCAGGTATTTCTTTTTGAAGGACTTTGGCCCTCTAATGGGCTGAAGTCCTCATCTGTTTATGGGAACAATATTATGAAAGACCAAAACGAAATCAATGTCACCGGGAAGTCTTTTTCCCTGATGGGCATAGTAAATATCACTCCTGACTCTTTTTATGATGGTGGCCGGTATAATAGTGTTGATGCTGCTGTGGAGCATGCACTAAAGTTAGTCGACCAGGGAGCGGATATAATAGATATCGGAGGGGCTTCCAGCCGTCCAGGTGCTGCGCAGATAACCCCTTCAGAGGAGTTGCGCAGAGTTCTTCCTGTAGTAGAGAAAGTCGTTCATTACTTTAAGGGGCCTGTCAGCGTCGATACTACGTGGTCAGAAGTTGCAGAAGCGGTGATTGATGCAGGGGCATCCTGGATTAATGATATAAGCGCCGGACGTTTTGATGAGCGACTGATCTCTTTGGTGGCAAGACGTGATTGCACCGTAGTCTTAATGCATAGCAGGGGTACACCGCAGACGATGCAACAATGTGTATCCTATAAAGATGTGACTCTGGAAGTTAAAAGTGAACTTTTGGAAGCTGTAGCCACATTCATTAGTGCCGGTGTTAAGAAGGAAAAAATAGTGATTGATCCGGGGATTGGTTTTGCAAAAACTGCCCGGCAAAATATCAGGTTGCTTCAAGATCTGACGGAGTTTCTCAGTACTGGATACAGGGTTCTTATTGGGACATCACGGAAATCTTTTATTGGCATGATTACCGGGAAAGAGGTTGAACAGAGGCTTTGTGGAACTTTAGGGACTGTCGCTTCTGCCTTTATCAGGGGTGTGCGTTTATTCAGGGTACATGATGTGAGGGAAACGGCAGATTTCCTTAAGGTGTTTTCAGTTATTGAAAATAGCTTGCCAATAGACCATTTTTGATTAGAGTTTTTACAGGAAACAGTAACTGACGGCGGTATCGTGCAAAAGCGGTTAAGTGAAAAATCTGAGAAACACCGGAAAAATCGGGTTAAATATGTTATTCTGCTATTGCTGCTATTTTTATTTTTGTTCTTATTGCTTCATTTTTTATCTGTTCAGAGATCTCAAAAAGAGAAAGCAGTTTTAACCTCAGAGGCGGATTCTTCCAGTTTTGTAACTGATACCATTAAGGATTCGGTTTTTGGCACAGTAGATTCTTTAGTAGTGGATAATTACAGACTGCAGGATTCATTATCTTCTATGCAAGAACGACACGATTCACTGGAAAGAGTTAAGACAAAGAAAAAAAGGACTGTTTCTGTTACTAAAATCGATACTGTGGTACAATTGGATACGATAAAAAGAGACAGTACGGCTACGGAGGATAGTTCTGATTCGGTGATTGATACTGTAGTAGATTTGTGTGCTGGGGATACGGTGGCACTCTGGGTTTATCCGGAGCCTTCCGGAGGACTTCACCGAAAAACAATTTCTGTGTCTATGGTTTCCAACAAGGAATGTAATATTTTTTATCGCTTTGCTGGTGATGAGCAATGGGTGAGCTATTCTGGGGAGAAAATACTGATCGATTCGACATCTACTTTACAGTACAAAGCAACAGATTCCTGCGGTCAACAGATGGAACTAAGGGAGGAGTATTATGAAATTGAGGTTTCTGATAAAGAGTCTCCCTGTTTACCGGGAATGGAGCTGGTGAAGTTTGGAAATTCTGAATTCTGTATTGACCGTTATGAGTGGCCTAACAAGAAAGGCACTATTCCTGTGTCCTATATATCATTGTATCAGGCCATGGATTCTTGCTATTCGGTTGGGAAACGGTTATGCACATCTGAAGAGTGGATGTTAGCCTGTAGCGGGCCTCATACCTGGTCTTACCCTTATGGACAGACATATGAGAGTTATGCATGTGCCACTCACGATAAGAAAGTTTCCATCTCTGGGAGCAGACCTGAATGCAGGAGCTTTTTTGGAGTTTATGACATGTCAGGCAATCTTCTGGAATGGACCAGCACCAGAGCGGCAGCGAACCGGAATTTTTATTATGTGATGGGGGGGTTTTGGGAGAGTGGACCCCAGAGTGGATGTTCTGAAAAACGGTACAGCTATTTTCCTGAAAACCAGCATAATCCAGTTGGGTTTCGATGTTGTTCCGATTTGCCAGGTCAATTCGGTGATGGAATAAAAGAGGCCCAGAAGAGGAGCAAACGCTAAATTGTGTAAATATTGCTCTTTACTATTTATACTTTTCTGCGCCTTGTTTTTTTCAGTATCTGGGCAGGGTTTAAAGTATGAGACGCCCAGAATTGAGGGTTTTCATCCTCTTGATGAAGAACCTTTTGCTCCTTCTGCACTCACTTCAGAAAATCCGGTAATTTTGAAACTGGAATTCAACCAGAAAGAGAAAGTATTTAAAGACACGGCAATTATTGATTTTGAGAAACGTCAGATTACTTTCAGACGTTATGATGATCTGGGTTTCAGACTTTGGGAGTATCATTATAAGGAGTTAAGCGATTATTTACTGGCCAGAAGAAATTATGCTCTCTTAAAGGGCTGGAAGAGTGGTATTTCGGTTTCCAGAAATGATGCGGCCATTTCTAAACAATCAGTAATGAAATTCCAATGGGAGATGCCGGTACATTATCCTTCATGGGCACAGCGACTTATTGGTACAGATCCTCCAAGGCTAAGTATCAACGGCTCGCTCACTATCAGAATGGGTTTTGATAATTCAACCATAGTGGAATCCTCAGTAGACACAGACCATGAATCTAACACTGGTTTTAATTTTCAGGTTGACTATCAATTTAGTATCAGCGGAAGTATAGGTCGGTTGATTTCCATTAATATCAGTGCAGACAATCAGAATGAATTTGCCATATCAGATGTCTTTAAAAACTTCAAGATTCATTACAAAGAGTCTACACCTGGAGAACTGGAAGATGAGATCATTCAGGAGGTGGAGGCTGGCTGGACTGGATTTCAGATGCCTGGAACTGAATTATCCGGATATTCTGAGAGTAATGAAGGGCTTTTTGGTATTAAGGTGCGCTCACAATTAGGTCCGCTTTCGCTTACTTCTGTCATAAGCCACGAAAGGGGTGAAGCGGTAAAGTCCACATTCTCTCCTAATCAGGGAAGTGAAGAACGGGTTTTAACAGAAGAGGATTATATCCCCTATAAATATTATTTTCTTGATAACAGGTATCGAAGATTATATAACCGCAAGTATGCTGTAAATGGCGCCAAACCCACTTCCATTCCTGAGGTGGATACTTTGATAGTGTGGAGAAGTGTTAAGTCTGGTGATTTGTTAATTGACACTGCCACATTGGAGAACGATGCCCAGAGACAGGGGTTTGTACGGCTCTATAGAGATCGTCACTATTATCTGAATGAAACTGAGGGATGGATATGCTTTGCGGATACTCCTGACATAAGCAACAGCTTTATTGCTATTTATCTCAGAACCAGAGATCCTTCTTTTAATAAAGGTAAAATAATCAGTACTGAAGGTGATACTATCTGGAATCTGTGGGTTCTTAAACCTAAAGATCCAATTGATTCTGCAGGGGCGAATCTTGACACTTCACGCTTTTATCTGATGTGGAGAAATGTGTATGAACTGGATGCAACCAATCTGACCGATTCCAAATTCAGAATCGTTCAGAAGACTATTGATGATGACAATGAAAGGGAAGAAAATGAAAACAGCGTAAAATTCAGCGATATTCTGGGGATATCTGTAAATGGCCAGATGTCATTGGACAAACCACATATCTTTGACAAGAACAATGGCTATCTTATTTTTCCCCCTTATGATACCTCTTTTTTCGGCAATGAGCCTTTCAGAAATCCTGCACTTGGAAAATACCAGGATTCTATCATTTATAAATGTAGTAAGGAAGTGCTGCATCGGAGCTCTTATGACCCTTATTACAGAATTTATACAACCAGCTCTGCAAAGCAGACAACTTTTAATTTAGGATGGGATGTGATGGAGGGTGAGATTGTTAAGGCAGATGGTACGATACTGCAGAGAAATGTTGATTATATCTTGGATTACAGCTCCGGAGAAATGGAACTGGTGTCTCCGTATGCCAAGAATGCAGAGAAAATTACCGTGGAGTATCAGAGATCGGCTATGTTTGTGCCTGAAAAAAAAGTGTTTTTTGGAACCAGAGGTGAATTGAAACTGCCATTTATCAGTGATGGCTCGTTTGCAGGATTGAGTTTTCTTTATCAGAATGTAAAAGTAAACGATGATATTCCACAGCTCGAACAGGAGCCATATAACAAGGGATTGCTTGATTTTAACATCAGAATCGATCTTAATCCGGAATGGATGACCGACCTTATCAATAAAATTCCTCTGATTAACACTACTGCAGAATCCAAAATGGTTCTGGATGTGGAGTATGCCAGATCTTTCATGAATCCAAACCCTGAGGGTGAAGCTTATGTCGATGATTTTGAGGATAGTAAATTGTATTCGACTTTACCTATAAATGCAACCGGATGGTTTCAGGCCAGCCCACCTTTTTTGGATTCACTTACTCCAGATTCATTACATCGTTATCCACCGGCCTGGGATTTTTACTGGTTTAGTCCCACCGAGAGGGATGAAAAATATCGGGTTCTTGAACGTGATATAAAAAATCTTAACACTAATGTGGTTACCACTAGTGCAAATGATTATGCGAGTCTGCTCAGGCTTCATTGTGTGCCTTCACCTGACCAAAGATATAATCATAAATATTATAGCACCTGGGCAGGAATAATGGCTCCAGTGTATGTAAAGGATAAAACAGAAGAGCAGTATTTTGAGTTTATCGTATCTGCTGTAGGGGGATTTCGTGGAAAGGGTAAACTTATTATACAGATGGGAACCGTGAGGGAGGACATTTCAATCAGAGGAGGGCCACCAAACAGGGTTGAAGATACAGAAGATCCCACATTGATTAATAATCCTGATAAAGTCGATTCGAAAAGGGATAATGGACTAGACACTACCAAAGACAATACTTTGGAATATTACTTAATACCTGGGATAGATCAGCAATGGGATACTTTACGTTATGGAGATACTTTATTGGGGCCGGACCGGGAAGATCCGGGTCGTGATGACTTCAAAAAATACTATGATGATGATGGCAAAATTGAAAACAGGAGATACTCAAATCGCAAGCAGGGTGATTCCAAGCTGACTTCTGAGGATATCAACAATGATTATATCGTTTATACTCATAAAAACGAGAGCTATTTCCAATATACTATAGATTTGAGCGATGATAATGCCCCCATTATTGACAAAAATGCCAATGTTAAATATGAAAATGGCTGGAGAAAATATCGTATACCACTTAAAGAGGTAATCAAAGATTATAATATTTGTGATTCAATAGGAAATCCTAGCTGGAAAAATATCGAGATGATAAGACTTATATGGACTGGTTTTGACAGTTCAGCTCTTAATATGGAGCATCAGCTGGCTTTTTCAGAAATGCAGTTTGTAGGTAATCAGTGGTTGCCTATGTATGATTCGATAGGAACTAAAATCGAGGCAAGCTCAATTAATAACAAGGAAGATAACTTTTACAGGAAAGAAGTGACTAATGAACCACTGGTGCTGGTGGAAAAAGATGACAACAATGATGAGGAACAGGAATCATCGCTTCGGTTGAATTTTAAGAATATAAAGCCCGGAGATACTGCACTGGTGACCAAATCATATAACTATCATCAGATTAATATTTCAGCTTATGGACAATTAAGTCTTGCACTTTATGGAAGAAATCCTGATGGTAGTACAGTAAAAGGAGTGCCTTTATTTGATCAAAAAGTACATTTCGTTTTCAGGTTTGGCTCTGATGATTCCACCTACTATGAATATAGAAGCGATATTTATTCCGGATGGCAGGAGGTAAAGATTGATTTAAGAAGAATCGCTGCTCTCAAGGACAGTTTCATGGTGATAAATTCTGACTCTGTCCCTATTGAGATTTCTACTCAATATGGAAAGGCTATGTTGCGGGTAGTTTCCAAGGCAGCTCAGCGTCAACCAAATTTCTCAAGGATTCAATGGGTTGGCATTGGTGTTATTCGTGATAAAGATGATAACAATGCACAGAACTCTTTTGGTGAGATCTGGATAAATGAGATGAAGGTAAGTGGGATAAACCGATTGAGTGGTAGAGCCATCAGAGCAAACTTCAGTACTCAGTGGGCTGATTTTATAAGTATGGCAGGGAATCTGACTTTTACAGATGGCGATTTCAGAAAGATGACCGATAACAAAATACAAAGGCAGAACTCTGAACTTTCCACCAGCTTCAGTTCATCAATGAATCTTAATAAGTTTCTTCCTCAGGATTGGGGAGTTTCTCTGCCGGTCGGAGGAAGTTATAACAGTTCCGTTACCCGTCCGCAACTCAAGAGTAACAGTGATGTAGTGCTCACCGATGAAAAAGGCCGACCTGATAACGTATGGGAACTGCTTACCGATAAAGAATCGCTATCCAGACATTATCAACAGAAAAATACCAGCATTTCTTCTTATATTAATTTCAGTAAAAAAAAGAAAAACGATAATCCTTTGCTAAATCTGACATTGGACAGGATTTCGGGAGGTTTCCGATACAATACAACCAACAATGTTAGCCGGCAGGGGCCAACTAGTGTAGAGGGCCAAGACTTTAAAATTGACAATGAAACCAAAACATATTCAGGTAATCTTAAATATGATCTTACTCCTGATGATCCGCCTTCATGGACAACCTGGCGTCCTTTTGAATCCAAAGGCTCCTCTAAACTCAGCGAATATGAATTTTCTTTATTACCCGAAAGTTTCAAGATTGATCTTATAGATGTAAATCAGAGTTCAGCATATAATACTGATACCAAAAGAAAAACGTTCAGCACCAAACACACCTTTGATGTCAAGCACGGGTTGAATTTACTCTATTCACCCATTGCACCATTATTGGAGTTTAATTATTCCCTTAATATCTCAAGAGATCTTCAAAAATATGCAGACAGAAGCACACGTGAGATGGCTGATAAGGTATTTAGCCTTTATAAAGGGAATTCCACATTTGCGCACCATTATCTTATCCTGGAGGGAGAAAAATACCGTATTCAGAATGCAAGCATAAATCTTACACCTGATATTGTCGACTGGCTTAGTACCTCTGCAGACTATTCTTCCGACTATCATGGTGACATTGTAAGCTACGTTTCTGATTCTACTGGCTATATTAGCGCATCAGTAAATAACACCTTATCTTTTGATGCATCTTTTGAGCTCGATGTTGTTTTAAAAAATCTGATGGATGTTACTTCCAAAACCAGAATGGAAAAATTCTTTTCCGGTGTTGATTCCTTCTTTAACGCAATAAATTTGAGTAAAGTTTCTTTTAACTATACTGCAAGCCAGGAACTTACTAATAATTATATGAACAAGGATATAATAGGGTCGGGGTTTGATTTTCTTAAATACCAGTTGGGGTTAAAAGGGAAAGACTTCCGCTCTTTTTTGCGTGGTGATATGGATGATGGTGTTCTGGGTGGAATGAGATATCGTGCGTTGGCAGGTGATAAAATCGATTTATATCGTCAGGACAAAAGAAGTACTGATCAGAAGTACTCAATTTCCAGTGGTCTCTCCATTACTGTTCCATTTCAACTATCGATAAGTCCCATCAGTTTAAGTTGGAGCCGGATCTTTGAAGTTAGACCGGATACTAACTTCTATGATACTACAATTACTTTCCCGGACTTTTCGCTGGGTTTGCGTACTTCATCCCTGATAAAGCTTCCTTTAATAAAGGACATTCTTAATAGTCTGGAATTAAATTCTAATCTTAATCTGAAAAGAATATGTGGAAACAAAAATGACATAGATCCTGACACCACCAAGGAGTTCAGTATGTCGCCATTGGTTGGAATACAAGGAGTTGTAAAAAAGTGGCCCATAAATTTTTCCTATCGCAGTAAAATTTCCAGAAGCAAAGTTTATGACAAGAAAATGGTGAGCAGTCAGATTAACTCTGGGGGGCACGAGCTGGACATAAGTTACAGAATAGAAAGAAACAGCCGTTTATCTGAGATTAATCTATTACGCTGGAAAATCCCTGTCAGGGGAAAAACAACCATGGGAATAACCGGGAACAGAGAGGTAAGAACGGAACTTAAGAGTAAAATAAATGAAGTTTCATATTCAATTAAGCCATATATATCTTATATTTTCACAGACAACATTACCGGGAATTTAGAATATATTCATGGTAATGAAAAAAATGGTGAACACGAAACAAAAAAGCGTGAATTTGCATTGATTGTTAATATTCAATTCAATTAGAGAAACGTATGCAAAAAAAAATACTTTTTAATGCAACCCCAACCGAGAAAAGGGCTGCTTTGCTTGAATCTGACAAAGTGGTTGAACTTGTAGTAGAACGACCAGACCATCTAAGATTGGTGGGTAATATCTACAGAGGGAAGGTGACCTCCATCTTGCCTGGTATTCAGGCAGCTTTTGTGGATATCGGACTGGAAAAATGCGCATTTCTTCATGCCTCTGACGTTGATCCTTCGCTGCTTCTTGATGTAGATGATTCCTTAATGGAACGATATATAGGACAAGATACCTCAAAGAGAAAACGGATAGCCAAAATCCCAATTGAGAAAGTTCTGGATATTGGTCAGGAAATACTGGTTCAGGTCGCCAAAGAGCCGATAGGTTCCAAAGGGGCCAAAGTCACCACACAAATCAGTCTGGCAGGAAGATTTCTGGTGCTTGTGCCAGATACCGATTTCATAGGTGTATCCAAAAAAACATCGGATTTGAAAAAACGGGCCAGGCTGAAAAAACTCATAGCGCAGATAAAACCTCCAGGTGTGGGTTTTATCGTGCGTACCATTGGGCTGAAGGTTTCAGAAACGGAGTTTGTCAAGGAAATCCACCTTCTCCTTGATTCCTGGCGTATGGCTCAGAATGAAGCGTTGAGCGGAAGTGGACCCAAACTGGTTCATCGGGAACTGGGCATAACAACCAGAGTTATCAGAGACCTCTTTTCTGAAGAAGTAACCGAGGTTTATGCAGATCAGGATGACGATTACCAGGAAATTCAGGAATACCTCAAAGCCCTTCATCCCGATTTTTGTAATCGGGTAATCAGATATAGAGAGAAACAACCCTTATTTGACAAATTCGACATTGAAAAAGATTTGGACCGGCTCTTGAAAAGAAAGGTTTGGCTGCGTAGTGGTGGCTATATCCTGATTGATAAGACAGAAGCTTTGGTTGCCATAGATGTTAACACCGGCCGTAATATTGGGAAATCCAATCTGGAAGAGACCATTTTCAAAACCAATCTGGATGCTGCTGGTGAGATTTGCCGTCAGCTTCGTTTACGTGATATCGGTGGACTGATTGTTGTTGATTTTATAGATATGCAAAATATCGAGAATCGAAAGAAAATAGAGAACGCAATGCGCATGGGGTTAGAAGCCGATCCAACTGCTACTTCCTTTACCGGGCTCTCTAAATTTGGGCTAATGGAAATTACCCGAAAAAGAGTACGTCCCGAGTTACAGGAGTTTTTTACCGATGTATGCCATGCCTGTGGAGGTCTGGGATGGGTTTTCTCTGCAGAAACTGTTGCTGCCAGAATAGATAGGGACTTGCGGAGAACTACCTTTAATGCACCGGAAATCACACTGTCTGTACACCCGGCTGTGGCGGCTTATTTGATTAAAGATGGTGAACAAATAAAGAAAATGCTGGAAAAAGAACACAATTGTCGATTCATTATCGTTGAAGATGAACAACTGGATCAGGACGAATACAATTTTACTCCAGTATACAAAACAATATCATAGGACACTTGATTGCCGCACTGTGAATAATTATATTTAGAGATCTTTTCCCTGGGCCGGGGATTTCTGGTCAGTAAGGGACTGCAGGTATTAAACT
>CAYYNL010000039.1:0-28788 GCA_964472925.1 uncultured Fibrobacter sp. | reverse complement strand
CTGGTAATTGGTAAAAACCAAGCAGTTTTTCAACATCATCCATAGCTTCCAATATGATATCATAAGCATCTTTTGTACCTTTTACCATAGTTTGCAAAACACGGATATGAGCAAAGAATTCTGCTGCAGCATTCAAATTTTTTAAATCTTTAAGAAAATCTATATATGATGTAGCATCAGTAATCAATCCTGTCTCAATTCCCTTTATAGCTTTTTGAGTCATATCAATTATGTAATCTCTGTTCTTATGTAAAATCGCAATACTGTCCACATGGCCCTTTAACGATCTGAAGGTTCCTACAGTATCAAACAATTTTCCCAAAAAAGTCCCGGATTTATTGAGTGATACAGCGGTTATCTTTTCCATGACATCTGTTGATGTAATAGAGGAAACCAGTTCACGATATCGGTATGAATAAAGAAGTTCGACTGTCGGTTTCGGTGAACGGCTGAAAGCTCGGGCTACTCTTGCTAGTTTGAGATAGCTTCCATATGTTACAATGGATCCAAATACGTCAAGAAAACCTTCTGTAATATTACCCTGAATCAGCTTGAGCATGCCGGTCACAACTCCTGTTCCTGGGAGTAACCCCATTAACTGGACTGCCGGATTATTAAGAATCTTATCGATCGTTTCATTTCTGGAAAGTATGGCAATGTTCCTGTTAATTCTGTCTAAATACTCTTTGGGAGGTTTCGAATTACTCTTCAGGTATTGATGAATATCCTTTTCGAGCTTGATAAGAGCCTGTGCCTTTGGTCTGATGATAGAATTCTCATAGGCAAAACAGTCGTTTGGTGAACATGAAGGCGAATTTATCATCCTGTTATACTGCTCTACGTGACTCTTGTAAATATCGAGGTCTCGATAATATTCATTAACAGTTTGTATGTGCTGAAACCAGGGATTTTTCGACTCTTTAATAAGCTTGTCAATTGCTTTCAGGGCATTGTTGATTGCCTTGAGTTTACTCTCATTGTATGCCTTATTTAAACTGTCGTACACCCAGGTCGCTGAAGCAGGTTCTGGGGTAAACAGTCTCTCTTTGTCTTCAGACTCAGATGACGCATATTTTATATGGGCATTGGTAATATTGAGAAGATTAATCGAGTCAAGTTGAGTATGTATATCGAACAGATCAAGGAATGGTTTATACGAATAATCACCATATAAATAGGATACCAGTTCTTCCTGATTACCGATCGGTGTTCCATCCTCTTTTGTTATCAGGAAACCGATTTCAAATTCAGGACTCTCCGGTGGTTCATCATTTTTACCAAAGACTACCGGAAATGTTTCCTGATCGGTTGAATTGTCACATTTTCCAGTAATACAGTCATTTTCACGTGCAAATGCCAGCCGAAACCAGGGGTAGGGGGCTTTCTCACTCCAGTTTATTGGTTTGGATGGGTTCATGTTGGAAAAAAAGAATTTACCGTTTTTATTATGAAGAATTCCTTTGAAAATGGCTATTACATCATCGTCAGAGTTTTCATCTATCGTTTTTCCATCTCGGTTAAAATATCGGTCAAGCTCAAGAATTTTTACAACAACATTAACCTGCTCACCATTTTTTAACTCTGGGTAGTTATAAATGTGAAGGCGTTTAACATGACCAGTGAGCGCGACAGGATCGGAATCAAATCCACCACAAAAAACATGAGGCTTAGCTTTTATCTTTCTTATCTCTTCAGATGTGGAAGATGGGGTCATGTTACCTCCTGTTTGTTAGCATAGATCAGAATTACTACTCAGACGTCAAAAAGGATCGGAAGAAGGATGATATCACGATATTTTTGTCTTGTAGTAGTTTATTTTTTTCTCAAACATCTTCGTAGCCATGAAAAACTTAGGAAAAGGATTTACTTTTCCCCATCTTTTGACTCAGGTTCTTTCGGATCTGGTTTTACCCTGGTTGTTCCTCTTATCTTTCTTCCCAGACTATCATATTCGTATTCGGTATAGTTGACCAGTTCATAACATTTCTTTTTAGCATCACGGTCTTTAACAAAAAAACAGTATACTCTGTGAGGCTGATCTTTATCGGTATAGGTATAGTAATTAAAGTTGGTAACCTCATTATTATTTCCGTAGATACCAAAGTCATAACTATACTGTTTTTTTCTTTGATTATTATAAATATTTAAAGATACAATGATTGGATTTTTACCTTTCATAACAATGAAATCAGAGACTATGCTATCAAAAGGTGTAAGATAGTACCATCTGATGGAGTTGGAATCTATTTTCCCATTCTTATATCTATATTTCTCAAGGTACTCTTCTTTTTTATCGAGATAAAACACCTGCCCATCAAAACCAGTATCCCTGGGGCATTTACTGACATCCAGCATTTTAATTCCACGTTCATCGAAACTGGATCTCCATATGCAGTTGTTTTGTAAATCCAAAGCTTCTTTAAATCTAAAATTATTTTTATAAAAATTAATCATATTAACTAAAGTATCATTATTTACATCTGAAATAGATATTTCTCTTACATAAATCGAATCAGATATGTAATTATAACGCAGAATTTTTCGACTCGGATCAAAACCCTGAATTGTCAGTTTTCTGGTTACACTATCCAGTTTTTCTGTATTTCCATGATAGAAGTAATTCCATAAATCACTAACGTGAGTAAGCTCTGAAACATCAAACATCTCTTTAGTTACTATCGGAAGATTGAGGTTATGCTTTGAAATAAAGTAATCAGAGTTAAATCGTTTCTGTGCTTGTGCCATAAAACATAAGGTGATTATTGAAAAGATTATTCTCATCGTGAGCCCTTTCAGAAATATTTGTTTACAAGCTTGGTTCCTTCGAATCGAAAAAACTCATCATCGAAATCGAAAATCAATTTAGTACCAAACACCGTTATTTCTCTGGTAGTACAGTCAAGGAAATTCAGTTCCCCTTTCCCTGTTAATGCCTCTATACATTCAATTTGTCCCTTAACTTTGCCTTTGAAATTTGCTATACGTGTTTCAAGTGATGTATCATATATTTTATTTCTTATTGCCCATTCTCTTTGTAGATGAATGATACTGGGATTTATGTATTTGCATTTCATCTCTTCAATCCATTTATCACGTGACTGCTTTTGCACTTCCCATAGATCACAGATTTCATCTATTGCAAGAAGCATCAATAGCATTCAGGGCCTTGTTGATTGTCTTGAGTTTATTCTCATTGAATGCCTTATTTGAATCACCATTTTTTAACTCTGGGTAGCTATAAATGTAAAGGCGTTTAACATGACCATTGAGCGCGACAGGATCGGAATCAAATCCACCACAAAAAACATGAGGCTTAGCTTTTATCTTTCTTATCTCTTCAGATGTGGAAGATGGTGTCATGTTACCTCCTGTTTGTTAGCATAAGTATCGATGGTTATTATTTGAGGTATGTATGGAGGAGGGCAACAGATCAATCGGACCTTCTGTTGAAATGACTGTCCATTGATATCGATTCTGGCAATAATATCTGAATGCGGCAGGTCTTTTATTTCCAGAACACCATCTGATACTTTTCCGCTGAACACTTCTGTGCTGTCAGCAAAAATGGAAACATGTGTATTTGTAATAATTGCACTGTTCTCATCACGGATAAAAATGCAAAAACCACCATTGGGGCCATTTTGTACATCGATCGTTTTTCGGGGACTTTTCTGATCTCTTGCTTCACACTCAAACTCAAGACCAGGTGAATTCATATCACATTTTGAAATGTCAACAACCAATTCTGCTGATGCAGCCATGTTTTTACAGCGAGTGGCTAATTTTGTGATCTGTTTACTGACACCATTGACAATACCATAAATATGGAAATCTACGCCCGCACCTTCGATATAGTTTTCAAACTGGGCCTGAAGCTCTATTGTGTCACCTGTTCGGGCGATAGCTGGGGAATTATTACGCAGATTAGCATCAGTGTGAACCCAGGAAACAGAAGTGATTTTTACTGGTGCAGGTTGCACAGAATAAGCCAATTCTTGAGTGTAGTCTTTCTTTTCCTCTTTTTTCTTTTTTAACGATTGAAGTTGAAAAGAAGAACTGTTTATTCCAAATCCAAATAATTTCCAAGGCTTGTACCATGGGGAAGTTGATTTCGCGATCATGATACATTTTCTCTGTCGAAAATGGTTTATAATATGCTCGATTTCGTACTGCTTATTATTACCAGAGCGGGCATTAAAATTGTGTTTTACCCATATCTCTCCAGCAATGCAGTATACTTCATAATCGCTTAAAGATTGCAGCTCCCAAAGTATTTGCGATTCATCTTTAACACGCAAAGGACAGTCGAAAGGAATGACAAAAAAATCAGCAAAGATAAGAACATCCTTGAATTGTAAACTTTTACAGGCCTTGCTGTAGCATTGTATACAGGTAGACTTAATCTCTTCTTCAGTGGTTTTTTTTTCAATCATAACTTGTTTTTTGCCTTTAATCCGTAGTGTCTTCCCAAACTTTATTAATTGTGAGACCCAAAAATGTTTTTCAATCCGCAGCGCCTTCGAGAAAGATTGAAAAACAGGAATAGAAAAAGCTAAAACGCAGGACGTATAAAACTAAAGAATACTAACTGAGTTGATTTAACTGATATAGAAAAAAAGAACTTTTCGAAAGGCGAATTAATTTTCAGGTTGAAACTTATCCTGAATCGTACGATTCAGGGTTACAACAAAATAATTCAGATACAGGTTAAAAAGATTATTCTTTTTATCTGCTAAGCGATTTTCTGTAATCATGAAATCCCCAAAAAGTAAGTATTAAAAACTAAACAAATCCCGATAGAAATTCCAAATCACAAATATCAAATCTTAAATAAATTCCAATAACCCAAATTCAGTTACTTTTTCTACTTTTCCTGCTTTCAGCTCCTGTTACTGTTTAGAATTTGGATGGATACTGTAATTTGGATAATGTCGTTAAAAGGTGTAGACATGCCACATTGGCGTAAGGTGTTTCGACTTTATCACTTTCAGATAAAGTTTTCAACACTTTCAATTCTTATCATTTGAATATGTTATGCGACTGTATTCATTTCCGACTGTTGATTTCGTTCAAAAGGGGGCATAAAACTTGCAGTTTTTTTACGACAGGTAATTTTACCAAAGGGGGTAACATGCTGAAAAGATTAAAAGAATATCTGGACCAGCACTCAATAAGATATCAGACAATAACCCACTCTGTTGCATACACATCACAGGAAATTGCTGCAGCCACTCACATTCCGGGTCAACAGATGGCAAAGGTAGTGATGATAAAGGCGGATGGAAAAATGATTATGACTGTTCTGCCAGCCTCACATGTGGTTGATCTGAGGCGGATTCAGGAAATCTGTGGCGCTTCTCAGGTAGAATTAGCCAGTGAATCGGAGTATGCCCCGATTTTTGAAGACTGTGAACCTGGTGCCATGCCTCCTTTCGGAAACCTTTATAATCTGAAAGTGTATGCATCCACACCACTTAGTGATGATGAGCAGATAGTGTTCAATGCAGGAAATCACCGTGAACTGGTAAAATTATCATATAAGGATTTCTACAATCTGGTCAAGCCAGAGACTGCAACTTTCAGCGTAAAAGATTCTAAAGTATGATAACCGAAAGAGATGCTTCTGTTTATTTCTGTGAAAAATGGTGGCAAGTTTTGGTCATTTTGTCCTCAGATAAATTTTAGGCTCATTTTGCTCAGCCTTTTCTTGCACCTTTGAAATTCAAATGGCTATTTTTTGATCGATTGAATCAGGTTTTAAAAGAAATATAAATCGACAAAAGAATCATAATTAATACCTAATCAGATAAGCCTTGAAGAAAAAGGTGTTTTTAACATTTCCGATTCTGCAATTGGATATTTTTTTCAGATTGCTTCGGATTAGATATCGTTTTAATATTATTTCTTAATTATTGATTTGATTCAGTGATCAGTACCTGAAAATTAACAGAAAATCAACTAATGATTTTCTTCTGTTGATTCGATAGAGGAGTGTGAGTCGCAAACAAAATTTTGGTCTAAAATGGTATTGAAAACATCTGTAATTGTTTAAAAAGAACCATAATTATATATTATCAGCTTCAACCAGTGCCATCAAATGGCATATAGGAGAAATAAATGTGCGGAATAGTCGGTTATATTGGTAAAAGGGATGCTTATCCTATTTTAATTGAAGGGCTCAGCGCTTTGGAGTACCGGGGTTATGATAGTGCTGGTATTGCATTGGTGGATAGTCATGGACTTACAATATTTAAGGATAAAGGAAAAGTAGATAACCTCAGGCTGTTAACCAAAGATCAGATAAACGGGTGTTTTTTAACCGGTATAGCACATACCAGATGGGCTACGCATGGAGCTCCTTCGATGATAAATGCCCATCCTCACATTGACCACAGAAAGCGTATCGCTTTGGTTCATAATGGAATTATAGAGAACTATGCCTCCATTAAAGAACGTCTGCAGGGGGAAGGAATAAAGTTCAGTTCTGAGACCGATTCAGAAGTTTTAGCTCAGTTAATCGGTAAATACTACGAAGGGGATCTGGCCGCAGCGGTCAGACGTGCTCTTCTGGAAGTAGAAGGAACGTTTGGTATCGCGGTGGTTGCTTGTGATAATCCTGGATTAATAGTTGGTGCCAGAAGAGGGTCACCTCTGGTAGTTGGGATAGGGGAGTCGGAGCTGCTACTGGCTTCTGATGCCTCAGCTATTGTTCGGCATACCAATCAGGTTATTTACCTTAAAGACAACAATCTTATAGAGTTGAAGCCAGACGGGTTTTACACCACGACTCTTGATAACCGCAAGATTAATCCCGAAATTCAGATGCTGGACTGGGATGCCAGTTCTCTGGCCAAGGGTGGTTTTAAACATTTTATGCTTAAAGAGATCTTTGAACAACCTGAAACGATTGAGAATGCCATGCGTGGGCGTCTTCTGATCGAGGATGGCACTGCGCGCCTGGACGGACTCAATCTGGTTCTTCAGGAGCTTCGGGGTATTAAGCGTTTGATTTTTGTAGCTTGTGGTACAAGCTGGCACGCTGCTCTTGCCGGGGAATATATGATAGAGGAGATTGCGGGAATACCTGTTGAGGTAGAATACGCTTCTGAATTCCGTTATCGCAATCCTATAATCGATCCCAATACTCTGGTTTTTGTAATAAGTCAATCAGGTGAAACCGCCGATACCCTGGCAGCTCTTAGAGAAGCCGCTCACAAGGGTGCTACGGTTCTGGGAATCTGTAATGCGGTAGGTTCCAGTATTGCCCGTGAAACGCACGGGGGGGTATACCTGCATGCAGGGCCGGAAATCGGAGTTGCTTCCACAAAAGCATTCACCTCTCAACTGACAGTTCTGGCTCTTTTAACCCTGCTTCTGGGACGAATGCGGCGAATCTCTCACAGTGAAGGAGTTACAATCGCCAAGGCTTTAGCACAGATCCCCAGCCAGGTCAAAGAGATACTCAAACAGAATGATCTTATACGTGAAATAGCAGAAATCTATGCTAAGCATAACAACTTCCTGTATTTGGGACGCTCATACAACTTTCCGGTTGCTTTGGAAGGTGCACTCAAGCTCAAAGAAATCTCTTATGTGCATGCAGAGGGGTATGCCGCGGCGGAAATGAAACATGGACCCATAGCTCTGATTGATAAGGATATGCCTTCAGTTGTTCTTGCTTTAAAAGACAGTGTCTATGATAAAGTTATTTCCAATATTCAGGAAGTAAATGCCAGGGGTGGAAGTGTCATAGCTATTGCCAGTGAAGGAGATCATGATATAGAAAAACATGCTCGTCATGTGATCTATATTCCCAGAACAATCCAGATGCTCACACCTCTTCTTTCAGTTATACCTTTACAGTTGCTGGCATATCATATTGCCGCAATCAGAGGCTGTGAAATCGATCAACCTCGCAATCTTGCTAAAAGCGTAACTGTTGAATGAGCTGTGCTGCTTTCTTTTTTTGATCATTAAAACAGATCACTTTTGACTGAAACTGATCAAAGTGACTGTTTCTTATTTACGTTTTTATACTGAATGAGGCTTTGAGTGCCGCTTAAACAACAGGAATATGAAGTCAGACTGGATCTTTTTGAAGGCCCACTTGATCTGCTTTTGTATCTGGTCAATAAGTCTGAAGTCAGTATCGTTGATATATCGGTATCAGAAGTTGCACACCAGTATATCCAGTATCTGGATTTAATGCGGGACCTGAACATCGACATCGCTTCAGAGTATCTGCACATGGCTGCAACCCTCATAAGGCTTAAAGCCAGAGAGCTTCTGCCTCCTTCTGATGATGAGCAGATTGAGCAGGAAGAAGGTATCTATAACCGGGAACAACTCATCGAACAGCTTTTAGAATATAAGAAATACAAAGAAGCTGCTGCATCTCTGAAAGTATTCGAAGCTGAGCAGTTTGGGGCCTTTCCCAGGGGAAAAGCTGAAATCCTGGAAAACCTGCCTGACGAGCAGGAGGTCGATCTGGGAAATATCAGCATATTTGATATCCTTTCTGCTTTCAAAAGAGTTCTGGACAGAGCTGCAAATTCTCCGGAAGAGTTGAGCCATGTAGTATCGGTGGATGCCGTAAAACTTGACGATCGAATCGAGTATGTTTTAGTTTATTTATCCGAGCATGATGAGGTGCCCTTTGAAGAGCTTTTTCTAGGCGATCAAAGAAAAATCATGCTGGTAATGACCTTTATGGCGGTTTTAGAACTAACCAAAATGCAGGAAATCTCTTTTCGTCAGGAATCCAATTTCGGTCCTATCTATGTAAAAAGACGATTGGAGAAGGACAATACCGAACAGAACGACACCGAACAGAACAATGACGAAACCGAGCAGACTAATAATACAGATTCGGTTTAGAGCTATTTACCTTATGCGTTTCTTCAGGAGTTTTCATGACCACAGTGGAAAATGACGGTTTAATGGAAGTCGAAAGCCAGTTGGACGAACAACAGGAACAATCCTCCAATGGTGATTTTGCGGCCGATTCACTACGAATTCTGGAAGCGTTGCTATTTGCCTCTGATGAGCTTTTGTCTGCTGCCAGAATAAAAGCTATTCTTCCGGATAATCCTGATGCCCGCAAGATAAGAAAAATGGTGGATAAAATTAATGTACAACTTCAAAAAGAACGCCATCCTTTCGAAATCGTCGAAATTGGAGGCGGTTATCAGTTTCGCACCGTTGCCTATTATCACCCCTGGGTTCGTCAGATCTTTAAGGAAAAAGCCGCTAAAAAACTCTCTATTCAGGCTTTGGAATGTCTGGCCATAATCGCCTACAAACAACCCGTAAGTAAAGCAGAAATTGAAGCGGTCAGGGGGGTTGTATCCGATGGTGCCATGAAAACTCTTCTGGAAAAAAAGCTGGTCACTATTTCCGGAAGAAGTGATAAGCCAGGTAAACCTCTTCAATACAGTACAACACATGAGTTTCTGAAATATTTCGGGCTCAATAAAATTGAAGACCTTCCAAGAATAGAAGAATTTGAGGCTATCGCACGGGAAAAGATAGATGATCTTTCTTTTGAAGAACTGAGCAATGCTAAGGAGAATGAAGTTGACATCAACACAGAAAATCAGAATGCCGAAACTGAGCAACAGGTAATTGAAAGCGAAGAGCCTCAGACACCCGAACCAACTGCTGTTTTTGAAATAGAAAAACCGGTGGATTATGAATTCCTTGAGAAGCAAAATCCTTCAGGCGAAGATCAATTGGAGCAGGAAGAGGTAAAAGAGACTTCCGAGGCTGTTTCCGATTCTGAATATTCTGGTCAAACAGAGAAAAACCATAATACTCCTGAGCCAACCGCAGCTTTTGAAATACATGACTTTATAAATGAAGATGACCCAGACGAAGAAGAAGCCGGACAGGAGTCTTCAGATGAAAGGGCCACTGTAGCACCTGAACCGACTGCAGTTTTTGAGATACATGATTTCGTGGATACATTAGAAGAAGAAGCTTCGGCGTCAGATCAAAATGTTAATGGGCTCAGTGAGAATTACAGTTCAGAATCATCATCAACTGAAAAAAAAACTGATGAAAAAAAAATGAGCTCTGGTTCTGATCAGGATATGATTGAGTTTGAGACTGCTGAGATCCCAGTAGATAATAAGGAGCAGTCTGGAAAATCTGCTGCCCGGAAAAATGAGATTACAGATTCCAAAAACACTGATAATTTTAGTGAGAAGAGAACCGGATCTGTTGAGGATTCCCAGGAAGAGGAAACTCTGGAAATCTTTCTTCCTGAAAAAACTTCCTCTAATGATAAAAGTGAAGACTCTGTGCCGCAGAAAAAAGGCTTTTTTTCTAAAATTCGCAAAAAGAAAAAAGAGGAGTCAGAAGAGTAAACCATGGACCAGTTTACCCAGACCGAAAAGAGCATGGAAAAAGGGGTGCGTAATGAAAACGCCACCCCTATGATGCGTCAATACAACGAGATAAAGTCCCGCAATCCCGATACTGTGCTTCTTTACAGAATGGGCGATTTCTATGAAATGTTCAATGAGGATGCAAAAATCGCCTCCAAAGTTCTGGGATTGACATTGACCAGTCGCAATCATGGAGGAACCGATAATACACCTCTGGCTGGTTTCCCTTTCCATGCACTTGAACGTTATGCAAACAGGCTGGTGAAAGCCGGTTACAAAATAGCTATCTGCGAGCAGACCGAAGATCCTAAGCTGGCTAAGGGTATAGTCAAACGCGATATAATCGAGGTCATTACTGCCGGAACTGCAACCGATGACAGTTTTATCGAAGAAAAGGCCAATAATTTTATTATTTCTCTTCACTGTGAAAACGATAAAGTGGGTATAGCTGTTTGTGACTTGTCTACTGGTTTGTTTCAGGTGGAAGAGGTACTGGTCTCCGAAGTCGAAAAAGAGATAGTAAGAATCGATCCCAGCGAAATTCTTCTGGCAGATATCGAGAATCACCCATTGATGGTTATGTTGGTTGAGAAATTCAGAGCAGTAGTCATCTCCAGGTTCGATGGATGGAAATTTTCCTATGATAATGCTTGCGATGCCATAAAAAGTCATTTTAATATTATTTCTATTCAGGGATTGGGTTTTGAGGGTTTTAAAACAGGGGTATGCGCAACAGGTGCATTGCTTCTTTACCTGAAAGAGCAAAAGAAAAATGATCTACAGCATATAACATCCATTTCCCCATTTAACTATTCCGAATTTGCTGAGCTGGATCCCTCCACTATCCGAAACCTGGAACTTCTCAAGCCTATGCAGAGCGAAGATATTGGGGGAACCTTAATTTCTACACTCGATAAGACTGGTACAGCGATGGGTGCACGTTTACTTAAACGATGGATAACTCATCCTCTGAAAAATATTGGCGCTATTACCGACAGACTTAATTGTGTAGAGTATTTCAAGAAAGATGCTTTCTGCAGGGCTGAAGCAGAATTACTTCTAAAGAGAGTCGCTGATATCGAAAGGCTAATAAGCAGAATCAGTTTCGAACGTGCAAATGCCCGTGATTTAATCGCCCTGAAAAATTCTTTTTCGGTTTTCCCCAAAATTATCAAGACTTTAAGTGGAGCACCTATACAACCAATAAAGGAGATTCTTTGTGCCCTGGAAGGGTTTGAGTCGCTGCAGTTGAAAATCGAATCTACTATTGTGGAAAATCCACCTCTTTCTATCAGAGAGGGTGGTATGATTAAAAGCGGTGTTTCCGATGAACTGGATGAGATAATCGATCTGTCTAAAAACGGCAAGCAATGGATTGCAAAACTTCAGGAAACTGAACGGGAAAAAACCGGTATATCCTCTTTAAAAGTCGGTTTTAACAAGGTTTTCGGTTATTATATCGAAGTCTCCAAGGCTAATATCGACTCGGTTCCCGACTACTATATAAGAAAACAGACACTGGTTAATGGAGAGCGCTTCATTACTCCTGAGTTAAAGGAGATGGAGGAGAAGGTACTTGGAGCAGACGAACGGCTCTCAGATCTGGAATATCAGATTTTTGTCAATCTAAGGAAAGAAATTGCCTCTGAATGTGTGCGGATTCAAAAAGCAGCAGAAGCTGTTGCGACTCTGGATGTCTTTATCTCTTTGGGTAAAGTCGCAGCTGAATACCAGTATTGTCGCCCGATCTTGACCGAATCCGGTGATCTGGTGATCAGGGATGGCCGACATCCGGTGGTCGAAAGGATGAACTCAGTTGAGCAGTTTATTCCTAATGATACAGAGCTTATAAAAAACGAATCTCAGATTTTACTGATTACCGGTCCAAACATGGCCGGAAAATCGACTTATTTACGGCAGAATGCGCTTATCGCAATAATGGCACAGATAGGCTCTTTTGTACCTGCCAGTTTCGCTCAGATAGGAATTGTGGATAAGTTCTTTACCAGGGTAGGGGCATCGGATAGATTGGCAAGGGGGCAGAGTACATTTCTGGTCGAAATGATAGAGGTGGCCAATATCTTAAACAATGCCACTGATAACAGTCTGATATTACTGGATGAAGTGGGAAGAGGCACATCCACTTTCGATGGGATAAGTATAGCCTGGGCAGTTGCAGAGTATCTTCATGAGACAAGCGGGAAAAGGGGCAGGACCTTATTTGCTACTCACTATCATGAACTTGCGGAGATGGCACTGATGTACCCGCGGTTCAGAAATCTTCATATCAAAGTCAGGGAATGGAACGATCAGATCATTTTCCTGAGAAAGATTGAGACCGGTAGCTGTGATCATTCTTATGGAATACAGGTAGCCAGATTGGCCGGTGTTCCCAGAAAAGTGATTGTAAGGGCCAGAGAGATTTTGACCAATTTGGAAAACATGGAGCTTACACCTGACCATAAACCGATTCTTGCCAGAAAGCATGGTTCCAATTCGGAAAATAAGGATCAGACCGATCTTTTTTCCGGTGTACAGCTTAACGTTATGGATTCTTTACACTCCGAAATTATTCAACAGCTTCAGAATCTTGATATCGATGGGTTGACTCCACTGGATGCGCTTAATATTCTTTATGATTTGAAGAAGAAGGCGAGTCCTACGGGATAGTGGGAAGATGTGAAATTTGGCTTTGGGATGCTGTTTACTTTCCTGTTTCGAATTTAAAATTTCTTTACATACAATGGTATTATGGGATCCAGAGGCCCCTCTTAATAAAAATTTAGGGAGCGCTTTTTTTGCACTGTTCCAATGCGGTGTTGCACTGATCTCTATAGGTATCCCGAAGCGTTTTGAATTCTTTCTTTTCTTCTTCACTCATTTGTGAATATTTACTTTCAAATTCACGTGCTTCTTTACAGATCTCTTCCATGTGGGCACATTGATATGTGTCAGGAAGCTTGTTTACTTCGATGTAACTGTTTCCACCACAGGAGGAAAGAATAGTGCAGAAGCATACAGTTAAAAAAAAGAAGATTTTCATAGGCGACCTCAATCCTTATAAATCTCCATAACCTTGGTATTGGGAAGGCTTTTGAGTCTGCTGATAGCCTTTGATTTAATCTGACGCACTCTTTCGCGGGTTATGTTAAATTTTCGCCCAATCTCATCCAAGGTATAAGCGGTTTCATTTTCTATACCATAATACAATTTTATGATCTCTTTTTCACGTTCTGTGAGAAAACTCAGCATTTTTTTAATTTCCTTATTCAGGGAGATCATCTGTAACTCATCTTCGGGGTCATTGGTTGAATTGTTCTGGATTACATCAACCAAAGATGAACTGTCAGTATCTTTGAGTGGGGCATCCAGAGAAACATGGCTACTAGAGATAGCGATTGTTTCACTGACCGCATTTTCAGAGATTCCAAGTTCCTGGGCAATTTCTGAGGCATCTGGCAAACGGTTGTACCGCTGTTCCAGTTCTGTTTGAGTTTTGCTGATTTTATGAATCGCACCTGCTTTATTCAGGGGAAGCCGCATGATTCTGGAGTGTTCTGCCAGTGACTGCAATATTGCCTGGCGAATCCACCAGACCGCATAGGAAATAAAACGGAAATTTTTCTTTTCATCAAATTTCTGTGCAGCTCTGACCAGTCCTATGTTGCCTTCATTTATAAGATCACTCAGAGACATACCTTGGTTCTGATAATTGCGGGCAACGCTTACTACAAAGCGAAGATTCGCTTTAACAAGAGTGTCTATGGCTTTCTGGTCTCCCTGATGAATCCGGGCTGCAATCCGTGCTTCATTTTCAGAGCTAAGAGGTTGCAGTTTCCCTATTTCTTTTAAATACAGGGCAAGACTTCCTTCTTCAACGATGGGTAATGACTTATTCACACTGAATTCTTTCCAGGAAAAAAATTAACTCTATAAAATAGGTCTGATGTAGACCATTTCAAAGAATTTTAATCTCTGATCGGATTTTATGGCCTGAATTTTCAACTGATACGGCTTTAATACTGCTGATTGTGGAACTTTTTAGCATGGTCCACAATCATAGAGTCTGGTGTACTTTTAATTACAAAAGAATCGTTGCCGTTTTGAATTAGAGGTGAGAAAACTGTGAGCCCTTGTGTAATTTTGAATCGCTGGTAGAAAGCAATGCCCAAAGAAAGAGCATTCATCACTCAATTTCATAAACCAACAAGTATTCTGGTATACCGCTTATTAACTTCATATCGATATCTTTAAATCCCAAAAAACGGTAACCTCTGATTCGTTTTTTGTTGCAGGTTCCATAGGTTTTCTTAATATTCTGTGATTTGAGAAACCTGATAAGCGGTTCTTTTATTTCAGGAAGTATCAGATGATTGTTAAACGATACCTGGGTATTGAAAAGTAATAATCCTTCACAAATACCGAACTCGCTTCTGTCTATTTTAAAGCCAAGATATTCAAGCTGTAGTTTTTCCTGCATATTAAAATTCAGGGCGAAACCTGCGATTATCGAACCATCTATTTCCGCTATGATTATCTTCTGACTGCTGTAAGGAATTTTTGTGGAAATCCTTTTTTTTGGGTAGTCGATATTCCATATAATTTCCTGTGAAGGATCCTGGACTGAGCTAAAGGCCATATAAACTGCTTTCTCATAAGCAGCAATCTCTTCTGGATTTGTGGTGTCAAGAAGTCTGACTGTGAGTCCATTTGGCAATTGCATAAACAGGCAAGGCTTTCTTAAAATGATAAAAACGAAAGAGTTAATCTGATCAGGAATGGCTCTTTCACTGTTAATGAAAACAATTCTACTGATTTCTTTTAAAAATAAATAAATAGAAGATTGATCTGTTTTAGATTTTTTTACGGAGACAAGGTGATATCCGGTTTTCCGATCGTAAATAATGATGCAGTTAATTTTGCAAGCAGTTTCATTTCTGGCTTTCAGGAAACCACTGGCTAAGCCAGTGGAGCCAGATGTCTCGTAAAGGCACTATCGTGCCTTCTTGCTTTCGCGGCTTTGCCGCTCAATCAAGCTACCGCCTATGGCGGTAGTACTTGACTGCATCACTTTTGGTTATTGCTGTATCTGTTTTGCTTTTCAGATAAAATTCAAAAGACAGCAGGATAATCTGGAGCGGCGATGGGGGAAGGTGCAGAGGGTGTGAATTGCCTAATTTCAGATCACTAATTGAGAGTGCATTTGTCTTTATCCTAAAAACCGCAGTATATTGACGATGAAGAACCTTAAGATATTGATGCAGAAAGGCTCGAAGTCCTTGAAGGTTTTATCTGCTGGTGATAAGACCGAAAGGACTGAAAGCCTTTATGCGCAATAGATTACGTGTTATCCGCGTCAATCTACTGCGGTTTTTAGGTTTATATAAGCTCTGATGAAATTAGAAAAAAGGAAAAATATCGCTCCTGGTAGCTAGTGTGAAGAATTAACCCTCACTTTTCGATTAGGAGCAACTTCTGTATCATCAAAATAAACAGCGATTATAATCAAGGCGGCTATTTTTATTTTGCAATTTGGTAGTGTATTGTTAATTAATCACTGTCAACGTTTCCCGAGTTTATACCTGACCATCACTCCCAAATCAAAGCCATCTCTGAGAAACAGGAAGTCTGCATTTATACCAAATAAACCGTTTGCAAATTCAGCTTCTGTTCCAAGATTAAATCCTGCGAACCTATAAGCATTGATTAGGGTTTCAGGATTATATCGGTACAGTTGGCTGAAGCCGACGATAGAATTGACATGCTTGAACTGGTCTGTTCTCCAAGGATTAAAAAATCCACTTTGTCTGAAGTTAAAATATTGTGTTCTCAGAATCAAATTCATCGATTCGGGCATTCTCAGAAAAGGAAGATCCTTCAAATTACTCTGGATTCCCCACACGATGCTATGATACCAGTGTTTCTGGTCAGAATAAGAGGAGTATGCCGGACCGTATTCAAGGGAGAGGTTCTTAAAGGAATACTCCAGATTCATATTAGCATATTTAAGAAAATCGGAGGCGACAGCAAATCCCATCCCAAAAGAGGTGACTGTCCAGTTCGAATCGGATAATTTTGAATCATGTTCCCATGGGTTGTTGTCTTCGGTTGGAAGGTAGAGTTGAGAGGTCATTCTATGGTATCCTACCTTAAAAGCCGGGTTGATAGTGAAATTTCTGGCAGGAATATCTGCCAGAAATTTCCAATCCCATCCCACGCTGTCTGATCTGATGACATCCTGATTGCCTAAAGGTTTACTGCTTGGTTTAGCTACATACACAAATTTTGGGAAACCAATACCTAAGGAGAAATTGGAGTGGATTGGAAACTGATCTTTTCCAAAATCGACAAATCCCCCAAAGATGGGGAATGAACCGGAAAAATAGCGTTCCTCCTGTATTTCGGGATATTCACAGATTAGAGAATCGAGATAACCGTTCATTGCTCCATAGAGACCGATTCTTACAAGTTCATGGACTTTGCTTCCTAGATGAACACTGACTTCGTTGGATCCAATTATAAAGCGCTTATCTCCATTATTTTCTTGAGATTCTTCGCCGGTAAAAAGGTCTCCATAGAGAGCAAACTGAAATAAACCGGATTTTGTTCCTGCAGCCAGTCCGAATCCAAAGCGGTGCAGAGGAAGTTTCAGGTTTTGAAACTCCCGTTTAGATTTCAGAATATCGGGACTGTAGAACAGGTCTAGAAGTATTATGCCTGGTTTACCAACACGAACATGTGGAATTATCAGATTCCTGGAAGAAATAGGATCTCCTTTTTCATCACTAAAACGGAAATAGCGGAAAAAAAGATCGGTTTTTAAAACGGAGTTTTCCTTTTCAAGCCATCCCAGAGGAGAACCGGCATGATCGGCTGCGTTGTATTGCGATTTATCGGTCAGCCCTGAAAATTCTGATCCGGGCAGGTATGCAGAATTGTCCATCAGGTTGTTAGCTGAACTGTTAATTATAAAAAATGAAAAAAGTATTGCCCAGATCTGCAATTTCATCTCTTTGTTCTCCTGGTATTTGGGCCTCAAAAATTAATAAAGAATTTAAAGGATATATTTAGTAAGGCTTTTGGGGAATTAAGTTCAATCTGTTGTAAACAAATTTATACTTTTTACATTCACTAGGATATAAAAAAGGAATCAGCATGGCTGATATAAGCGCAAAAAATCTGCTGGATTGATAGCATATTCATTTATAGCTTTATCTCCTATGAACTGTTAGTTTTTCTAACTTTCCAGTTTTAAATTTTAACCAATTTACTGATTTTTATCAGGGAAAAAGATTCAGAGCAGTAATGCTTCCTGCGATCACTGCTATAAACAGTATTCCAATAAATAATAGTAAAAGAGGAAAAATCATGGCTGCAAAGGCCTTCAGCTTGCTGATATGATGAATCTGATGAATTCCGGTGATAATCAGATAAAACCATAAGATTACCGACAGAAGTGGACCAATTGCGGGTATGGTGTTTAAAATTAAAGCCCCCAGGGAATAGCAGCAAATTCTGAAAGTGGCATCTATTGGAGCTTTTCTTGAGCGCAATATCAGCAGCATAAAATGAATATAAGCAGTAGTGAACAATATCTGAAGAATTAATACAAATGGTGTGAAAATCAGATTGTTGGATGTATCTGCAGCACTGAGTTGCTTGTATGGATCCGGAAGAAAAAAGGACCATAAAAATGTGGATACCACACCGATACTCCCGCAGAGCAAGCCATAAAGAAGTGCGGGTTTATTGGGGGAGGTTTGAATTTTTTTAAAAAAATGGTCAGTTTTGAAAAATGATTCCTGAATTGTGTCCAGAAGTGCTCCAAAAGGGTAATCTTTGGCAGTACCGCTTTCCCAGGATACTGTCTGGGGAATCTTCTCAGGCAATGCTCTTTCAGAGATTTCGCCACAGAGAGAACAGAAATTCTGTGCTGTATCAAATGTAAAACCACATCTGGAACATTTCATTTTGCTGACCCCGATTTAGATACGTATATATAGTATAGTCTACTACAGCTACCAGCTTAGAAAAAGCCAGATTACCAAAATAATAAAGCTGATACAGAATTATTCCTTTTTTTTTGTGGGTAAGTCCCAGAACGCCCCCTAAATCCCGCCTACCCCGATGGGTGACTTTAAGATCAACATGATGTAACTGTGAACTTGATTAAAGGGCCTTTCCCGTTCTTAAGTCCCACTTTGGGGGATTTAGGGGGCAGAGGAGGTTAGAAAGCCCCCGCTGGAAAGCGCTCCCCCTTAATAAGGGGGTTGGGAATTTAGCCAATAGTGGGTTCGGGTGTGCAGAGAGGCAGGATGGATTTAGAGGGCCATTGTAAAATTGTATATTAAGATCATTTTAACTTTAAAAATTAAACCGGAATACTTGGCCGATTCTTCTAAGGAGTTGTTATTATGATAGTGGTGACTGGAGGAGCAGGCTTTATTGGCAGTGCTCTCACATGGAAACTTAACAGTCGTGGTATCGAAGATATATTGATTGTTGATAAACTGGGAACAAGTGAGAAATGGCGTAACCTTGTATCTTTGAAATACCTGGATTTTGTGGAGAAATCGGAATTTATCGAAAAAATTGAGTCTGGTTATTATAAAGACAGCATAAGTACGATTTTGCATATGGGGGCCTGCTCTTCAACAACTGAAACCGATGCGGATTATTTGATGGAGAATAATTTTCATTATTCGGTAAGGCTTGCCCGATGGTGGAAAAATCATCAAAGCACCCGTTTTATTTATGCTTCAAGTGCCGCAACCTATGGAGATGGCGAATTTGGATACACTGATGACTATTCGGTGCTTGGCAAGCTTCGTCCTCTTAACATGTATGGATACTCCAAACATTTATTCGACTGTTATGCTTTTCGTGAGGGATGGTTGAAAAAAATTGCAGGCCTGAAGTTTTTCAACGTCTTTGGCCCTAACGAATACCACAAGGGGGAGATGAGAAGTCTTATCAATAAGGCATACTCACGAGTCAGGGATGAAGGGGTGATGTCTCTTTTCAAATCATATAATCCGCAGTATCAGGATGGACAGCAGAAAAGAGATTTTATCTATATAAAAGATGTGGTGGAAATGGTTCTTTTCTTCATGGACAATCCTGATATAGGAGGCTTGTTCAATGTTGGTACCGGTAAAGCCCGCAGTTGGAACGACCTGGCGAATGCAATTTTCAGGGCTGTCAATAAACCTGCCGTTATTGAATATGTTGAAATGCCCCTCAAATTGCGTGATAAGTATCAGTATTTTACACAGGCTGACCAGAGCCGTTTACAGAGTGTTGGCTGTAATCATGTCTGCATGAGCCTGGAGGATGCAATAGAGGATTATGTATGTAATTATCTTGCCACAAACAGTTATCTGGAAAACTGAAAAAGAACAGAACCCATAAGTAATACTGGGAGTGAAAATTAAGCTTGAACAACGGGAGGTCATAAAAGTAGAATCTACAGAGGTAAAAAGTATTCTTGATACAGGATTCTACTTGAATGGATCTCAAATCCACAAAAATTACTGAAAAAAAACCTTTTTGGAAAATACCTTTCACTTTTGTGATCTGTTTTTTTTTAGGTTCTTCTGCTATTAATGCAGAGGATACTATAGATGACATTCATTATCGTCTTGGGGTAAAATATAAAAACGAAAAAAAATATGACGAGGCGATAGAGAAGTTCAGAAAGGTACTGGCTGCTTATCCGGATAATTACAGTGCATATATGCACATGGCTGAGATCAGGGATGCCCAGGGGCGTTCGCGTCTGGTCATTTATAACCTCAAAAAAGCGCTCACCCATAACCCAGGCTGGGGCAAAGCCCATAAGATGCTGGCTACTACTTATGAAAAGGATGGCCAGTTTCAGAAAGCCATTATCGAACTTCAACAATACCAGCAATCCTGTGATCCCGCAGAACGAGACTACCTGCAAAGCCAGATTGAACGTCTTATTGCACAGGTAAATAGTAGTGACAGAGGTGCATCCGATTCATCTGAGGTTTCCTCAGCTTATCGACAGGAAATTTCTCAGAAGACTTCAGTTCAAAAAGAATCAAATGCTGTTTCCGGGCAATCTGAGCAACTGTTCAAAACTGCAGTTCAGCTATTTAATGCTCAGAACTACGAGGCTGCATTGAGTAAATTCCGGGAAGTGATAAAACTGGATTCTCAACATAGCGGAAGTTACTATTATGCAGGTTTGATTCGTCTGAAGCAGGGGCAGAAGAAGATGGCCAAGATTAACTTCAGAAACGCCCTAAGCTATTCGGGGCTGGACTATACTGCCCATTATTATCTGGGGAAAATTTGGGCCGATGAGAAAAACTATACTGAAGCGATTTCCTGTCTTTCCAAATACATCGATGCTACTAAGTATGAGCCAGGAAAAAAGGAGGCTTTAAGCTTAATCGAGCAATATAAGAAACTGGCGGCAGATGTTAAAACGGTCAGAGCGACGCCTGCGCCCGGTGGAAAAACTGCAGCTATCGAGGAAAAAATGGAAGCTACTTTTTCTATCCAGCAGGAGGTGGCCCCTGAAAAATATGCCTCTCTGGAAATACAAATTGATTCCACTCTTGCCATGCTGACAGTAGATACTTTGACTGATGCAGGACAGAAGTTGCTTGCAGGAATAAGAGAATTCAGTGCAGGAAATTTTGACAAGTCAATACTTGAGTTCAAGAAGGTACTGGTGACAAATCCAGGGACCAATACAGCTGTTGCCTGTTTATTCAACACCGGAGTCTGTTATCTTAAATTGAATCTTTTCAAGGATGCAGAGAATCAGTTTCAGCAGATTATTGACCGTTATTCATCTCATCCAGCAGTAATAAAGAGCCACTTTCTTAAGGCTTTGACATACCAAAAACGCAATGAGCCTGTAATTGCCGAAAAACTTTACCGCCATTATCTTCAGAACTACCGAAACCATAACTGGGCTCCTCTGGCTTTTGAAAAACTGGGTGACTGTTATGTTGAGCTGGAGCAGTACAAGAATGCAGCAGAAGCGTATACCCAGGCAGCTAAAATCAGCAGTGATGCCCAGAAAATTGAGATTCTTTTCAAATCTGGCACTGTATACAGCCGTTTGGAAAACGATTTACGGGCAATTCAAAATTTTCAGAGCGCTATAGAACTGGGAGAAAAAAACGACATTCATGCACGTGTTCCGGATTGCTATTACAGAATCGCGGACAGCTATTACAAGTCTAAGGATTATCAAAAAGCTCTGGATTTGTATAAGAAAGTCACCAGAAAGTATCCTGCATTTCAGGAGACTGCCTGGGGTTTATTTCAGATTGGCAGCATTTACAAAAATCTCAAGCAGTACCAGAATGCAGTAGATGTATTCAAGGATTTAATACGCAGATATCCTGATGATTACTGGGCAAAGCAGGCACAATGGAAACTGGAAGATTCTATCTGGGAAAACGAGTATATGGCAGTGATTAACTGAAACTGAAAAAGAGAATTATTGAAGTTGAAAACCATGCAAGCCAATGATAAAATTCTAATTCAACAATTGACTACTGTATTAACTGGGCAACTGGAACATTACAGAGAAATGAGGGATCTGGTTCGTAAAATGTTAAGCCGTGTCATTCTTTCCCGCGGCGATCTGAGCGGAGTGATCCCCTGTCTTGAAAAGAAAAAAAAACTGTTGGATACTATTGAATCCGAGCGACAGCAAAGTTCGGATCTTTTTGTTCAATGGCAAAGTCGCAAAAACAGTATCAGGGAAGATGCTGCGGTTACGGTCTTGAATTCAATTTTGGACCAGACTGAGGTTACCATCAGGGAATTTCTTGATGAAGAAGAACAGCTTAAAAGATACATCGAAAAAAATATCACAAAAGAGTGCAGCAGTACTGCTTCCTGAAATAAACTGCCAGGATGGGGCTGTTTTGCCGGAGTATTGCTGAATGAATACCAGTCAGACCGGTGTACCTATTCTTACTTTTGAACTCTTCGAATCACTTCAAAAGGCGTTTTCCGATTTTCAGGTCCGAGCAGAGCATTTGAGTAATGCCTACGCATTAATGCAGGAAGATTTTAAAAAGGTCAATCTCGAACTGGATAGGAAAAATACAGAACTCAGAGAGAGTCTTAGCAGGCAGGAGGAGACTCAGACCTATCTGTACAGCATTCTGGAAAGTATGGAAAACGGGGTAATCGGACTGGACATGGAAGGCAGGATAACTCATTTCAACCGGGCAGCCTCCGAGATTACCGGATACGAAACGAAATCGGTTATAGGAAAAAATTTTATAGATGTTTTTACCAATGATTCCGGTTCTGAACCTTCATTGATCCAGGTCTTGCGTACAGGCCGTGAATTGAAGAGGGATGAAAAGGTGTTGTGGCACAAGGACGGACACCCTGTGCCTGTATCATATCAGACTGCATTGCTCAGGGATAGCAAGGGTAATCGTTTAGGGGTGGTAGAGATTTTCAGTGATATCTCTAAAATCAAGGCTCTTGAGGAAGAGATGCATCAGGCCAGAACCATGGCTGCTCTGGGGGAGATGTCTGCAACTGTAGCGCATGAAATTCGCAATCCTCTTGGAGCCATGGGGGTGTGGGCAGGACTTCTGGAAAGGGACCTTGCTGCAGATGACCCAAGAAGAAAGACATTGGGGAAAATTATTGAAGGGTTGTCCAGACTTAACAAAATCGTTTCCAATTTACTTGTTTATACCAGACCAATTAAAGCTGAATTCAGGAAAGTAAAACTCTGCAGAATCCTTGATGAAATAGTTGATTTTGTGCAGATAGAAATCGAAAGACTTGGAATTGAAATCAAAGTCATTAAAAAATTTACTGATGAGCCACTTTATATTCTGGCAGATCCTGAGAAGATGGGACAGGTTGTGATGAATCTGTGTTTCAATGCTGTGCAGGCAATGCCCGATGGGGGAATTCTCACTGTCGCTGTGGAAAATGACAGTTGCAGAAATGCCGGATTTGCCTGCTTTTCTATTGAAGATAACGGATGCGGAATAGAAAAACAGAACCTTACAAAAATATTCGATCCTTTTTTCACCACAAAAGAGAACGGAACCGGCCTGGGGCTGGCCATCGTCAAGAAGTTCGTACAATCTCATTCCGGCTATATCGATATAAAAAGTGAATCAGGGAAAGGTACCACAGTAAAAGTATTCATTCCCCTTTTAAAGGAATAGTGGAGTCATTGATGAATAAAAAAAGGATTCTGGTTGTTGATGATAATGAGCTTTTCAGGGATTCCATTGTTGAGACTCTGAGACGGCAGTGTTATGAGACAGAGGCTGCAAAGGATGGGCCCTCGGCTCTTGAAATCATTGAGCAAAAACATTTTGATCTGGTAATCTCTGATATGAAAATGCCTGGAATGAGCGGTATCGAGCTATTGGAGCAGATTAAATATATCAACCCTGAAATACCTTTCTTAATCATAACTGCTTATGGGGCAATTGAGACTGCGGTTGATGCCATGAAAAAGGGAGCCTATGATTTCATACAAAAATCAGACAACCTGATAAAAGAACTTGAGCTGACCGTTGAGAGGGCTCTTCAGTATCAGTCGCTGGTATTGGAGAACAGAAAATTAAAGTCCCAACTAAAAGAGCAGTCTAATTTTATCGGTACCGGAATTCAGATGGATGAAATCAGGGCCTTAATCGAATCGGTTGCTGAGAGTCGTTCAACGGTTCTGGTGACAGGTGAATCTGGTACTGGAAAGGAATTGGTTGCCCGTTCTATCCATTTCCAAAGCAGACGTTCTAACGGCCCGTTTGTAAAAGTGAACTGTGCTGCTCTTCCGGAGGGGCTCATTGAATCGGAACTATTCGGACATGAAAAAGGTGCTTTTACAGGTGCTATCAAACAAAAAAAAGGTAAATTTGAGGCGGCCTCAGGTGGAACATTGCTTTTGGATGAAGTGGGGGAGATGCCCTTAATGGCTCAGGCAAAGCTTTTAAGAGTATTGCAGGAAAGAGAGATTAACAAAGTGGGAGGAGATGATCCGGTTGAAGTGGATGTAAGGGTCATTGCTACCACTAACCGTGATCTGTATAAAGAAGTACAAAGGGGCAAATTCAGGGAGGACCTGTTTTACCGGCTCAATGTGATTCATATCCAATTGCCGCCTTTATCTGAAAGAAAAAATGACATACCACAACTGGTGGAATATTTTATATCCAAATTTAATAATGAGAATGGATACAGTGTTGAAGGGCTGCAAGAGGGGGCAATGGAGATTTTGCTTAACCATAACTGGCCAGGAAATATCCGCGAGTTGGAAAATGCAATCGAAAGAGCTGTGGTGCTTACCAGAGCCGGGTTAATCAAACCTTCGCTTTTCCGTTTTCCGGTGCAATCTCAAGATCAGGATGAAACTGATGGAATTCAGGTGGGGTTAACTATTGCAGATATGGAAAAACAACTGATATTAAAAACTCTTGAACACTGCAATCAGAACCGCACAAAAGCTGCCGAAATTCTGGGAATTTCAATCAGAACCCTTAGAAATAAAATTAACGAATACGGAGAGGGTATGGCTCAGCCAGAGTAGATGATTACACCATTACTGGGCAGTGCTTGATATTTTTTTTATTTGAGGGTTGTATTTGTATTATTAAAACTCAATTCTTTAGCGTGAATCGCATAGAATTCTTTAGGTTATCTGATTCAGGTTAAAGAAGAACTGACTGAATGCGGATCTGTTTTCGGAAAAAGTTTGGAGTTATACTCTTGAAAAAACAAACGATAAATCCTGAAGTCGCAGGGAGAATCCTCTATGAAGGGGTTTAACAGCAAGTCTATCATTTTTAAAACCTCAGTTGTATATCTCTTCCTGGCGATCCTGAATATATCCATATTTGTCCTGATGGTTTTTGAGAATCAGCTCGATTTAATTGCTGAAAATGCAATTCTTAACAGCCAGCATAAAGGAACCAGCTTAAAATATAAAATCGATAACATTCTAGGCAGCGATGGCCAGATGTCATCTGGTAATATCAAAAAAATTGTAAAGGATGCCATGGCTTTGGGCATTGTGGAGCTTACTCTTTTCAGTGAAAACGGGAAAGTTTTCACAAGCATGGTAAAAAAAACAATTGTAGAGAGACAGATGGCTGATATCAGTGAATTAAAAATGATAAACATGGCCATCACCAGACAGGGTTTTGAAGATAAACTTTTTTATCACAGCGTAGACAAGAAACAGCGTACAATTTCTTTATATATTCCTTTTTCCTATGAAGTTGACAAGATCGGTGTTGCAGCAATAAAACTGGAGATGAAAGATATTGAACGTCAGATGGGTTATCTTTACCATCAGTGTATTCTGATTGCAGTTCTGGTGATAATACTTCATTTCGGTTTTGCTGTGCTTCTTTTTAAGACTATTCTTATTCCTTTGAGAAAATTAAACGAGGCTACCCAGAAAATTTCACGGGGGCAGTTGGATATCAGGGTTTCCATAGTAGGGGAGGATGAAATCGGACAACTTGCCTCCTCTTTTAATGAGATGGGAGTATCTCTTCAACGGATGCGCGATGAGTTAAAAGGAGCTAATCCGCTTACCGGGCTTCCGGGCAATATTTCTATTGCTAACCATATTGACAACTGTCTTAGTGCTGGAAAGTGCATAAGCGTATTGTATTGTGATCTGGACAATTTCAAAGCCTACAATGACAAGTATGGATTTAGCCGTGGAGATGATGCTATCCTGTACACACGTGATTGTTTGGTTGCCGTAGCAAAACGTAAAGACATAAAAAATGCATTTATCGGACATGAGGGTGGTGATGATTTTGTGGTTATTCTGGATTATGAGTACTGGGAGATCTTTGCAAAGGCTTTTATCGCTACCTTTGACAGAGGAATTTATCAGTTTTACAATGCCATAGACGCCAGAAACGGCTTTATTGAATCGATCAATCGTCAGGGAGAACGTCAGAGATTCCCCCTTATGAGTGTATCGGTGGCTGTGGTCACCAACAAAGCCCGTCCATTCCGCAGACATGCAGAGATGATCGCTATTGCAGCAGAAGTCAAAAAATATGTGAAAAGAATGGATGGATCATGTTATGCAATAGACAGAAGGGCTGGGCCTCTGAGTCCCACTCAGCCTATCAATCCATCCGATATTCCACCACTACATGTTTAAAAGTGGTATACCACTATGAAAACATTGATTAAACTTCTCCTGGTGCTTCTGTTTCTGGGGCTCACTATACTTTACAATATCGGGCTGATCGACATCCGGATGGAGGAAATTAAATACCTTCTGGGTACTATTGCTGCCAAAGAAGATGCCTCCAATACTTTTGGTATAGTGGCAAAATATGAATTGATTAAAAGAAGAATGCTCTATGGCGAAGAAAACCTTAACAATTACGAACTGGAAGCCAGAATACAGGCGCTTACCTCAGCAAATCAGCTCAATGAACATCACAACAATTGGACTGCAAAAGCTTATCGGGTACCCATAAGGCTGGTTCTTAACTGTATCCGGGTCCTGCAGGGAAAAAAAATCATAAACCCTAAAGAGGATGATAAGATATTTACCATTCTGGAAATTGCTTATCTTTACGAGCGTAACCGTAAATTTACTGAGGCTTTAAAATCTTACGAGCAAATTTTAGCAAATACTGCACTCACTCCCGATATCAGAGCTGCGGTTATGGTACACAAGGCTTTCTGTCTTTCTATGCTTGGTGATTACAGCAGCTCAAAAAGAGTTTATGAAGAAACGATTGCAATGTTGCCCAATACCGAAGCAGGAATTCTTTCCTGGAAACTGCTGGATTTTATCCAGTCAATCGAAAAAGAACGGGAAAAACTGGAGAAAACCGCTCTGGGCGAGATGGAAAAGGCAAGGCAGTTTTATCTGTTAATGGACTTCCGCAATTCAATCAAAAATCTGTCCATTTTTATCGGAAAAAATCCCAAATCTGATGCTTTAGCTGAGGCCAGATTCTTTAAAGGAAGATCTCATGAGGAGCTGGGTGAAATCGAAGAGGCGATTTTTGAGTACAGAAGAATCATTCAAACTGATAAGAGCATGATCTGGGCTCGTCAAGCTAACCGCCGAATGCTAATGTTGGGCTCTTTCTATGAGCAACAAAAACAGATTGCTGAGGAAGCTAAGCGACTGCTTGAGACCTACAAGGACCAGACTTTCCTCAGTAATATTGAAAAATACTACTACATGTTTTCGCAAACCTCTATCAGAGGTGAAATGCAAAAGAATGAAAATAAAGAGATTGCTCAAGCACCTTCAGATGACAGCCTTTTAAATATCATAAACCAAATTGGCAACCTTGCTCCAGGTAGTGAAAAGGAAAAGGAAAAAAAGAAAAACGAAAAGGCAAAACAGGAACTGCTAAAACAGGGAAACCTCAATGTCGCGGAAATTAAAGAGCTGCAGCGTCGTCAGAATCTGGCTCTAAACCCTTACAGGCGGCCCGAAGCGCTCAAAAGGGTTATTGATGATAATTCTGGAGAATTGCGTTATATCTACAATAAAAAGTTACGATCAGGAATAAAAATTTCAGGTAAAATGCTCCTTGAAATTCATATTCTATCCAGCGGCATTGTGGACAGAGCAAGAGTAATCCAGTCCAGCATAGCTGATAATGATTTTGAACGGGAAATAACTCAGCGTATCTTAAGCTGGCGCTTTAATCCGGTGGCTGACAGCCTGGGCGACCTCACAGTAAATTACCCATTCGAGTTTTTTGAAGAACAGTAAAGAGGGGATAGTTTGTTTGAATTGCGACCCGCGCCAGATCCCTTTTAAGGTTCACCATTCTTCTTCAAAGTTTCCTATCCACTTAAACCTGGAAACGCCCCCAAAACGCCAGACAATTTCTGGTAAGGCATGCGCCCTTTATTGGTTACTGCTAGCCCTTTAGCTAGAACATCAGAATGCGAGCCCAGTTGCCTTCGAAACAGGAAAGAAATACGAAATACAAAATTCGAAATTCGAAATACAAAATTCGAAACTCGAAAAAAGAAATTCGAAATTCGAAAAAAGAAAAGGAAAAAATAAGAAGTAATGTCATTGAAATAAGACTTGAAGGAGTTGAAGGCTTTATCGACAGGGTGAAAAAGTCTAAACACCGTTTGATGGCTTAGCAATCAATAGCTTACGCTAACCCGCCACATACAGCTGCGGAATTCAGGTTCAAAGATTGAAGATTCAGAGTTTCGTAAGAGATAACGGAGCTCAAAGATGCTCCGGCGAAACTCCAAGATGCGCTGACGCCTCTCCAAGATGCTCCGGCGCGACTCCAAGATGCTCCGGCGCGACTCCAAGATGCTCCGACGCGACTCCAAGATGCGCCGACGCGACTCCAAGATGCGCCGACGCGACTCCAAGATGCGCCGACGCGACTCC
>CAYYNL010000038.1:0-30020 GCA_964472925.1 uncultured Fibrobacter sp. | reverse complement strand
TAATTAAATTGCTCTACACATACAGAACGATTAAAACCACCGCCTCCAGGTAATGCTGCATTATGATAAAAGAAGTAGGAGTTACCCTTATAATCAATTACTCCAGCATGATTTGTGAAGCTCCCACCCTGAGTGGGCATTATAACACCCCTGTATTTCCAGGGACCGATGGGGCTATTGCTGGTAGAGTAGGCAATGTGTTCTGATATGGGACCACCGGCAAAAACCATGTAGTAAAGATTGTCTCGTTTATAAAACCACGGACCTTCTTCATAAGAAGTTGATCTTTCGGTATTGGAACGTTTTCCGAAACTTTCAACTGTAAGATTGATCTCTTCGATTTTACCGGAATAAGAGACCATGTTTTCATTCAATTTTACATATTTGAGATACGGATTTCCCCAATAAAGGTACGACTGCTTATCATCATCAATGAATACCGTAGGATCTATATCACCAGATCCACTACTTATCAGGGGTTTTCCCAACGGATCGCTAAACGGACCAAAAGGGCTTTCTGAAACCAGAACGCCAATTCCTTTCATATGTATAGGACAATACAGGTAAAACTTTCCATTGCGGTAAATGGCCTGAGGGGCCCAGGCACCGTTATTACTCGTCCAACTGAATGATTTCAGTGATGCTACAGAGCCATGATCAGTCCAGTTTACCATGTCAGAAGATGAATAACATCTCCAATCTCTCATAGTGAAGAAATTGTCTTGCAGCACATCTTCATCATGGCTGGTAAAAACATAAACCCTGTCATTATACACCATAGGAGCTGGATCTGCGGTATAATTAGTCTGTATAATGGGATTGTCTGCCCAAACTGTTTTTATTAAAAAAAGTGCAGCAATAAATAACAGTATCGTTTTTTTTATCTGCATTTTCTAATCCTTCCAGCCTTACCCTGCTTAATTAATCATGAACAATACTTGATCTATAACATAAGATACAGCAATTTGAATTGTGACAGATTTGACTTGGATAGAGTAAAAAAGTGTTCTACAATCTGGAACAAATTCGGTTACATTTTGGTCTTTTGGTGGGCACCCAATTTAAACAAAGCAGTTTTTTTATAAAAAGTCAGTCTTTTTTGACCGTTGATTACTTAGGAGAGATAGTTAAATTATCGAAGTTTCTGCTTTTTACTCTGCCCTAACCGAAGGAAACTCGTTTTTACTATAATTCTTTTGTTTGACTTGAATAGTATTTGTGCCCTTTATAACAGCGTAAGCTTATTGAATACTTAGAAAGTGTTTACCTTGGTGTAATAAAATAACAGTAAATAAACTGGATCTATGTAGCTTTTTACTAAAGAACCAACTTATTTTTTATCTTCTCTAAGTCGATTAATTGATTGTCCGAAAATGTCTAAGGCGCCAGATAAATTAACGGAGGGTTTATATAGAGTTATGCAGGTATACACTTCACCGGACGTGGTCAGATTCTTTTTCATGCACCTTTCAAACTGATTTTGCTGTCAGATATCAATCATTCATTTTTAATTTGAATTAACAATAATCGAATCATTTGACAGTGTATCTCTTGATTGATTTTTATTATTAATACTCCCCTTAAACAGTTCTATATTAACTACAGAACTGTCATTATTAGTATCTTTTACCACCAGCTTCAGAGTATCTATCAAAAGTGCAGTGTCCTTAACTATTTCCTGACATACTCCTTTTGTACAGATATAGTATATCTGGTCATCAGCAGACCCATCTACATTAATCTTGTTATCAATAGTTGAGCTCCAGAAATAGCTTAGATTATCCCCTTCAGGATCATGAGCATATACTTTGACTTCAAGTGTATCAGGAAAAGAAGAATAGCAACGGTATTGACCATTTGACTTAAGAGTAGTATCCCCCAACACAATACTGTCCACAACCGGAGAAAAATTATAACTATAGACTCCTATGCAGACATCACGATATTCACTTGAACCCTGGTGATCAAATATCAGAAAGTGTATTGTATCAACTATCTCTCCTGAAGGCATATTATAGGTCATCAGCATAGGATTTACATTCGATTGCATAACTTTACCTTTATTACCTGAAAAGGTTAGATCAGGATTCTTTCCATCCAGATCACGCGCAAAAAACTGTATAGATAATTCGGTTTTATCGTCCTTGATCTGATATCTTATATTCTTATCACTCCCATTAAATACTTTGTCTCCTATCAGAATACTATCGATAATCACAGGCAGATTAGTTACCTTTACCCGTACCTTATTGCTTTCCCTTAATCCACCGCCAATAGTAATATAAACTGTATCGAAATAGCTGTTAGTTTGAATATCTTTTCTGGATGGATAATTTACCCAGTAAAGTTCAATTTCAAATCTCTTTGCATATTTGTGGACCATCCCTTGTGGAATGATTAATTTTCCCATCCCGGTATGCCATGCAAAATCACTGAAGATTGTGGAATCATTGGTTTCCACAATTGCAAGAATAGGTTTGCCTGAAAAAACAGCACTGTCCCTCTCGACTTTTTCCAGACTGAGCCGAATTGGACTGCCGGAATCTGATCTGACTTCTGTTGGAGCATGTGAACAATGCATAATGACAAATATAAATATAGTTAGCAATTCAAGAATCGATTTTTTCATGCAGCATTCCTGTTTTTAAGACGATATACATAAGCCATTACTTCTGCTACAGCGGTAAAAAATTCTACAGGGATGGGAAATCCGACTTCAACTTTATCATACATTGAGCGGGCCAGAGGTTTATCTTCAACAATAGGGACATTATTTTCTTTAGCCAGTTTTTTTATTCTCTGGGCAATCAAGTCCTTTCCTTTTGCTACAACTACCGGTGCATCGTTTTCCTCTGGTGCGTATCGTAATGCAATGGCCAAATGAGTGGGGTTTGTAACTACAACAGTAGCTTTTGGTACCTGCTCCATCATGCGTCGTCTTGCCATCTCTCTTTGAAGAGATCTGATCCTGGATTTGACCAGTGGATCTCCTTCAAGCTGTTTTCTCTCTTCCTTAACCTCCTGATGAGTCATTTTCAATTGTTTTTCATGTTCAAAGCGTTGATATGCATAGTCAAGCAATGCGATTATTATCATAGCCATGGCGATTCTGAGAATAACCTTGTATGATGCGGCTAATGCATAGGTCCATATTGACAAAACCGATGCATCAGAAAGTGTAAGCACAGTCCCGAACTCTTTTTTCAGAGTAATATAGGCTACGGAAATGATAATAATCAGTTTTATAATATTTTTTATTGTTTCAATAACAGAACGCATTGAGAAGAGCCTGGTGAAACCTGTAACCGGATTAATCTTTTCCAGCTTGGGCATCAGTGGTTTTAAAGTAAACAAAAAACCTACCTGAGCCACATTGGCCACGACACCCATTATCAATATACCACCAGTTATTGGAGCAGCAACTTTTGCCAACATAACCAATGCTTTCCGTACAAGTAGCATTAATCTGGAATAATCCATCTCTGTATCTGAAATGAACCGTATAAATTCTATTATACTGTTACTTAACTCTTTTACAATCCATGGTCCAAGAATTTTTATCAGAAAAAGAGCGGTCAGGAGTACTATCACCGAGTTTATCTCAGTACTTTTAGCAACAGTACCTCTCTCTCTTGCATCCTGCTTTTTTTTCTCTGACGGGGCCTCGGTCTTCTCATCATTGGATTCTTCAGCCATCTTTTCACCTCATTTTTTTCAAGCCATCAGATACAAAAGCCGCCAAATATCCTGAATTAATAATTCCACAGTTTTTCTAAACAAAACAGACAACATCGGAAGTGCCAGAATTGTAGCACCTATTCCAACAATTATTTTAAGTGGCATTCCGACAAAAAATATGTTTATCTGCGGTACTGTACGTGCAATAACCCCAAGCGCAAGTTCAGTAAGAAAGAGTGTAATATAGACTGGTGCAGAAAACTTCAATGCCAGAATGAATATGTTGCTTATCATGGTAATAATATGCGCCATCATTTTATCTTCTGCAAAATTAACACCCATCAGAGGCACCAGTTCAAAACTTTTCTGGATTGCCAGGATAAGAAAATAATGACCATTAAAGAGCAGGAAAAGGATAGTGAATATGATGACCTGAAACTGGCCCAGCACGGTTATAGGTTCATCGGTAAAAGGATCAATCACCTCTACAAAGCCGAATCCCATCTCATTATCTATCAATGAACCAGCAAATTGAACCGCAGTAAACAGCATCGTTGAGACAAAGCCAATAGCCAGTCCTACCATGACTTCCTTTATTATTAGCAGAATAAAAAGGCCAGGCGAAAATTTTATCGCCGTATCAATCCCCGTACTCATAACTGATCCAAACAGAATAACAGCGAGAAGAAGCGATAAACCGATTTTTAACTGTGGAGGTATGGACCAGGAACCAAACACCGGAAGAAGTGCAATGATTGTACTGATTCTCACGAAAATGAGCAGAAAAAAGATCACCTGGTCAACATTAAAAGGTATCAACTCCATTATCTGATCACTTTTCCTATTAGATCAAATAGCCCATAAGTATATTCCACCATTTTTAGAAGCATCCAAGGGAAAAGAAGAAGAAAAACCAGAATCATGGCCAGAATTTTCGGAATGAAAGTAAGGGTCATCTCATGGATCTGGGTAACCGCTTGGAAAATTCCGATTACCAGCCCGATAAGAAGTCCCACAATTAAAAGCGGCCCGGAGATAAGAAGCGTAACTATTAACGCATTCCGTCCTATATCCACTACCATCGCTGCGTCCACAAATCCACTCCTACCTGAAAGATGTTACCATCTGTCTTATTATCAGATGCCAACCATCTACCAGAACAAATAGCACAATTTTAAAAGGCATCGAAATCATCACAGGTGGTAGCATCATCATACCCATTGAAAGAAGTACGCTGGCTACTATCATGTCAATTACCAGGAAAGGAATATAGAGAATAAATCCTATGATAAATCCGGTTTTCAGTTCACTTGTTATGAATGCCGGTATTATTACTTCATAGGGAAGATCATCTATATTTCTTGGCGGCTGCATTTTTGATATTCTTACAAATAAAGCCACATCCTTTTCATTTACCTGCCGAAGCATAAAATTACGAACCGGCTTTCCTGCTCTTCCCAATGCTTCGTTAAACTGTATCTCCTGAGATAGATAAGGCTGTATTGCCCTGTCATTTATCTCTGTAAACACTGGCATCATTATGAAAAAAGTAAGAAAGAGTGATAATCCAACCATTATCTGATCAGGTGGCATGGTCTGAGTACCTAATGCCCTGCGAAGAAATGACATTACAATTATTATTCTTACAAATGAAGTAACCATAATCAGTATAGAAGGAGCAAGGGCAAGTATGGTAACAAGAAACAACACCTGAAGCGCTACTGCCACATCGCCAGGTTTACTGGTATCAGCAACCGATAAGGTAAGCTTGGGCAATGCCTGTGCACTGACTGTTACAAGAGCGGGGCCGAAAAGTACAATTGCCGTTGCAAGAATTTTCTTGACGACAAGCAGGTCATTGGCTATACTCAGAACCACATTCTTGATACTCTTTAAAACTAAACCGGCAGACTTTGACTTTTTATTACAAAGAATTTTCATGTAAGTACTTATCCCTGCTTTTTCATTTTACCGAGAAAACTATTGAATGCATCCTTGAACTGAACTATTGAGCTTCCTCCCTTTGATGAAGCAATCAGATCTATTGCCTTTTGTCCTTCTATTTTCTCCAGTAAAATTATAGACTGTGGTGTCTGTCCCAAAAGATAAACTGCATCCATCACCCTTATCATGGTAATCGTTCGATTCTGTCCAAATGGCAAAATTTCAAGAACGTCCATTGCCCCTCCACCACCGATTCGTGATGAACCTGTAAGACCACTTTTCTTAACAATCCAGGCAACCGCAAAAATGACCGCTATCACCACTGCCAGATAAAAAACCACCCTGAAAATCACCAGTGAATAATTTTCTGCATCCTTTCTCAATTTAACATTTTCGCTTAAGGTAGTATCTCCAGCCGAAAAAACTGCTTCTCTCACTTTTTTTATATCAAAATCTCCGGTTTCTTCAGAAGCCGTATTCTGGGCCTGAACAACAGATAAAAAGAACAACATAATAATAAAGAAGATTTCAGCTTTTAATTTCTTTATCTCAGAAAAGCCTTGCACTCTTATACTCAAAAAGATTCTCCTTTGAATGCGGTAAGTACCAGATTTTTAACAGATTATCTCATTATTGTGTGGATAATGCAAATACCAATTAATCGAATCAGAAAGAAAATCCGAAACTCGAAATTTTGGAAATTCATATATTCAAAGGTGTTTATTGGTATTACCCATGCTCTAAGCGCCACTTAAAAAAAGGGGGTAAAGGGGATTTCCCCATCGTCAATTTCTTAATGAAATTTCTTAGATTATTCCCTGCTGTTTTCGAATTATCCTTTTTATCTGAGGCTTTTGATTCTTTCTTCTGCAGAAACTAAAGAAACAATCCTTATTCCAAAACTTTCATCAATAACTACCACTTCACCTTTAGCTACCACTTTGTTATTTACAAGCAGATCTACCGGTTCACCAGCCATGCGATCCAGCTCAACAATTGAACCCGGAGCCAACTCCAGCACCCTTTTAATTGACAATAATGATTTACCAAGTTCAATACTTACATCCAGTTCGACATCCAGAAGCATGTCGATATTAGTACTTGATTCTTTTATTGATTGAGCTGTTATAGAGGTTTCCTTAAAATCACTGTCTGCTGGGCTGAAGGAGGTCACCTTTGAGAGATCATCCATTTCCTCAATATTTAACCCTACCTGACCAGACATAGATTCAGAACTGTCCTCTTTTTTGTATTTATCTATCTGCTCTGTAATTGCTTCGGGCAGAAGGAAATAAATTGGAGATTCAGTAAAGCCTTCCAGAGCCAGTGTGGTCTCGATCATGTCAAAAGAATCCGTGGGAAATGGAGGGTTATCCATATCAAATTCGTTGACCATTACATTTTCGGCAGCTACTGTCAAGCCCATCTCATTACCAATTGCCACACAGAATGCCCCCATAACCTGGTTAAACAGCTCTCCTATGGCATCTTTATGATCTTCACTGTACTCGGCGGTTCCATCACCCATTGTCATCAGATCTGAGAGAATTGCTACCTCTTTTTTAGCCATTATAAGGTAAAATTCACCATCCAGACCAGATTTAAAGCCCAAAGAGAGAGACAATACCACAGCATTTATTTTGGTATTGATTTCTGATATTTCAGCTTTTTTGGGTTCATGAGGTGTGAAAGTTGTCTGCTTATTTACAACGGTAGTGATGATATTTGCTGCCTGTGTGCAGAAAATATTAAAAAAGCCTTTCAAGCCAGAGTATTTATCAGCAGATGATTTTTCAGCAGTCTCTTTATCGCCAAATCCGTCCGATGCAAGTAAAGCATCAATCTGTTCCTGGGATAGAATGTCACTCATTGCAACCTGGAACCTCCTTCTCGAGAATTTTGGTGATTTTCAGTGCCTTTTTTCTTCCGATAAGCCCCGAACGCCCAGCCATTTTATTTTTGCCTTCTATCTGCACTATCAGATCACTGTCAAAAGGCTTTTCAAGACATAAGACATCCCCGCGTTGTAGTTGAAGCAAATCGCGAATGGTGATGGTAGTTTTTCCGATCAGGGTTGTCAATGTCAATTCCACATCTTTAATTTCTTCCTCCATAACAGACCTGGTTTCGGTAGTGGCATTACTCTGAGAAGACATCCAGGATTCCCCTGAGAGGTTGTTTATGACTCCTTCAAGAAGCATATATGGAAAACAGAGACTCATAAGTCCGGAAGCATTTTGCATTCGCACTTCCAGAGAAATAAGAATAACCGTTTCTCCCGGAGGAGCAATCTGTACAAACTGAGGATTAGTTTCATAGGCTTCGATCTTTGGGTTGAATACTCCTACATGTTCCCAAACATCTTTGAGATCGCTAAGGCTGCGCTCTACAATCCGGTGAATCACATTCTGCTCAATAAGAGTCAATTCCCGGTTCTGTTCTGAAGGCCTTCCCTGCCCCCCAAACAGTCGGTCTATAATAAAAAATACCAGAGATGGATTTATCTCTATTATCGCATTGCTATCAAGTGGCTCCATCTTGAAAACATAAATACAACTGGGATTGGAAATAGACATGACAAATTCAGAATAGGTTAACTGATCCACACTTACAAGTTCGATCTCTACAAATGTTCTCAGGAAATTGGTGAGGGTAGTCGAAAATTGTCTGGCATAACTTTCATGAAGATTCTGCAGTGTTCGCATCTGGTCTTTTGAGACACGGTCTGGACGCCTGAAATCATATAATGAAAGCGTCCTTTCATTGTCCAACTGCTGATCATCATCAGAAGAGCTGGAATTTTCAATTCCAGAACTGAACTGTTCAGCATCACCGTTTGCAGATACAGCCGACAGTAATGCATCAACCTCTTCCTGGGAAAGTATATCACTCACAAGAAATCCCGCCTTAATTTATTGAATTAAATAGGTTGTAAACAGTACTTCCCTTACCTCTCCGATTTTAGCCGGAATAGTATTGTTAATATGCTTTAGCAAATTTTTTCTTATACGTTCCTTTGCGTCAGGCTCGGTCAGATCCATCAATGTCATTTTTGAAAGATTTTCAATCAGCAGATTTTTAAATTTGGGTGCTCTTTTTATTAGCTCCTGCCCCAGCTCTGGAAAAGCAACATCATCATATTCAAAAATGATAGCTGCTTTTAAAAACCGCTCACCATTCGTTCCGGCAATATTTACAATTGCCTCTATGGGGTTTTCTGCTGTAGTTGCTCCCATGGCAGTATTCTTCTCCATCGCTTTTTTCAGAGAATCAGCATATATTTTGGCTTCTTTTTTTTGTTGGTTCTCAGGACTAGTAGCTTTAACCAGTACAAAAGCCACTACAGCATTGAGTAAAACCATTCCAATAAGAATCCCTATAAAAGCAATCCGGTTTCCTTGTTCTGCAGGCTTATCATTTTTCTTTACGTTCTCTTCAACGTTTTCTTTCTTCTTTTCTTCCATCTTTAAGCTCTCCTGAAATCTGATTCTCACGATAAATTTCAGTCAGTGATATCTATATCGAAGATCATTATTGCTAATTCTCTTTTTTTAAGTAATCCACAAAAATCTCGATTCTTCGGTTCATTTTTCTATTCTCAATCGAAGTATTAGGAACCAGTGGACGATATTCTCCATAGCCTATTGCGCTTAATCTTGAAGGTTCTATTTTTCCAATCGATGCCATGAATTTTACCACATTCAACGCTCTGGAACTGCTTAATTCCCAGTTTGAAGGGAATTTATGACTTTTTATTGGCAGATCATCAGTATGCCCCTCTACTCTGATCTGAGTACTTGGGACCCGGTTAATAATCTCACAGATACTTTTAAGAGTAGGAATAAGCTCAGGCTTTAACTCCGATTCTCCTATGTCAAATCCAATGGGATCAGATAATTTAACGGCAATTCCATTTTCTGTTACCTTGACCTTCACAGCATCTTCCAGTCCTTCTTTCTTTACAACTTCCCTTATTTTCAAAGCTGCATCCACTGCCATTCTTTTATTCTGTTCATCTCCTCCCAGACGTGGGATCAAAATATCTTTAGTAATCATGACCGATGGATATGATTCCAGGACTCCACTTAGCGCATTGTGAAAAGAAGAGGCGGCCACATTAAATTTACCTGGATCAGTGCTTGACATCGCCAGAAGCATCACAAAAAAACAGAGCAGCAGTGTGCACATGTCACCCCAGGTGAGCATGAAAGCTGGTGTCCCCCTTGGGGGTTCCTTTGGTTTTTTTTCTCTAGACATCAGTTGTTCCTGTTTTGTGCTGTGTGGTTAATAACCGAAGCACGCAGACCCGGAGAAAGAAATGCCGTCAATTTTTGCTCCACTATTCTTGGGTTGTCTCCTGACTGTAAAGACATAATTCCCTCAAGCATCAATTCTTTAATCAATATCTCCTTTTTAGAGGCAAATTTGAGTTTCTCAACAATTGGAAGACAAATACAGTTTGCCAGCATAGAACCATAAAAAGTAGTAATCAGAGCGACTGCCATATTTGGTCCTATTGTCGACACATCATTCATATTTCCCAACATCAGCACCAATCCAATCAAAGTTCCTATCATACCAAAAGAAGGCCCCATTGCGGCAAGAAAATCAAATATCTTGGCACCTTCCTCATGACGACTTTCTGTCAAGGAGATATCTGTTGTTAAAATGTCTTTTATTAATTCTGGTTCGGTACCATCTACTGCCAGTTGAATTCCTTTCTTTAAAAACTCATCCTTTATTTCTGCCGCCCTGGCTTCCAGCGCCAGAATACCTTCACGGCGTGCCTGCTCGGCAAAATCAACCAATTGACGAATTATTTCAACCGGGGTAACTTTCTTCTCAAAAAAAGCATTCTTAAGCACACTCATTGTTCCTAAAAGTTTACTACCAGGAAATGCGGCAACTGTAGCAGCAACTGCTCCTCCGACAGTAATGTAAATAGAGGGAAGATCTATAAATGCATAAAGATTTTCCACCTTGATACCAAGAACAACCAGCATCAAAGCAGATCCCAAACCTATTATTGTAGCCAGATCCATACGCTCTCTTCCTTTACTTTCCCATTCCTGATCCTAAATAATTACCCCGGTAATCGTTTCACTTTGATTCCCCGCAGGCATCATTGGATGATCTAGAAACTTCTATCGGCCCCTGATTACATAACTGTTTATATTTTATCGTTTTCCGTACGATTTCTTCAAGGCTGTTACTTACAATAATTTTCTTACCATTGGTGAGGGTAATTACCGTGTCAGGAGTCTTTTCAAGCGTTTCAATCAGATCCGCATTTAAAACGAATTCCTGGCCATTGAGCCTTTTCAATGCGATCATTTTACTCTCCTTGACAAACATAGTTACACTTATTCTATTCAGCCTTCGCACTTCGGGGAAAAAAACCGTAAATGCAGGTTTAAAAGCATATAATTGCGTATCAAATATTGCAATAGAGCAGAAGAATAATCTTCCGCTCCATATTTAACCAATTTCGTTTGTTACACTGCAAAAATCATCTTATCAATTGAACCAGCTCCTGCAACATTGAATCACTGGTGGTAATCACCCGCGCATTGGCCTGAAAACCACGCTGAGTAGAGATCATATTTGTGAATTCAGTCGCCAGCTCAACATTAGACATCTCCAGCGCTCCTGGTTTAATCTTTGTACTCGAACCTACACCTGGCCTGAGCAAAACCGCTTCACCGGAGTTGTTGGAAACAGCCATCATACTGTCACCCACTTTAAAAAGCCCGGCTGGGTTATTAAATTCTGCTACAAAAATCCTGGCAATTGGCTTTGAAACTCCATTTGAATAGATACCGGTAATCTCCCCTGTCTCATCAATGGAAATTTCCTGAAGCTTGCCCATAGGATAGCCATCCTGATATCGTGCAACGGTTGTTGAAGGAGATCTGAATTGAGTAATACCACTAAATGAGCCCGGAGTCCCTGTGTTCAGATCAATAGATACGATGTTTGAACCATTCATTGGATCAAAACGGAACCCGGTAGAATTATCATCGAAATTCATGGAAGCAGGAGAACCATCCTGACCAAATGTAATCCTTCCGCGATTTCCGCTCAGTATCTGTTCTCCTCCTTCTGTGGTGATCTCCCAAAGCCACTCATTTGGAATTCCTGAATGAGTAAAAGTGGTGGTAACAGTATGTGCATCTCCTGATTCATCATATACCACTATTGAAGTACTATGAACTCCGGTATCCCTTGCTGCTTGAATCTCAGTAAAGGTTGTGTTTGCATTAAAACGTGCCGGAGAAGGAGTTTGGTTATTGGAATTGTTAGACAAAATCGATAATCCGGTAAGCGAAAATGCTTCTTCCCGCTGTCCCCGGATCACTATTGCCCCATCAGGGATTCTATCATCAGTGGTATCTGCGGCATTTATCGAAACCGTAGAATTGTTATATACAGTACCATCGGTTTCCGGTAAACTGTATGCCCTCTGTATAAGATTGAGCAGATCTCCCATGGTACGAACAGAGCTGCTATCAGTAAGATCAGGGTTGTCATAGATTGCAGAAGCAGGCTCGATAGTGTTTCCCCCAATAGAACCATTAATGGTGATAGTATCGCCAGATTCCAATCCCAATGGTTCGCCATTAGCATCAAAAACTTCACTGAGCAGGTCCGTCTCCACCGCCGGAACCAGTAAGCCATTGATTGTATAGCTTGAACCAGCTTCAATGGAAGGAGGAAATGAGAGTGCATTTGCAATGTACGAATTAGAACCTGGTCTGGAAGAATGAATCTGAAGTCCATTGACTTCCGCAGATAATGAAGTGTCAATAACTATTTCGCCATCAGCAGTAACATTTACAGCTACAAAATCTATACCGGCATCGTTTCTCAGATAATTCTGTATCTCTGCTGCCAGTTCGCCCAGGGTCATTCCTTCAGTAACAACTATCCTTCCCTCATCTGTTCCTGCAACTGACACCATAAGTGTGTCTCCGACTTCCACCCCCAGATCATTACCACTGGAATCAAAAAGTGAAGTGAGAGTAGATGTGTCCGCAGCCCTTGAAAGGAAACGGTTGGTATGGGCGACTGTGCCCAGCCCTTCAGAATCAGAATCGAGGTTGCATGAATATGAAATCATGCTGGTCGCATGCGCTGGTGATTTTTCCCCATAGGGAATTCGTAAATCGCCAATTCTTGTTCCTGGCGGAAAAGTTCCATCAGCAGCAGCCATCATTCCCTGTAAAGTAAATCCATTTGTAGGAGAAACCAATCTTCCTGTAGCATCTAACTGAAGACCACCATTTCTGCTATAGTATGTTCCTTCACCACTTGAGAAAGCAAAATAAGCTTTTCCTTCAAGTGCCAGATCGGTAATCTGACCGGTGGTCTGAAGATTACCCTGGGTCAGGATTGTATCTATGGAGCCTATTGACATTCCTAAACCGACCTGAAGAGGATTAGTACCCCCTGAATTTCCTGCAGGTCTGGTGGCTCCCTGTAAAAGCTGATACATCGATTCTTCAAATGTCACTCTTCCGGCTTTGAATCCGATGGTGTTAACATTCGAAATGTTATTTCCGGTGACATCCATTGACACCTGGTGGTTTCTCAAACCACTGATTCCTGAATAAAGAGATCTTACCATAACTGCCTCCTGTGTGCCTGGCAGTTGCGGATCTGGAACACTTCAGTCAATCAGTTATTCCAGAGCCTCCACCCGTAAATTGATTCACGGGCAGTCCTGCTTCATCAATCCGCAATTACCGCACTGTCAATGTTAGTGAAAATGTTCTGTTTTATACTTTCTCCATCCATGGCAGTTACCACCGTCCTGTTCGGGATATTGACAATAAAGGCCAGATCCTTCATCAGGATTAGAGAATCTCTGGCTCCCTTGTCTGCGGCACCCGAAACCGCTTTTTCCAGTTTTCCTAGTATTTCCTCCGTCATTTCAATATTTCTGCTCTTGAGCCTGGTTGCAGCATGTGCACTGAATCTGACCCCATTGATTTTTGAGCGCAACTGCTCTGAAAATCCTGCAGATAAAATCGATTTCCCATTTGCAGGACTCTGTATACTCCGGTTCTGAGAAACCACTCCACTTCGGTGAGCGGTAATAAGTTGCCTGAGATCAGCATTACCGGCATCAGATACGTTGTTCATACAGTCTCCTGACTATCAGCAGGTTCTGCAATATCAATTATATCACTCAAATTGATTGTTTTTCCATTCACCCTGAGTCTTGAATCGCCTCCCAGATTTGCAATCCCGTCAACTACTCCTTCAGTGAAAGCATACACTGAACTATCAGTATCCTGCCCCTCTATCCAGATACGATATTTGCCAGCAGATGCATATCCATCTATTGTCTGGCCGTTCCATTCAAGAGTTGCCAATCCCTTGCTGTCCGCTGTGACATTTGTAGTGTAGATAATTTTCCCTGAAGAATCCATGATATTGACCCTGGCATTACCTGTCCTTGAAGTCTGAATCTTCAGGCTAGCTTTTTCATTTGCATAGCCATGAAAATTGATATGTGTTTCCCGCATTCTAACGACTTTGCCCAGAAGTGAGACTGCAGTTGAAGCAGGTATCGAGGAGGTACTACTGTTTTCATCTCCACCATAAGCAACATCAAGAACATTACCAATTGAGAGTTCTCTGCCGCCTATTTTGACTAAAGCACCAGAGCTGGTAAACCTTACCCCTTCCACTATATCCTGTACAAACGCATACAAGGAGGAGTCTTCCTCTTCCCCTGCTATACGGATAGTGTATTTTCCACCTTTAGCAATCTCTCCAAGATCAGTCGATCCATCCCAGGACAAATCGACAGAGTTTTGACTGTCCTTTCCTTCCGCCTTCAGAGTCTTTACCACATTGCCATCACCATCCAATAGCTCGACAACCGCAGAACTGTTTTCTCCCAGATGGACCCTTATGGGAACTTTTACTCCTGCCTTAGCTTCCCACTGTACCGAATCCTGTTTCAGTCGTACATTTTTTCCAATCAGAGAGATTGCTGAAGTATTGGTAATCGATTGTGCACTGTATTTCTGAGCCTCAACCGTCCCCTTAAAAGACTCATTTAGCTCTTTGATTGCACTTTCAATATTGCTTCCGCTTTCCAGAGATCGAAACTGCGCCAACTGAGAAACAAATTCAGTGTTTTCCATTGGATTGAGCGGATCCTGATACCGCAACTGAGTAACCAGCAGTTTTAAAAAATCATCTTTTCCTAACTCATTTTTATTTGAAAACAGGCTGGAATTGCGATCACCAGTCAATTCAGTAGTGGTAACCTCACCATCATCACCAATTGAAGCCCGGGCTGAATATGGTTCTGTACTTTTAGTCAAACTGGAAATATCTGCCGAAACTGAAGACATTTTTCAGCTCCCTTCATTATGCATAATATTCTATACTGTTATTACCATAGCGATGACCGGTTTCGATTCCTACATATACTCTTTGTACAGAATTCTCTTCAACCTGTCCGCCGCCATTGTTATCCAAATCATCAGTACCGGATTTCTGAACATGGTTCCTGGATGGTTGATCGGACTGCCCTCCCCATCCGTTTCCAACATCGACTTCAAAAGAGCCAGCCTGAAGATTCTGTTCTGAAAGAGCATCCCTGAGTAATTGAAGATTGCTTTCCACAATCTGCTTAACCTGCTGATTCTCAACCTGAATCCTTGCTGCAACAATATCACCTTCCATGCGAATCGCAAGCTTAACTTCTCCCAGAGATTCAGGCCTCAGTTGTATCCTTATCTCAGTCTCCCCTGATCTTACCAGATGCTGCATCTTACTGGACAACTGATTCATCACATTATCCTCAGATGTTCTTTGTAAAGCACTGCTTAACCTGGTTTCTATGGGGATGGGTTGATTTGTGCTCTGGTTAATTCCAGTTGAAGGCAAAATTGGGATACTTTCCTCAACCTCTGTTTGTGAATCGGATATATCAATGGCAACAGCAGGATCAATGTTATTTGGGATTTTGAGATTCTGCAGATTTTCCGCAGATTGAAGGTTCTCTTTCCCAACCATCTCCTTTTTTTCCAGTTTCAGAATCGTTCTATATGTTCCGGTATCGAATGAACCAACTGGCACTTCTTTTATAGGTTCATTCACCGTCTGAACGCCTCTCTGAGATGGTGTATCCACTGCCTGCTTACCCGAAGAACGCTCCTCTATAAGATCACCAAAGATTCTTTGAATCTGTTCAAGAGGCATACTCAGATCAGCAGGGTCTCTGGCTTGCGGAATACCATTGAACATAGAAAAATCCATGGTCCCAGCAGATTCTGCCTGCACCTGCTCTCCAATCCCCAGCATATTAAGCGCCAGTTCGATTTTGAAGAGTTCGGTTCTTAAAATATCTGCAGCTTGTGAAGCATCTTTAACATCCATTAGAGCTCTTCCTGTGTCAAGTGGCAATCCCTGCCTGACAGTATTCTCCATCACTTCAGTAATACTTTTAAGAACCGAGACTATCTCTGCAAACTGTTTTATATTTTCCTGTGATACCGTTTGCAAAGAAATGCTGTCTATTTCCGGAACGATATTTATGTTTAATGTTTCGGCGATCTTTTTAACAGCACCAATTACCACTTCCGCAGCCTGAGCTGAGAGCTCTGTATCCGGTTTTAGCTGCGGTTGTTTTTCTGAAAAATCCTCTGCAAGATACATTTGCACTAAATTCTGGATCTCAGATTCATCACTGTCTGTTTTATCCTCCTGTGGTATTTCCGTTATGGTTTCTTGGTTTACAACTGCCGGATAATCCATTTCCTTAACCGATTCAGTTAATAATAGATTTTCCTCAGAACCATCGGATTCTTTGAATGGTGGAACAGTATTGTCAGTTATCTGCTTTGCATTATGATTGGATTGGGCCACTTTGGAATAGACTTCTGTAAAGCGTGTTTTCTTCTCTTCGCTTATATGCATCGCAAACCCCGGTAAAAATGAATCTGACGATTCTTTCGACCGGTCCATCCGCTTATGCATCTTATCTCCTTCCGGTAAATTAATCATAATTGCATCTGTTCTCATTCAAATCACCCCCTTTCTGATTAATTGTTAATCAAATATCACTCTGACTAAAGTTTGGACATAAGTTTACTTATTCTGGTTGCCTTTTCTTTGGATATTGCGGAGAGGATCTTTGCCTTCTGCCTTTCATCTCCGATATTGGTTAAAACTTTTACGGCCAGTTCATCTTGAAGCGTTTCGATTATCTGTGCAGCTTCTGTCGGACGCATAGCACCGTAGATTTTGGAGAGCTCTTTTATTTTTTTCAGATCAAGAGAATCACTTCGGGAAACCAGCTTCTCAATTTTTTCCCTCTCCGATTCCAGAAACTGGCGGTTTTCCTGAAGTTCCTTTTCAAGCAGATCTATTTTTCTCTGCTTTTCGGAAAGACGTTCTCTTTCTTTCTGCAGTTCCTGCTTCTCTTGCTGTAAAGCCTGAAATGTTTTAGAATTGACAATACTTAACGAATCCCTGCGATGATTCATCTTAATCGTTTCGATCTTCTGCTCTGGTTCCTCTTTTTTTGAATTGATTTCAATCCGAGCCACACCAGTTACAAACATCATTGCCAGATACATTATAGGGAAAGTCAATACGGTGACTACTGCTATATAGATAAGATCTTTTATTCTTAGATTCATATATGATTAACCCCGGATAAGACTTCCGCCAGCATGATATGCAACCGATATGCCAAAATCAGCTGTAAAATGGATAAAGCTGGCAAAATCTATTATATCAATAATTTGCAAGATAAGCTAAAGGGATTTTTCAGCAGATTATTAAGAACTGTTAGTAGCTGCTTTGGAACTTGTTTCCTTAGGTAGCGGAAAAAAATGCCTGTACAAAGAGTTATGAATTAGATCATTTTTCGCGGCTTTTAACTGTATAGTGCATTGTCTGAATAACGATTTTGCCATTGCTTATGATAAAGGTATCTACCCCATCATCTATATAGGTATCGGCGGCTTCTGCCTGCCATTCAAGAAAGGCAATTTCATTGTAAACAGTTTTTGTGGTATATAAGAAATTGGCTTCTGGTATCTGGGATTCCAGAACAGCGAAAGCCTTTCTGATTCCTATTTTTCCGAAAAAAACGCCATAGCTGCTAATAAGGTAGCAATGTGGGGCATAATTCATTTCTATGTCGCAATCCATATCCCAATCCAGGGTATATAAAAGATGACTGTCAAATACATCTGCAGTGGTTCGCATCCATTTCCCTCCCTTTCCTTCATTTATTGCTAATGTTGCAAATTTCAAACCAGTTGCCCTAAATTTTCAGGATCTTTTTTTGGAATTAATTTTGCGCTTTTAAGTTCCAGTACTACGCTACCATGTTTTTTAACCTGATTTTCGCATTTGGGTGGATATAGTCGCTCCGTCCAACTTAGGAAGTTAGGTTTTAAGTTGTTTCTATTTGCACAATGGAGGGTTTCATGCTTATTCCGGTCAGCTCTCTAATTGATTATTCCATTAAAGGTATCGACGATTATGTGGGAAAATTACAGGATTTATTTGTAGATGACTGGCAATGGATAATCCGGTATCTGGTTGTAGAAACAACTGAAAATCTGGAGCCTGTTAAATACCTGATCTCGCCTTTTTCTCTGGGAAAAACTGATCATCATTCCAAAGAAATTACAGTTGCACTAACCCTGCCTAAAATTAAAAACAGCCCGGAATTTAATACTAATCTGCCAATTTCCCGTCAATACGAACTTGCCCTTAGGCGCTACTACGAATGGCCCGATTATTGGGAACAGACCAGCTTTACTGATCCTCCTCCTGCAGGAATCTCAGAAAACGAGGAATTAACAATTGATGAAGTGGGAAAACCTATTAAAGATCATTCTCTTCCCCCTGACTCAGAAGATGTTCTTTCCGATACATCCGAAAATTTGATCCCCGATGAACCCGACGACCAGGAAATTATCGAAGCCGAATTTGGACTGCCTGAAGAAGAGGTACAATTCAACACTGAATTACGCAGTTTTCAGGAGTTAAAAGGCTATAGAATTCAAACCACAGATAACGATATTTCTGCACTGGAAGATCTGTTTATTGAAGAATCCGACTGGAGCAGCAAATATCTTATGATCAATCTACACAATTCCAGCGAAGATCAGATGATTTTGCTAACTTTTCACTTCGTGCAACAGATAGACTGGGGAACCAAACGCATCTTTGCCTCCCTCTCCCAACAACAACTCCAAAATGCACCCCGATATATACCAGGCGATCCAATTACTTTGGATTTTGAAAAAAAAGTTTATGCCTATTTCGATTCTTTGTAGCTGGTTAATATCTTTTTTTGGGTATGGACAATTAAAAAAAAAAAATTCTTCTGGTTATCTCCTTAAGATCAGAATTTTCTCATTCTTATTGCACCGGCATCCAGAAGAAGTTGCTCAATATCTTTACGTTTGTAGTATATGGCATAATCAAGAGCAGTATAGCCATTGCTGTTAACTAAATTCAAATCTGCACCAGCAGCTATAAGCTTACTGACAATTTTTGGATGCCCATTGGCACAGGCATACATCAAAGCAGTACCCAGAATCTGATTCTGAACATCAAGATCTGCCCCCTGCATGATCAGTTCATCAAGAATTTCCACATACCCCTTGGAGGCGGCTATAATAAGAGGTGTGCTTCCATAAGAGTTACGCTCGTTTATGTCTATGATTTTAGTAAATAGCAGAGTCCTTACTTTTTCGATGTCACCATTGCGCACAGCAGCCATAAATGGGGTATAGCCATCAGGCTCTTTTTCAAGTAATATCTTCTCAACTGCACTAAACCCTCCCCTCATTGCAACCATAAGTGGAGTGCGGCCTCTGGAATCTTTGGCATTTACATTAGCCCCGGCATCTACCAGTATTCTTACCAATTCCACATTATTCTGCAGTACAGCTATCATGAGAGCATCTCTTCCGGCATTATCTCTGGCCGACATATCAGCACCAAATGCAATTAACAACTTAACTACAGCATTAAGTTTTAGTTGTGAAGCCAGAATCAGTGCAGTTCTTCCTTCCTTATCCCTTGTATTTACATCAGAACCAGCATGAAGCAGAGGGCTGATCAGCCGAATCGATTTTTCCTGTATTGCTTTTATCAGAGGAGTGTTTCCATTTTTATCGGTTACGTAGGGATCCGCTCCATAATTGAGCAGCATGTAAATCATTGCAGAATCGGCCTTTTCTACTGCTCTTATCAGAACAGTTTCTCTGCTACTGTCAGCCAGATTAACCGAAGCCCCTTTCTCAAGAAGCATTTCAGCCATGGAAAGGTTTCCATGTATTATTGCATAATATAAAGCGGTTCTTTGTGCTATGTCTTGCAAATCAGGATCAGCACCACTTTCCAGAAGCATTAATCCAATATCTTTACAGCCCGCAATGGCAGCCATCATTAAAAAGCTCATACCAGATGTGTCAGTAATATTTGGATCAATACCGCAATTAATTATGCTGAGTGCTTCAGCAGTATTACAGGACCACAATGCATTCGATAAGATCTGATAGGATTTGCTTTCATCCTGTTTACAGTCAGCAAACCGATTGGAGGGGAATATAAGCAGACAAAAAAATAACAGGATTGTTCTGATCAGGAAAATTGAATGCTGGCTCAAACGGGCTGCCATTGTTTCTCTCTTTATTACCGGTATAGACTTGCCTATCTTTCCTTTCCGGTAAGAATAACTCTTTTCCGTCTAATAATCAATCCCTTTTGTTTAAGTTATTCTATTTTGTTGAAACGATCCAGGCATCGTTATATCCAAGGCTTTTTAATTTTTTAAGATTATTTTCCGCCTCTGTTCTCTGCAAAAAACTGCCTGCCAGAAGTTTGTAATAAGGTGACTCAAAGCTTATGGAAAGAGGTAAGTTGACTTTTGTTTCAACCTGACGTTTCATTTCCCTCACCGTCTCTATCTGACTTGACGCAAACAACTGAATTTTATACCTTACTGCAGTTTCTGACTGATTTAATGTCATTCCTGAAACTGGAACAGACTCTTCTTTTTGGAAATCGGTATTCTCCAGATTTATTTCATTACCTTTGTTTAAGGTATCTAAAAAGGTAAGCTGTACAGGACTGGTTGATTCATATTGGGTCTGCTGAACGGTATTATATTCTGGTTTCTCATCTTCCTGGATTTTTTTCCTGGATACACCTAATGATGTGCAACCGATACAGATTAAGGCTGTTATTATATTGAATATAAGAGTTTTTTTCATAATATCACATTTCCTGTGCTGTACTGTTTTTTTTTGCAAGTTTGACTGTTTAGTAAATTTGGTATATACTTTTTTTAATATAATAATTCCCCAATCAATAGGAGTCAAACATTCTAGACCATCGCAAACGCTACGAACTGATACGAAGCAGAAATTCCTTCAGCTTTCAGAAAAGTCGTTTTGGTATTGGCTACACGCTTAAAATTATCATTCTTATAGTCTTTATTGTAGCTCTAACCTGGTATTCACATCAAGAAGAAAATAACCCCTTCAGTGCGAAAGAGAAAGTCAGTGTTTTTCTGATAGATGGAAAACCAGTAGTGGCCTGTTATCCCCGATATCCCAATAAAGAACCACTTACTATAATCGTAACTAGTAATCAGCTTCCGTGCCTGGATATAATCGAGAAATCAGAATTTTGGGCTTTAATTAGCGATGAGGCTCTGGTAGATCCATGCACAGTTGAGCCTGCGCCCCGAATCTGGACAACTCTGAGTGATAGCAATTCTGCATCTTTCCCAGGATGGCCCCAACCTTACCCGGCAAACAGTATAAAAGACACTCTGAAAATTTCTGTTAAAATCATTCCGTTCTCCTCTGAAAAATCATTGGCTCTTTTTTTTCAAACTGCCAATTACAGTGGTCTTATAATAGATAATGAGATCAGGACCGATTCCATTTTTTCAGAAAGTTTTAACGAAAAACTGGATCTTCTAATTGTGTGTAACCAAAATCCTTCAATGGTTAAATTTCTCCGTTCAAAAATCCGTCCCCGCTTTCTTATCTGCACATCTCAACCGGATGAGGAACTAAAGAAACTCTCAAACATTCTTTTTTTTAATAATTCTTTTCGCGGATTTGAGTTTAGGGTTCAAACCTCAAAAAAGCTGATTCTTAAAGGTTTAATCAATGATTGAAGGATCTGCAGATTAAACTGTATAATTCAATATGCCTGGTACAAGGGCATAGGAATTAATAGTCAAAGAATATTGCGTTTCAGGTTAATCCTGAACAAACGAATACAGCAGGTTTAAAAATGCCAAAAAAGCTTGGCGAATTATTGATTGAAAATGGAATCATAAACAAAGAGCAACTTCTTGAGGGGCTTAAATATCAGACTGCCAATGGTTGCTTGTTGGGTGAAGCTTTATTAGCAATCAAAGCAGTAGAGGATGAAGAGGTTATCACTGCATTTCTGACAAAGCAACTGAAACTGGGGAAGTTAAGTATAAAAGAGCTGGAACTCAACCCAGCAGTTGTCGATCTGATTCCTTTTGACATCGCCCAGAAATATAATATTATTGCTATAAACAAAGTCAATCGTGTTTTAACAGTAGCCATAAGCGATCCAAAAAACATTTTTATGTTGGATGCGGTTAAATTTTTAACCGGCTGTACCATAAAACCGGTTTTGGCATCTGCAAAAGAAATTTCTGAAGCAATAAACCTCAATTACGAGAACACTCAGGAAGTCAATTCCATACTTAATGATTTTAAGGGTGAAAACCTGGAAGTTCTGATGGAAGATCCTGAAGATGAACTGGAAGATATCTCCAGTGAGATTTCAGATGCTCCTGTTGTCAAACTTGTAAACCATCTGCTTTTTGAGGCAGTGCGTAAGAATGCCAGTGATATTCATATTGAAACTTACCAGAGAATTCTCAGAGTGCGCTACCGAATCGACGGAAAACTGGTAGAGATGACTCCTCTTCCCTACCGGTTACGCTCTTCGGTTATCTCCCGTATAAAAATCATGGCAAATCTGGATATTTCAGAAAGACGTCTTCCACAGGATGGACGCCTGAAGATAAAAATGGGCCTAAAGACCATTGATATAAGAGTAAGTACCACCCCTACCATTTTTGGGGAAAAAGTGGTGATGAGAATTCTTGATGCTTCCAACCTGATGCTTGATATGTCAAAATTCGGAATTCATCCCAAAGGACTTCATCACCTTAAGGAAGCACTTAATGCTCCCTACGGAATGGTTCTGGTAACCGGTCCAACTGGAAGCGGAAAGACCACTACACTGTATTCTGCATTGAGCTCCCTCAATCAGCCCGATGTCAACATCATGACAGCCGAGGATCCGGTGGAATATAACATCGAAGGAATCAATCAGATCAATATCCATCAGGAGATTGGATTAACCTTCGCAGCAGCATTGCGTTCCTTTCTGAGGCAGGATCCTGATATTATCATGGTGGGTGAGATCCGTGATCTTGAGACTGCAGAGATTGCAGTAAAAGCAGCCTTAACCGGACATCTTGTTCTCAGTACTCTGCATACAAATGATTCAGCAAGCACCTTAACCCGACTCACAGACATGGGAATCGATCCTTTCCTAACTGCATCAGCAGTGAGACTGATAGTAGCACAGAGACTGATACGTCTTATTTGTACTAACTGTAAGGTTGAAATTGATGTTAACAGCCACGAACTTCTTCCTTTTCTGAATTTAACCCCGGAAGAAAAGGCTGATCTGAAATTGTATAAAGGTGAAGGTTGTTCGCTGTGTAACAAAACCGGTTACCATGGTCGAAGCGGTCTTTATGAAATTTTACCTATCAATTTAAGAATCCAGGAAATGATCATATCGAAAGCGCCTCCATATATGATCAGAAATCAAGCTATATCTGATGGAATGTTGTCTTTGCGACACATCGCCATGGAGAAATTAAGAGCTGGCTTGACCACAGTAGAGGAGGTCCTAGGGGCTACCAGTTGAGATACTTTAACCTGAATTGGACGATTCTTATGGAGCGACTCACATTAATCCCTTTAATCACAAGACTAACGGTTTTTTTTGGCCATATCACTTTCTGGATATGCCCCGTAAAGTCGCAAACTATATATTAAAGGCTGCTATGTGATTCGTCTCCAGGCAATCATCTGAATCAGGTTTAATTCTTTTTTTTAAACATTATAAATAGTACTTTTAATTATGCTCTCAATGCACGATCTTCTGAAACGAATGTCCGAACTTAACGCCTCAGATCTTCATCTGACCGTTGGTGCTGCTCCATTGTATCGGGTTGATGGTAAACTGATGCCGGTAGACGCAGAAAAACTGACTGCTGACCACACCCTCAAACTCTGCTACAGTATAATGAATGAAGCGCAGAAAAAGGTCTTTGAACAAAAAAAGGAAGTAGATTTCTCTTTTGGAGTTCAGAATCTCTCCAGATACAGAGCCAATGTTTTTCTTCAACGGGGCTGCTGTACATGTGCAATCCGCCAGATTCCCTTTCAGATTAAATCACTGGAAGATCTGGGTTTACCACCTATTGTTGCCAAATTAACAGAACGTCCCAATGGACTGGTTCTGGTTACCGGACCTACCGGAAGTGGCAAAAGTACTACTCTGGCTGCCATGATCGATAAGATCAACAATCAGCTTCAGGGGCATATTTTAACTGTTGAAGATCCTATAGAATTTGTGCATAAGCACAAGAAATGTATCATAAATCAAAGAGAGATTCATCAGGACAGTGACAGCTTTTCCAGCGCCTTAAGGGTTGCTTTGCGGCAAGACCCTGATGTGGTGCTGATTGGTGAGATGCGGGATCTGGAAACTATTCAGGCCGCTTTAAGTATTGCCGAAACTGGTCATCTTACACTTGCCACTCTTCACACCAACTCCGCAGCCCAAACCATCAACAGAATCATCGATGTCTTCCCCTCAGACCAGAAAGCCACTATACGGGCACAATTGGCAATGGTTCTGGAGGGTATCATCAGCCAGGCATTGATTCCAAAAATCGGTGGCGGCAGAATTATGGCTTGTGAAATAATGATTGCTACTACCGCAGTAAGAGCTCTTATTCGTGATGATAAAATACACCAATTACAAGGGATGATAGAAATTGGTCAGAAATATGGAATGCAGACAATGAATTCCGAACTTATTCGGCTATACCAGCGCAGGCTGATTACCAAAACAGATGCTGTTGGCAGAAGTCCAGATCCGGAAAACATGTTAAAAGTTATCGACAGTAATCAGAGCTTTCGTTCGTAATGTTTTTTAATATTCCGGAAAGGAGATCTTTTCCGGTCATGGTGTAAATTCAGTATACCATATATTTCAGGAGTAATTTAATGGCTCGTTTTTATTATACCGGTGTAAGCAGCTCTGGCAAACAGGTCAAGGGCGAGATTCAGGCTGAAAACAAAAATGAAGTGATAAGCCTTCTGAGGAAAAAAAAGGTACGGCCGCTTTCGATCCGCAATGCTTCTTTGGAAATTAATTTTTCATTTCTGGAAAAAGTAGGTCTCAAAGATATAAGCAGGTTTACCAGACAGTTTTCTGCCATGACTTCAGCAGGACTGCCTCTGGTGCAATGCCTTGACATCCTTTCAACCCAAACTGAAAATAAGAAACTTTCCAATGCTGTAAAACAGGTCTCAACTGATATTCAGGGTGGCTCTACTCTGGCAGAAGCACTACAGAAACATCCATCAATTTTTAATTCTCTTTATTGCAATATGGTAGCAGCAGGTGAAGCTAGTGGTAATCTGGATGTCGTGCTCAGCCGCCTTGCTGACTATCAGGAAAAATCAGAATCACTTCGTCGCAAAATCAAAGGAGCCATGACTTATCCTATTATTGTTCTTATCGTAGCAACTCTGGCTACAGTGGTAATGTTTACTTTCGTAGTACCTACATTCACTCAGATGTTTGCAGACATGGGAGGTACTTTACCGCTCCCAACCCGTATCGTTTTGAAGATATCAGATTTTCTGATCGCATATTATCATATCATAATTCTCAGTATAGCAGCCTTGGGTACAGCCTTTTATTATTACAATAAGAGCCCTGAAGGAAAAATTCGAATCGATGCTTTAAAATTAAAACTTCCGGTCTTTGGTGACCTGGAGAGAAAAAGCTCTATAAGCCGCTTCTCACAAACACTTTCTACCCTGCTCAGCAGCGGAGTGACCATTCTGGATGCACTCTCTATCACCGCAAAAACTGCAGGTAACAAAGTACTGGAAAAAGGAATCTTTAAGACTCTTGAGAGAATCTCAGGTGGCCAGACAATAGCTGAGCCATTGAAAGAAACTGGCGTTTTCCCTCCTATGGTTATCCATATGATCGCAGTTGGAGAGAAAACTGGTGATTTGGCAGAGATGCTTAAAAAAGTCGCTGACTTTTATCAGGAAGAAGTTGATGCAGCAATTGATGCATTGACTTCCATAATAGATCCGGTAATGATTCTGGGTGTAGGCCTGATAATCGGTGGTACGCTTATAGCCATGTACTTACCGATGTTCGATCTTGTGGGAACCATTAAGGCCTAAAAAAAATTGAAGCTAAAGATTTAAAAAAATCTGCCGATAATGCTAATAGGATAGAAAGGTGGTGATGTAAAATGCGTATTAATGCAATTACTCAACCATACAATGCAGAGTTGCGCAAAATCGAAGCAAGCCGAAAGTTAGAAAAAGAATCTAAAAGTTCTAAGCTCTCAGACCGCTCCGATATTTCATCTGATGCACAGTCTTTAAACGAAACAAAAGCCCAGTCGGATGCTATTGCTACTTCGCTGTCTTCGTTACCGGATATTCGTAACGATAAAATTGCGGAAGTAATTTTTAAAATTGAAAGTGGCTATTATAATTCAGATGAATTTCTGGATAAATTGGCAGAAAAGTTACTCAATGAATTTGGTATGAAAAACGAATGATAAAAAAAAAAAAAAAAATTTTTTACATGAGATTGAACTCTGATTTACTGCTATTATTTCTATAGTATAGCCTTTTTAGTCTATTCTTCTTTTCTGATCTCCTGCATAAATTGCCCACCAGTATTAGATACATAATATATTTTAAAAAACCATGTTTCCTACAAAGACAGAATTAATATCACAATTCAATAATCCGGTATATACAACCCATGCTAAATTTCCTTTTTTACGGACATTCTCTTGTCTTCAAAGATGGAATAATCGTCCGGTAATTGAGCTTGAGAAATTAAAAATCGAGATTTTGGGTATCGATTTCTTAGAATATTCCGGAGTAGAAAAGATTGACTCGCAGCTAAGATTTCAACAAGATTGCTTCAGATTGTGGTATCAGTTGGATGGCAGCGGAATATTGCATAATGTAACGCGTCAGAATTTCGGTACAGCCCGTCCCGGACTCTTGGGGATAATGGATTTAGGTGAGCGTCATAACTATTTACACCAAAAAGGCAATCTTGAATGTTTTCAACTGCTTTTTTCTCTTTTGCCATCGCAGCATGCAAAATGTTACTGGAATTCTGAAATTGAAGGAAAAATTGTATTGGAAAACCATGAGCGGAGCTATTTTGAGAGTCTGATTTTTGATCTGCTGCTGGTAATTGATCGCAAAAAAGAGATACTTGGGTTAGCTACGATTTCGCGTATTCTGGAAATATTAGTGGTTCTTTTTAAAAAAGGAGTACTGATAGTCGAAGAAAGTCAGTTTCCTAAAAACAAAGCCAGGAGTCTGGTGGCCAAAGCCAAACAATTTATGGATCTTCACTATTCCGATATGGAACACCAGTTGGAATTGGAGAAGGAATGTGGCGTTGATATTAACTATCTTAACATAATATTTAAAAAAGAAACCGGACTTACCCTTTATCAGTATATCTGTCTGGTGCGGATGGAACATGCAAAATATCTTCTGGAAACGACTCGAAATTCTATTTCTGATATATCAAAAGCAGTGGGGTATCCAAACAGTAATTCTTTTACCCGTGCGTTCAAACGACATGAAAAAATGACCCCACAGGATTTCAGACAGAATTATCTTCATCAGAATAATAAATTTTCCTGAAATTAAAACTAACGGAGTTTTTATGCAATACCTTGTTTGTAAATTCGGAGGCAGCTCGGTAGCTACGAGCGAAAAAATCCAACAAATTGTCAAAATCCTACAACAGAATCCTTTGCGTCGCTGTGTCGTTCTTTCTGCTCCAGGTAAAGCTCCTTCTTATCCTGTTAAAGTTACAGATCTTCTTATAACCGCTTCAAAAAAAGCGTTGGCAGAAGAAGATTGTTCACAGGTGATTAAGGAGATTACTGACCGGTTCATCTCAATTTATAAGCCCTTAAATCTTCCGGAAGAAAAAATTCAAAAAGTTCTATCCGATATTGACCGCCGTCTCTCTTCTGACAAATCTCACCCTGGAAAGTTCAGAGACCTTTTGGTTGCTGCCGGAGAAGATATAAACAGCCAGTTATTTGCAGATTATCTGAATTTAATAGGCATGAAAGCTTCCTATATTTCTCCCCTGCAGGCTGGTCTGATAGTGACACCTGAATTCGGTGATGCCCAACCGATTCCGGATGTATCTTTGAAACTTGCTTCATTAAAAAAGCTCATACCAGATCAGATTCTGGTTTTTCCAGGATTTTTCGGATATACCGCAGATGGAGACGTTGCCACTTTCAGCAGAGGTGGATCCGATCTTACCGGCTCGATACTGGCTGAAGCATTGGATGTGGCAGAATATGAAAACTGGACTGATGTAGATGGAATTTTCAGCGCACATCCCCAAATGGTAGATTCACCTGCGCAAATCCAGGCACTTACTTATAAAGAAATGCGGGAATTATCCTACATCGGTTTCAACGTTCTTCATGAAGAAGCAGTGCGTCCGGTAATGAGAAAGAAAATTCCAATTCGTCTTAGAAATACTAATAATGTCAAAAATGAAGGGACTCTGGTTGTTACTGAACGTTTGCCCAGCCAAAGAGATATCATTGGTATAGCCTCAGGAAGTGGTTACTGTAGTTTCACTCTTTATAAGTTTCTTATGAATCGGGAGAAGGGGTTTGGAAGACGCTTGCTTTCTATTTTTGAGGACATGGATCTCTCCTATGAACACTGTCCTTCAGGAGTTGATAATATTTCTGTTATTCTGGATCAAAGTCAGCTCAAACCTGAAGCCGTCAACAATATTATACGTATCATTACTGAAGAATTAAAACCTGATGATATCCGAACCGAGTTTGGGCTCTCTCTTATATCGGTTGTTGGTGAAGGTCTGATACATAAGATAGGAGTTCTGGCTCAGGCGGCAAAAGCACTGGCTTCTGCCGGTGTAAACATTAAAATAATCAATCAGGGCAGCTCAGAAATGAGTATTATTTTCGGTATAGATACTTCTGATGAAAAAAAAGCAGTATCCGCTCTTTATAAGGAATTCTTTTCAAATTAGCCTATCTTCTTTCTGCGCCAAAAGCGATCCCTTTAATACAGGTATGATTTTGGCGCATTTTCCTACTCCTCTGATTTTATAAAATTACTTAGCACACCCTTTTCAGATACTTCTTCCAAGAATGTGATTAATGCATCCAGAAGCCCAAAAATGCGTACTAACAGCAGATACACAATGCTTTTCCAGTTCAACTACTGTATTTTACTGACATAAAGAGAATAGCTGTTTAATCACTGGCAGATGCTGCTCATTTAAGATGAACAATTCAAAATGTTTACCTATCATTTTATTAAAATTATCAGAAAAGTATCAATAAATAATAAACTTGAACGTATATCAATATCAATTTTACTAAAGAAGGTAACGTAAGATTCAACCGGGAAATACAATTGATGGCAAAACTGATAATAAAACGCAGAATTATTTTGAAGTTATCATAAAAAAATATTGCATATCATAAAAACATATAGTTATTTTACAACAAATAATAGTCTCCCGCATAGAAATCTCGTGTTTGTTATCAGTTTACTTGCTATCCATTGTTATAGATGCTACTATAATTTTTTTTATTTACCACCTGTTGAAAGGAGATGCTGAAATGGCAAGAATCAGCAAATCGGAGCTGATCAAACTTCAGAAAAAGTTCAAAACTGACGCTCGAATCGGTGAAGAATTCGGAATCACAAGGCAAGCTGTTCATCAACTAAGAAAGAAGTATGGTATTGAATCAAGAACCGCTGGTAATCCTGAAAGAAATAAAGAAATGGTTGCCTTACGCGATTCTGGACATAGTGTAGAAGCTATTGCCAAAAAATTCAAGCTTTCGATCCCTCAGACATATAGAATTCTGAAGGAAACCGCGAGTACAATGAAACCAGCCAAAAAAAAGGCTGCCAAAAAAAAGTAACCAGCTAAAGGCCTTGGTTTTTTAGAGAAAA